>JAUMWJ010000012.1 GCA_030529655.1 Eubacteriales bacterium
CAGCCTTACACCAAGGTTGAGATCGGCAAGATTTCTTTCTAAGGTAGTATGACGACCGTAACATTCCTCACAGAGGAAGCACGCATCATCGGTTTTGATGCAATCGGCCACAGCGGCTACGCAGAAGAGGGCGAGGACATCGTCTGCGCCGCCATCACCAGCGCTGTGCGTCTGGTGGATGCCACCATCAATGATGTGATGGGGCTGTGTGCCTCGGTGAAAGTCAACGAAAAGGATGGCTCCATTGCCTTCCGTCTTCCCGGCGGACTGGCGAAAGATGCCGAGTTTGCCTGTCAGAATCTGCTGACCGGCTTCATGGTGTATCTGGCTGAACTCCACGACGAGTATCCGGAAAATATCGAAGTAATGGAGGCATGACCTCCTGTTCCCCGCAATCATCTTACAGAAAGGATGGTACTGAAATATGCTGCATATTGGTCTGCAATTCTTTGCTCATAAAAAAGGTATGGGCTCCACTAAGAACGGCCGTGATTCCGAGTCCAAGCGCCTTGGTCCCAAGCGCGCTGACGGTCAGTTCGTTCTGGCAGGCAACATCCTGGTGCGCCAGCGCGGCACCCACTTCCACCCCGGCAAGAACGTAGGTATCGGTACTGACGATACCCTGTTCGCCAAGGCTGACGGCGTGGTGCGTTTTGAGCGTCTGGGCAAGGATCGTAAGCAGGTTTCTGTTTACCCCGCCGAGTAATCGAAAGTTCATAAAAAATTCCCAACCAATCGGTTGGGAATTTTTTTCTTTTCACCCAAATCGGGCAAGAACTTGACGCAAGGCGTATTTTCCGCTAAAATAGGACAAAATGGTTATATATGCACTTTTCCCCAAGGAGGTTTATGATAGATGGCAAATGGTTTTATTGATAAGGCGCGTATCACCGTCAGAGCCGGCAACGGCGGCAACGGTGCGGTGGCCTTTCACCGCGAAAAATATATTGCAGCCGGCGGCCCCGATGGCGGTGACGGCGGCAACGGCGGCAGCATTATTCTGCAGGTCGATGATAATATGTCCACGCTGATGGACTTCCGCTATAAGCGCAAATATGTGGCCACCAACGGCGTGGACGGCATGAGTGGCCGCAAGAGCGGCAAGGACGGTCAGTCCCTGACCATCCGCGTGCCTCGCGGTACCCTGGTGCGTGATGCGGAAACCGGCGAGATCATCAAGGATATGTCCGACAGCGAGCCCTATGTGCTCTGCAAGGGCGGTCGCGGCGGTTGGGGCAATCAGCATTTCGCCACACCTACCCGTCAGGTACCTCGCTTTGCCAAGGCAGGTCTCCCCGGCGAGAGCCACGATGTGATTCTGGAACTGAAATTACTGGCAGATGTGGGCTTGGTGGGATTCCCCAATGTAGGCAAGTCCACCCTTTTAAGCGTGGTTAGCAAGGCACACCCCAAGATCGCCAACTACCACTTCACTACACTGTATCCCAATTTGGGCGTGGTGTATGTAGACGAGGGCGTCAGCTTTGTCATGGCGGATATTCCCGGCATTATCGAGGGCGCCAGCGAGGGCGCAGGCTTAGGCCACGACTTCCTGCGTCACATCGACCGCTGCCGTCTGCTGGTGCATTTGGTAGACGTGTCCGGCAGTGAGGGCCGCGATCCTATTGAGGACTTCGAGGCCATCAACGCAGAGCTGCAGCAGTACTCCCCCGATTTGGCACAGCGTCCCCAGATCGTGGTGGCCAATAAGACGGATCTGCTAATGGATCAGGCACAGCTTGACGCGTTCCGCGCCCATGTGGAGGAGGCAGGTTTCGAGTTCTTTGCCATGTCCGCCGCTACCCATCAGGGTACACGGGAGCTGGTGCAGCACATTGGTCATATGCTCTCCGCCCTGCCGCCCGTGGTGGTGTATGAGCCGGAATATGTACCCCGTCCTGCGGAAGTGGATATGTCCGAGCCGCTGCATATCGAGCACGAGGACGATGTGTGGCTGGTGGAAGGCCCGTGGCTGCAGCGCCTGATGGCAAACATCAACTTCTCCGACTACGAAAGCCGTCTGTATTTCGATAAACAGCTGCGTCAGAGCGGCCTATTCGACCAGCTGGAGCAGATGGGTATTCAGGACGGCGAAACGGTCAGTATGTACGATCTGGAATTTGAATATCAACGATAAAAAACCAAAAGCGCATATTATGTGACACCTCCGTGCAAACTACGCACGGAGGTGTTTTTTATGGAAAAGAATTTAACCGACCTACTCAACAGCGACCCCATCGCCTACGAGTATTTCTATTCCCTTTCTCCGCAGGTGCAGGAGCTTTTGCAATCACGGGACATCCATACCTTTTCACAATTAAAGGACGCTGTGGCATCTATCTCATTTGACAAGCGTCCCCACGCATTTTAAGGAGGACAGCCAAATGGCAAAGCAAGACAGCATTTATCTGCTCAAAGAGTGCGATGCAGGTGCAAAAATGGCCATAGCATCGCTGGACGATGTAAAGGATCGCACCCAAAATACGGAGCTGCAAAAAATTCTATTGGAAAGCCGTCAACAGCACGAACTCATCGAAGAGGAAATCCACAAGCTACTGGACTCCATCGGTACAGGGGAAAAAGATCCCAATCCCATGGCACGAGGTATGTCCGCAGTAAAAACCGGCGTTAAGATGGGCTTGGACGACAGTGATCAGACCGTAGCGGATCTCATTACAGACGGCTGTGGCATGGGCATTAAGTCGCTGCATAAGTATCTCAATCAATATGTAGCCGCCGAAACCGTTGCACGCGCCCTTTGCCGTATGCTGATTGCCGTAGAAGAGCAGTTGGTATGCGACATCAAGCGCTTTTTGTAAGATTTAACACGCAAAATATTCACATCTCACAGCATATATGGTCAGCACAAAAGCGGTTGCCTCCAAGGGCGGCCGCTCTTTTTCCAGCATTTGCTGCGTACCGGTCTGCAAATTTTATCCCTTGCCTATTGTTTATATATGTGCTATGATTTCCGCAAAGAAATCTTCACAAAAAGGATGTGAATGAATGGATATTTTCGATATGCTCGGCCCTATTATGGTCGGTCCGTCCAGTTCCCACACGGCAGGTGCTGCACGTATAGGCAACATGGTGCGCGCTCTCTTGGGCGAAGAACCTGTAAAGGCGGCAATTCATCTCCACGGTTCTTTTGCCGAAACCGGTTCAGGCCATGGTACAGACCGTGCAATTTTGGGCGGATTACTGGGCTTTAAGCCTGATGACCTCCGCATTCCCAAAGCATTTGATGAGGCAAAGTCCGCTGGTCTTTCCTATGAGTTTGACACGGTTTCTTTGCGTGACGCACACCCCAACACCGCGGTTGTCGAGGTATGGAATGCATCAGATCGACACATTACCGTGCAGGCCTGCTCCCTTGGCGGTGGCCGCATTATGGTCAATAAGATCGACGGCATCGATGTGAACTTTAACGGCGAATATAATACGCTGATCGTCCGCAGTCAGGACGAACACGGCACGGTGGCGGCCGTCACCTCCATTTTGAATCAGATGCAGATCAATGTGGCCAACATGAGTCTGTGCCGCCACAAGCGTGGCGGTGATACGCTGATGGTCATAGAGACTGACCAGCATATCAAAGGGCAGTATGTGGCTTTTATGCGGGATCTGCCCGGCGTATTGAGTTTGACCTATTACGATAAGGAGGAGGAAGTCTTCGATGGCAACACTTGATTCCATTCAGGATATTCTGAATCAGGTTGAAGAAACCGGTAAACCCTTCTGGGAAATCGTGCTGGATTATGACATGGAAGAACGGCAGGTAAGCCGTGAACAATCCATTAACAAAATGCTCTATACCTTCAAAACCATGCAGGAGGCGGCGGAGTCCTATACCGGCACGCGCAAAAGTGTCAGCGGTCTGGTCGGTGGCGACGGTCTGAAAATGCGCCAGTATGCACAGAGCGGTCAGGCAATCACAGATGGCTTCATCAGCGAGGTAATTATTGAGGCTCTTTCCATGGCCGAATCCAATGCCTGCATGTGCCGTATTGTGGCCGCCCCTACGGCAGGTGCCTGCGGTGTCATGCCGGCTGTGCTGCTGCCTCTGTACCGCCGCAATGACTATTCTGAACAGCAGATTTTAGAGGCACTGTATGTAGCCTGCGGCATTGGCGCCGTGATTGCCACCAAGGCATCTATTGCCGGCGCTACCGGCGGCTGTCAGGCCGAGATCGGCACCGCTTCTGCCATGGCGGCCGGTGCTCTGGTCAATCTGCGAGGCGGCAGCAATCAACAAATCGGTCATGCCGTAGCCATAGCCATCAAGAATCTGATGGGTCTTGTGTGTGATCCCGTGGCCGGTCTGGTAGAGGTTCCCTGTGTCAAGCGCAATGTCATCGGCGCATTGAATGCCGTCAGCGCTGCTGATATGGCCTTGGCCGGCATTGAAAGCCGTATCCCCGTGGACGAAGTCATCGACGCCATGGGTGAAGTGGGCCGCCGTATGCCGGTGGAATTCCGCGAAACGGCATTGGGCGGTCTGGCTGCTACGCCTACCGGAAAAGCGGTAAAAAAGCGTATGTTTAATCAAACAAATAATTAAAAAACTGCCGATCATTCCCTACTGGTCGATAAGGAAGTTTTTTGGAATGTGGATTTTGTACGGCAAAATCCGATGCTCGTTAAGTATTAAGACAAATCAGAATTTGCGGAGGTATGTGAATATGAAAAAGATATTAGCGACTATATTGTGCTTTATAATTATGTTTTCGCTTATAGGATGTGGCAGTAAAACAAGTGAGGTTAAAACCCATAATGTTGAATCTGAAGTGTATTCGCAGGAAGAAATTACATCTGCTATTGAAACGATAAAAAAAGAGTTTAAAAGCAACTGGAAAGGTTGTACATTAAAAGAGATTTATTATGCGGGTGATGATAGTTCCAAAGACTATCAAGATTGGGCGAATAGAAATAATGCGGATGAGGTAATCGTTTTATTATCATCTTTTTACGTAGGACGTAATGGTGGTGATGGTTCATTAAACACGAATTACACATATGAGAATTGGAATTGGATTTTAGTAAGAACGAACGACGGAGAATGGGTTCACGTTGACCACGGGTATTAAGCCAAATCCCGGTTTGTAGGACAAAAAAACTACCCGCCGAAAGGATATTTCCTTTCGGCGGGTTTTCTTGTGTTAATAAACTTCCTTATCCAGCTGCAGCGTTTCGATCGGCAGTTTTTATAGTGCTCGCATAAATTCGCTGCGCAGGCCGTAACCCTGCAAGCCTTGCTGTACTTTAGCCAGCAAACCCTCCCGGTCTTGGTTGAGAGTACCCTTTAGTGTCAAATAGTTGCTGGCATGGTTCATGCGGAAGATACTTCCCTCGCTGTCAATATGCTGCAAAAAGATTTCCGTTTCCTGCAGCACCTCCATGGGGCCGAGTACCGTAAAACTCCCCTCTCGCACCCACTTTTCAAGGGGCGTACCATGCTCTACCATCAGCGTCAAAAGGCCGATATATTCCGGCTTCATGGCACTGAGTGCCTGTGCTGTACCGATGGCGTGTTCCTTCATCAGTTCCCTGCTGCCAAGGCCGGAAATCGCCGTCACAGACAGCTTCAACCCACATCGCCGCGCTTTCTGCCCTGCCGCAATGATGGAAGCCGCGTCATGACCCTTGTTCATCCTTTTCAACACCTCATCGCAGCCGGATTCCAAGCCCATGTATACCATGGTCAGCCCGTGTTCCTGCAGTAAGCGCAGATCACTTTCCGACTTGATATGCAAACTGGTCGGTGAGGCATAGCATGTCACGCGTTCACATTCCGGAAACAAGCCGTAGACCAGTCCGAGAATTTGAATCAGGTCATCGGTGCGGCGCATCAAAGCATCGCCATCAGCCAAAAAAACACGCTCCACATGGCGATAGGCCTGCCGTGCCAGCTCAAAATCCTCGCGAATCTCCTCCATGGGCCGCATGGCAAAGTGCTTATCATCATACATATCGCAGAAGGCACAGCCGTTGTGACTGCAGCCATAGGTCACCTGCACGATCAAGCTGTATGCCTCAGACGGTGGGCGAAAAACCTTTCCCTTATAACGCATGGCTATCACTCCTTTTTCATTATTATGCCATAATTTCTTTCATTTGAAAAGAGCATAATCCTCCCTGACGCATCATATATTGTTGCGACTCAACAAACGAGGAGGATACAAATGGACCACAATTTCAACCGTCTTCGCCTGTGTGGACAGGTGGCATCATCTCCCACTTTCTCTCATGTCAACCACGGGGTGTCTTTCCATAAATTCGCTCTGTCTATTGACCGTTTATCCGGCCAAGCCGATGTATTAACCGTCATTGCTCCGGAAACGCTTCTCCAGGAATCCCCGTTTCAAATCGGCGATTTTGTCACCATTGAAGGGCAACTGCGCTCCTTTAACAACAAAAGCGGCATAGGGCATCGACTCATCATCTCCGTCTTTGCCCGCACATTGACAGTAGGCGGTCATTTGCCGTTTAATCAGATTCAACTTTCCGGTATCCTTTGCAAAACGCCTGCACTGCGCCACACGCCCTTAGGCCGCGAAATCTGCGACATAATATTGGCGGTCAACCGTCGCTACGGTCGGGCTGATTATCTCCCTTGTATCGCTTGGGGCATGGTGGCGCAACAGGTATCCGAAATGCCCGTAGGCAGTCGTTTGACCGTGGAAGGTCGCGTACAGAGCCGTACATATACCAAAAATATTGCCGGTACCTTGACTGAGCACACCGCCTATGAGGTATCTATCATGCGTCCCGCTGAAATCGAGGAATTTTTATTTTAGGTTGACGACATTACCGTTCCCTCTTATAATAAGCATAACGGAATAAGGGAAAGGCGAACTGTCTATGAGTGGCAAATGCGAAAACTGCAACTTCTTCAACTACGATGAAGAATACGATGATTATGTGTGCGATATGGATTTAGATGAGGATGAGATGGCGCGTTTTCTCGCCTCGAATACCGATGACTGTCCCTATTGGCGGCCGGGTGACGAATACCGCACCGCCAGACGGCAATAAGAAAACGGAGTGAACCGACGGTTCACTCCGTTATTTTTTACAGCAAGCCCATTTGTGAGAACAAATACAGTGCAGCACTTGCCACCACCAGATACAGCATCGTGGAACTGATACAGCCATTTACCGCAAACTGCTCGTCACTGTCATAAATTTTGCTCCAGACCACCGCCGTCAACGGTGCAGGACTGGCAAACAAAACGGCCAGCAGCAGCGTAGTGGAAGTTGGCAGGAAGAACTGCAGTATAACATAGACCGCAAGCGGCAGCACCAACACCTTGGCAAGGGAATATACGATAGCCAGTCGATCCTTGCGCCACGAAAAAATACCGTGACGGCAGATGAGCGCACCCAAAAACAGCAGTGCCACAGGCGCGGTGGTATCACTAAGTCGGGATACGGTGATTTGCAGAAATGACGGAAGCGTCACGCGACAAGCCGCCAAAACCACACCCACAATCGCCGCAATCAAACAGGGGCTGGTGAAAATTTTACGCAGCAGCGCCTTTCTATCCTTCGTACCCGATCCGAGAAACAGCGGATGATACAGCGTCCAGATCAAAATGTCCTGCACGGCACTGTTGATAATGGCAACAAACATCCCTGCCGCCGGCAAAAAAACACTGAGCAAGGGAATCGCCACATAAGAAGTATTCCCGATACCGATCATCATGCACAAAAGCGGCCTGCGTTGGGTTGGCTGCTTACGGAACAGCCACAACGCCGCCAAAAACAGCATCACCGTTACGCCAAGCGTTGCCAATGCCACAGGCAGCCCCGTATGAAGCAGGGCTTGCGTGTCAATATGCGTGAAGGTATCCAAGATCATTGCCGGGTAGCAAATATTGATCAACACTGCCGACAGCACATCCACCGTCTCTTGCGGCAGCAAGCGTGTTTTTGTGGCAAAGTAACCTATCAAAATCGCCATGAAAAAAAAGATCAGACCGTTGATTTGTTCCATGATTCAATCCTCTTACCGTATCCCCAACTGCCAAAATGCCACCGCTCCGGCAGCCGCTACATTCAGCGAATCCACCCCGTTTGACATGGGAATACGCACCGTGTAATCACAATGAGCAATCGTATCGCCTGCCAGACCGTCACCCTCTGTACCCAGTACGATTGCCAATTTCTCCTCCGCCATCAACTGCGGATCATCAATGCTGACAGAATCCTCACGCAGCGCCATCGCCGCCGTGGAAAATCCCAGTTCACGCAATCGCTCCATACCGGGATGAGGCCACTGGTCCGGTTCCTCGCCGGTATACGCCCAAGGGATCTGGAACACCGTTCCCATACTCACACGCACGCTGCGACGATACAATGGGTCAGTACAGGCCGGTGTCAGCAGCACACCGTCAATACCCAACGCCGCTGCCGAACGAAAAATGGCACCCAGATTGGTGGGATTCATAATATTCTCCAACACAGCAACACGCCGCGCCTTTTGACAAATCTCCTCCACCGCAAACTGACGGGGACGGTACATGGCGCACAGCACGCCTCGTGTCAGCTTGAAACCCGTCAACTGTGTCAGCACATCCGGCGTGGAGGTATAGACCGGTATATCTCCGCAACGAGCAATGACCTCACGGGCCTGTCCCTCAATATGCTTTCGCTCCAGCAGCATGGAGATCGGTACACAGCCGGCGTCCAAAGCGCGCTCGATCACCTTAGGGCTCTCAGCAATAAACATGGCTTTTTGCGGCTGGGCACGATTGAGAAGCTGCGCTTCCGTCAAACGGGCGTATACATCCAGCTCTTTCGCCTGAAAATCCGCAATTTCTATGACTTGTGCCATGCTCTTTCCTCCGCTTTCCACAAAAAATACAGCTATCTTGCATTATAATCGTCCCACGCTAAATATGCAACACATAAAAACGCCGCAGCTGAGAATCGGCCGCGGCGTCTATACTTAAAATCTTATTGGTTTTTCTCTTCTTCCAAATTGAAGATATGGCTGACAAACCGGTAGATGCCGTTGTGCTGCTCGTACCATTCCTGATCCTCTGCCTTGATCTTCTCCATATCCGCGTGGCGTTCCAACTCCTCGCTGGCACGCAGATAGTTCTTTTCCATCAGGCGAATGCGAGCGCTCATGTGCTGCAGTAAGCTCATGACCTTGGCCGGCTGATCCCGGAAAAACTGGCCAAAGTTTTCTTGGGTGATGACCCCCACCTCTGTCTTTTCCAGTGCCACTGCCGTGGTGTGGCGGGGACGGGTCTCTAAGAAACTGATGACATTGAGAAAGTCACCCTCACCCAGTTCCAACGTCTTCTGTTCGTCGGGCGTCTTGTAATCAAGATACACGGCGACACGACCGTACAGAATATTAAACATATTCGGTTCAAAACTGTTGGTTTCATAAATGATCTGCCCTTTTTTGAATATACGTCTTTCAATATCTACCATCATATTCGCCCCCTTATACTTTATTCACCTCTATTGTACCACATATTTTCTTTTACGCAATACAAAATCGTTGTTGTATGGCGGCGAAAAATCATCTTTATGATCCGATAAACATTTGCGTCCAATAACGGCCATCGGCAACATATCCAACTCCGATTTGCGTATAAGAGCTGTTGAGAATATTGGCACGATGACCACTGGAATTCATCCACGCATTGACAACTTCCTGTGGGGTTCTCTGTCCATAGGCAATGTTTTCCCCTGCCGAACGGTAGCTAAGACCAAAATCCCTCATCATCTGAAACGGACTGCCATAGGTAGGACTGGTATGGGAAAAATACTTGTTATCCGCCATGTCCTGCGACTTATAGCGCGCCACGCGGGATAGCTCCCAGTTTTCCTTCAGCGGCTTCAATCCGTTCTGTGCGCGAACCACATTCACCAGTCGAATGACCTCTTTTTCATAAGATAGAACGGAATCATTGATCTGCGGAATTGTCAACACCTGACCGGGGTAAATCATATTAGGATCGGTTATCTGCGGATTGGCTTTGATTATCTCGGATGTCCCCACCTGATACTTCACCGCCAGCTTCCACATGGTATCGCCTCTCACTACGGTATGTGACAGCCCTGCGGCAGATGCAGAAATCGTACAGACAGCCAGCATCAACAATGCCGTACATAAGCAAATGATTTTTTTCATATGCGCCCTCCTTATAAGTAATTGCCTCGCAAAGACGATTAAATTGTAACCGCATTGTAACTATTTTGCAAATGTAAATGTTGGAAGGAAAAAATAATGGCAGTAACGGCACAAGGCTGTTACTGCCATTATTGGTCCGAGTGGGGAGACTTCCCCCGCAAGGGGGGATAAACTTCTCGTCTCCCGGTATAAATAATGGCAGTAACGGCACAAGGCTGTTACTGCCATTATTGGTCCGAGTGGGGAGACTCGAACTCCCGGCATCCTGCTCCCAAAGCAGGCGCGCTACCAACTGCGCTACACCCGGTTATATGTTGGGGTACGCTGCCTAAATGACAGCGTACCCACTATAACAGATTTTTACCGTTTGTGCAAGGGGAAATCAGTCAGCCAGTGCAGCCTTCAGAGCATCCACGCGGTCGGTCTTTTCCCATGCCACGCCCAGATCCTCACGACCCATGTGACCGTAAGCAGCCAGCTTGCGATAAATGGGCTTACGCAGATCCAGATCGCGGATAATAGCGGTGGGACGCAGGTCGAACACCTGATTCACAGCGGTCTCCAGTTTATCATCGGACACTACGCCGGTGCCGAAGGTTTCCACCAACACGCTGACGGGACGCGCCACGCCAATGGCATACGCCAACTGCACCTGGCACTTGGTAGCAAGGCCTGCAGCCACCACATTCTTTGCCACATAACGAGCAGCATACGCAGCGCTGCGGTCTACCTTGGTGGGATCCTTGCCGGAGAAGGCGCCGCCGCCATGAGGAGCACTGCCGCCGTAGGTATCTACGATGATCTTGCGGCCGGTCAAGCCGGAGTCACCCTGAGGTCCGCCGATCACGAAACGGCCGGTAGGATTGACATAAATCTTGGTATTCTCATCCATCAGCTCCGCGGGAACAGTGGGCTTGATGACCAGCTCGATCATGTCCTTTCGGATCTGCTCCAGAGAGGCCTCAGGGCCATGCTGGGTAGACAGCACCACGGTGTCCACGCGGACGGGCTTACCGTTCTCATCATATTCCACGGTGATCTGAGTTTTGCCATCGGGACGCAGGTAGTCCACCAGACCGGCCTTGCGGACATCGGTCAGCTTCTTGGCCATCTTGTGAGCAATGGAGATCGCCAAAGGCATCAGTTCGGGCGTTTCATCGCAGGCATAACCGAACATCATGCCCTGGTCGCCGGCGCCGTTGTCCAGTTCGCTGTCACCGGATTCCTTGGCTTCCAGGGACTTATCGACACCCATAGCAATGTCGCCGGACTGCTCATCAATGTTGGTGATCACACCGCAGGTATCGCAGTCAAAGCCGTACTTGGCACGGTCATAGCCGATCTCACGCACCACTTCACGGGCGATCTTGGCAATGTCCACATAGCAGGAGGTGGTGATCTCGCCCATAACATGGATCAAACCTGTGGAGGCGGTGGTTTCACAGGCCACGCGGCCGTTGGGATCATGCGCCAGGATGGCATCCAGCACAGCATCAGAAATCTGATCGCAAATCTTGTCGGGATGTCCCTCGGTGACGGATTCGGAAGTAAACAGTCTTCTTGCCATAATTTTCGTACTCCTTTGAAAAATATTTTTGTCTATCCCCCACTATCTTTTGTTCGGAGCACGAAAAAAACACGCTCCGCGTTCGACGGATCGTGCTTGGTTATCGCTCCTCATCTGTCGAAGGTCGGGTGTGGGGTTATCACTCCCACACTCAGTATACTCGTCGGATTTGGCACCTTGTAAAAACAGGTTGCCGTGGCGTCATCGGGCCGTTCCCTCAACCACTCTTGATAAGGTATTCATTTTTGGGGGATTTGCTAAAGTAATTGTATCATATTTGTGCGATTTGTCAACCCTTTTTTCGCAAGATGTGGCATTGGGTCAATTTTTGTCTGCGGAGAAAACGCGCTTTGCAAGCAGAGCAAGTCATGGTATAATGAATAGCGCAACGCTGATAAAGGAGTAACATATCATGAAACTGATCATGCTGGGCACCGGCAACGCCATGGTGACCCACTGCTATAACACCTGCTTTGCCTTGCAGGAAAACGAGGATTTTTTGCTGGTAGACGCCGGCGGCGGCAACGGTATTCTGCGGCAACTGGAAGATGCCAAGCTGTCTATCGGACATATGCACCATCTATTTATCACCCACGCCCACACCGATCATCTGTTGGGCGTTGTGTGGGTGGTGCGCTTGGTGGCGCAATCCATCAATCAGGGGAAATATACCGGCGAGTTGACGATCTGGTGTCACGATGAGGTGCTTGCCATCATCGAACCGTTGTGCCGTGCGCTGCTGCCTGCCAATTTGGCGCAGCACATCGGAGCACGGATTCATTTTACGCAAGTCCACCCTAACGACACGCTGCTTACATTGGGCATGAAAATAACGGTCTTTGATATTGAATCCACCAAGGCCAAGCAGTACGGCTTTCGCGCCATACTGCCGGGCGGTCAGATTTTGACCTGTTTGGGCGACGAGCTATATAACCCGGTGACGAAAGACTATGTCATGGGCTGCGACTGGCTGCTGACCGAAGCATTTTGCCTGTATGACGATCGGGAGATTTTCCATCCTTATGAGAAACACCACTGCACAGTGAAAGATGCCGCAATGATGGCGCAGGAATTGGGCGTGAAGCGTTTGGTGCTATACCACACGGAGGATAAAACGCTCTCCACACGCAAGGCGCGTTATACCGCCGAGGCGCAGTCTGTCTATCAAGGGGCGATATTCGTGCCGGATGATTTGGAATCCATCGAACTATAAGAAAAAGCAACCGCCCGGGCGGTTGCTTTTTTCAGTCTTCTTGCGCTCTTGGTAAATTCCATCGGAAATGGGCCGCTAAAAGGCGAATCAGTACCACCGCGCCACAGCCCAACAGCATCGCCGCCGTGTTACCCCACAACATCCTTGCCGCCACCCAGATCAGCGCGCCGACCAGCGCTGCCAACGCATAGATATGCTTACAGAATATATAGGGCAGATCTCCCACAAATACATCCCGCATCAATCCACCGCCTACACCGGTTACCACACCTAAAAACGCCATGGTCATCCAACTGCTTTCCGGCAGCACACGGCACGCCATCTGCGCGCCAACGACCGTAAACACACCTAACCCGATAGAGTCGGCTATCAGCAGCGTCAGTTCAAGGGCCCGGGGGCTTTTCATCAAACGGTGTCGGATACCGGGAATAAAGAGCAGAATCGCTGTCACGACCGCCGTGACAACCGTCAGCGGATCCCTGAAGACAGCCGGCGGTGTGATACCCAGCAGTACATCGCGAATGATGCCGCCGCCTGTTGCTGTGGTCAGGCCCAGCATAACGACCCCCAAAATATCCAGTTTTTTACGCAGTCCGGTCATTGTCCCCGAAACGGCAAAGGCAACCGTACCGATCCATTCCAATGTCAAAAGTAAAGTATCCATGATCTTTCTTTCGTATGTTTTGATTAATGGTGACTGACTCGGCTCCATTCCTCGCTGTCCTCGTGCAGCAGTCTGATATCCGGCATATAGTCCGAATCCAGTGGGTTGGATTTGGGCGATGCCGCCTTGTACTGCTCCAGCACACGCTTGGATTTCTCCGGTGGCTGCACCGTACCGGCACCGGCAATACAACCGCCGGGGCAGGCCATGCCCTCCAGTAGATAACCGTCATATTTTCCTGTACGGGCAATACGCAGCATCATGCGGCACTCACGCAAGCCCTCAGCGTAAACCGTCTTCACTTCTTTATCCGGATGGACACGGTGAATGACTTCACTTACTGCTGCGGCAACTCCGCCACTGGCGGCAAATCCCACGCCGGGAGCCGACGCCTCATAATTGGCAGGCATATCCTCGATCTGACTGAAGTCAATATTTTTCGCTTCGAACATACCTCGTAGTTCTTCAAAGGTCAGCACAAAGTCCACATCACTGCGAATGGTACGGCGGCTGGCTTCCAGCTTCTTTGCAGCACAAGGGCCGATAAACGCCACCTTGCAGCCGGGATAACGGCGCTTCATCAGGCGCGCCGTCAGCACCATAGGCGTCATCGTCATGGAGATGTACGGCGCAAAGCCGGGAAATTCCTTCTTTGCCATCACTGACCATGCCGGACAGCAGGAGGTTGCCATAAACGGCTGATTCCCCGGCACATGCTGCAAAAATTCATCCGCTTCCTCCACGGCGCACAAGTCAGCACCGATAGCCACCTCTTCCAACGCATCGAAGCCCAATATCCGCATGGCTTTCACGATCTGACCCGGTGTCACCCCGTCACCGAATTGACCCCAAAATGCCGGCGCAATGATGGCAATGACCTTATCGCCGCGTTTGATGGCATGGATCAACTGGAACAACTGTCCTTTATCCACAATGGCACCGAAGGGGCAATTCACAAGGCACTGACCGCAGGATACGCACTTGTCGTAATCAATATCGGCACAGCCATACTCATCCTGTCCGATGGCATCCATGCCGCAGGCCTCCTGACAGGGACGCTCAAACTTGATGATTGCCTGATAAGAGCACGCACTTTTGCACTTGCCGCATTTAATGCACTTGCTTTGGTCGATAGATGCCTTGCCGCGATTAACGGACACGGCACCCTTGGGACAATTATTGACACAGTGCTGTGCCAGGCAGCCCTGACAGGCGCTGGTCACTTCATAATGAGTGGGCGGACAACCGTTGCAGGCGAATTTGATCACATTGACCAGCGGAGGATCATAGTATTTTTCGGCAATCGCACTCTCCTCTACGCCGTCAGACAGCAAATTATGCTCGCTCATATCGCGCAGCGGCAACCCCATAGCCAAGCGAATGCGCTCCCCTACGATAGCGCGTTCGAGAAAAATCGAATCACGACTGGCCGCCTCATCACTGGGTACGATTTCATAGGGCAGCTTTTCCATACGGGTATAATAATCTCCACCCTCATATGCCAGTCTTGCCACCTCAGCAAAAACCCGTTTACGCATATCGGTCACGCCACATTTGATATTTCTCATAAGCACCCTTTGATCCTTTCTGTATCGCAACTGTGTCTTTTTGTGACACACAGATTCTTTCTACTCGTATTATATCGGGTTTTTGCGTTTTTCTCAAGCACGAAATTGTGACATTTTTATCATTCTTGTTTTATTTTATTGTACATATTCCCGCAATTCCTTTTCCAATTTCTCCAACGCTTTCTTTTCGATACGCGACACATAGCTGCGGCTGATGTTGTATGCTGCCGCCACTTGTCGCTGTGTCTGGGGCGGTTGACCGTCCAACCCGTAACGGCGGCGAATAATATCTGCCTCGCGCCGGGTCAGGCACTCCGCTACCACGCGGCGCAAACGCTGATAGTTTTCCTTATCCTGCAGATCTGACAGCATGGTATCATCTGTACCCAGCACATCAATGAGATACAGCGCATTTCCTGCTTTGTCCGTTTCTATGGTATCGCTCAGCGACACCTCGCCTTGTAATTTGCGTTGGGCACGAAAGTACATCAATATCTCGTTTTCAATACACCGAGAGGCATAGGTGGCAAGGCGAATTTTTTTGTCCGCACGGAATGTATTGACCGCCTTGATCAAGCCGATGGTGCCGATAGAGATCAGATCCTCCTGATTGTCCGCCTGTGTGTAGTATTTTTTGATAATGTGCGCCACAAGGCGCAGATTGTGCTCCACCAACGCATTGCGCGCCTCCAGATCGCCCTGGGCGCTTCGTGATAGATAGTCCTCCTCCTCTTTGGCACTGAGCGGTTTGGGAAACGAGCCGGGATTCCCTGCCAAATGCAGTGATAAAAACAAGCTGTTGGTCAGCAGCAGCAAAGCCGCAGAAATCATATGCACTACCTCCTTACATCGCCATCCTATGTCGGCGTGGGAAGTCCACATGCGAGGAAGCGCAACATACAGGAAAATTCTGTGTTTTCCTTGCAAATGTGCCAATTATATGATAACATTTCCCTTGTATATATTGTGCATTAAAACTGCGAAACGGAATGGGTCAGACCCAGCGGTACCAAGCCGCCGTGCGTGGGCAATTTCAGCCGCCGCTGCCATTGGCGTATTTACGCTGAGAAGGCATCGGCAATCAGGCTGCCCACCAGCCGGAATACATTTCGCTGTTTTATGGAACGCCGTTAAACTCTTGGGGCTGTTATTACGGCGTATGGCAACCATTTTTATGTCCCCAGTTGGGGACATTTTTTTATTTCCTGCAAGGAGCTGTGTGATGAAGAAAAAGAAGATGATCGCCAACAGCATCATGATCGCCGCCATTGTGGTCATTGCTGCCATAGGTGTGCTGTTTGCCGGACAGCACCGGGGTTGGTTTGACCGCGATGATACGGCGCAGACTACTGCGTGTGCCACACGCAACAAGGGCGTTATCGACATGACCCGCGACGGAATTGCCACGCATTTGGAGGATTCCATTGCTTTACGCAGCGGTGACAGGCTATCTGCCAACAAGGGCGCACAAGCCACCGTTTCCTTTGGGGATAGCTGTCTGGTTCTGGGCGAGAGCGCGTCGATTCTTGTCACGCAAGCAGCCGTGGACGGTTTCTCCGCCACTGTGCTCTCCGGTGAGGTTTTTCTTCGCGCCAGGGAACAGGTGTCTGTCACTTTGGCAGAGCAACTGCTCCAGGCAAAGGACAGCACCGTGGTGCTCTCTGTACGCACAGGCTCGGTGAGTGTCGGCGTGTTGGCAGGCGAAGCCGTCGTTGGCGGCCAAGCTCTTTCCGGCGGACAGGCAGCATACTTCGCTGCGAACAGCAAGCCCCTTTACACTGCGCTTCAGCTCTCCTCTCTCAGTCATTTTCTGATTTCCTGCGCCCAAACTTCCACCGATCCCCTTTGCTTTACTGCCGAGGCGCTATCACAGGAATTGGCAGATCGTGAGGCACCAAAAGAGACTGTGCCCGTCAAGCCAGATGATGCCGCTTCTTCCAGTACAACTGACCCCGCACCTGATACCACCCCGTCCGGCAGCACTTCCGGCAAGCCCGATAAAAACGCCAGCACCGAAACCCCCACCTGTACCATTGAGATCCGCTGCGACACGATTTTGGATAATCTGGCGAATCTGGAGCCGGGTAAAGATGCCTATGTGCCGACTGACGGCATCGTTCTTGCCGCAACAACCGCCTCCTTTACCGAAGGCGAAACCGTATTCGATGTACTTAAGCGTGTTTGTGAGCAAAAGGGAATCCCGTTGGAATACAGCTACACGCCCCTATATGAAAGCTATTATGTAGAGGGCATTCATCACCTTTATGAATTTGACTGCGGCAGCGAGTCCGGCTGGATGTATAAAGTCAACGGGTGGTTTCCCAACTATGGCTGTTCAGACTATGTGCTGTCGCAAGGGGATACCATCGTCTGGTGCTATACCTGCAACGGTTTGGGTGCCGATGTAGGCGGGAGTGTGAATTGACATGAGATGCGATCCTTTTTCACGCTGTCATCCTGCTGTCAACTTCGCCTTTTTTGCCGTGGCAATCGTTTTGAGTGTCATCATGGTGCATCCGGTGTATCTGGCGGTTTCCGTCATCTGTGCTGTTCTCTACTATATCGCACTGAAAGGGCATAAGGCATGGAAAGTCATTGGTGCCATGATCCCGCTCTTTTTCGTGGTAACGGTGCTCAATTCCCTTTTCAACTCCATGGGTGACACCGTACTTTTTACCCTGTTCACTCGGCCAGTCACCTATGAATCCCTTGTTTACGGCGCGTGTATTGCTGCTATGCTGGTGGCGGTACTTCTTTGGTTTTTGTGCTACGGCATCGTTATGACATCGGATAAATTTACTTCGCTTTTCGCCAATGTCATACCGGCGCTGTCGCTGATTTTGGTGATGGTACTGCGTTTGGTGCCGGCCTATGGCAAAAAAGCCAAGCAAATTGCCGGCGCAAGGCAGTGTATCGGCAAGTCCGGCAGCGGCACAAAACGCGAAAGACTGCAAGGCGGCGTTACGGTACTTTCCGCGCTGACCGACTGGGCATTAGAGGGCTCGGTCATGACCGCCGATTCCATGCGCGCACGAGGCTACGGTGCCGGTAAACGCACCACCTTTCAGATCTACCGCTTTACAATGCATGACGGTGTAATCACGGTGCTTCTCCTGCTCTTTGCCGCCGTGACAATCACCGCCATCGCCACAGGCGCAGCGCAGGCAGATTTCCTGCCGTCTTTGCATATTGCTGCGCTGCGTGGCACACTTTCCATCTGTGGTGTAATTGCATGGGGGCTGTTTTTGCTGCTTCCCACTTTTCTACATCTTCGTGAGGTGATCCTATGGCACAATTTGATATACAACATCTGACCTTTTCCTATCCCACCGCACCCGACAGGCATTGTCTTGATGACATCTGTCTGACGGTGGAAAAAGGGGAATATGTGGCACTGTGCGGCAAATCCGGCAGCGGTAAAACCACGCTTTTGCGCCATCTCAAGTCCGTTTTGACACCCCACGGCACACGCTCCGGTGTCATTCTCTTTGACGGCAAGCCGTTGGACGAGGCTGATCTGCGTACCCAGTCCGGCCGTATCGGTTATGTGATGCAAAATCCCGACAGTCAGATCGTCACCGACAAGGTATGGCACGAACTGGCATTCGGTCTGGAAAGCCTTGGCTGCGACCAGAAAACCATGCGGCTGCGTGTGGCGGAAATGGCCAGCTATTTCGGTATTCAGGGCTGGTTCCATCGAGATGTGGCGGAGCTGTCCGGCGGTCAGAAGCAGCTTTTGAACCTGGCCTCCATCATGGCCATGCAGCCGGATGTGCTGATTCTCGATGAGCCCACCAGTCAGCTTGACCCCATTGCCGCTTCCGACTTTCTCAACACCGTGCGAAAGATCAACCGTGAGCTTGGCACGACCATTCTTATCACCGAGCATCGTCTGGAGGATATTTTCCACGCCGCTGACCGCGTGGTGGTCATGGATCAGGGGCGAATTGTCGCCAACAGCGCACCCAAAGAGGTGGGTGCTGCGCTCTATGCTCAGCAAAACGATCTGTTTGCCGCTATGCCTGCCCCTATGCGTATTTTTTACGGCGCAGGCTACAAGGGCAACGACTGCCCGCTGACAGTCCGCGAGGGACGCAGTTGGCTCAGCAGCATTACCGCCGGCTGCAAAATCTGCGATACGCTCCCGGAAGAAGCACCTTACGAAGAGCCGGAGCATCCTGCTCTGCAGCTCAAGGAAGTCTGGTTCCGCTATGAAAAGGATACCCCTGACATTCTCAAGGGTGTCAGCTTTGCCGTGCCAAAAGGCAGTCTTTTTGCTATTGTGGGCGGCAACGGTACCGGAAAATCCACCACGCTGAAATCCGTTTGCGGCATTTGCCGTCCCTATCGCGGCAAAGTGCTGATCGACGGCAAGCCTGCCGACAAACTGAAAGACCTGTTCCATGGCAATCTTGCCATGCTGCCTCAGGATCCCCAAAGTCTGTTCGTAAAGAAAACTGTGCGCGAGGATCTGAGGGAAATGCTGCGTGACGAGACCGAAATTGCCGCCATGGCGGAAATCTGCGAAATTACGCATCTGCTTGACAGCCACCCCTATGACCTCAGCGGCGGTGAACAGCAGCGTGCTGCCCTTGCCAAGGTGCTGCTGACCAAACCCCGACTGCTGCTGCTGGATGAGCCCACCAAGGGGCTTGACAGCTTCTTCAAGCGCAAGCTGGCACGGGTACTGCGCCGCCTGCAGGATAGCGGTGTCACCATCGTCATGGTGACCCACGATGTGGAGTTCTGCGCGGAAAACGCCGATCTGGTATCTATGTTCTTTGACGGTCAACTGCTCACCACCAACACACCGCGCCGATTCTTTGCACGCAACAGCTTTTATACCACCGCCGCCAACCGCATGAGCCGACACCTGTTCCCCGACGCTGTGACGGCAGAGGATGTGATGGCACTTTTGAAGGAGAACCACCTATGAAACGATCCCTGCGCACAGGGCTGCGCTTTCTCATTTTATTGGTACTGATACCGCTGACGCTGTATCTCTGCGCCAAAGCCGACCGCAAATACTATCTGTCCAGTCTTGTCATCATCGTGCTGACACTCTCTGCCTTCTTCCTGCACTTTGAGAATCGCCGTCCTCAGGCACGGGAAATGGTGGTTTTAGCTGTCATGTCCGCATTGGCAGTGGCCAGCCGTGCCGTATTTGCCGCCATTCCGCATTTCAAACCCATGATGGGCATTGTGATGCTGACCGGTATTGCCTTTGGACCGGAAGCCGGCTTTTTATGCGGCGCCGTCAGCGGATTTGTCAGCAACTTCATTTTCGGTCAGGGGCCGTGGACACCGTGGCAGATGTTCGCCTACGGTGTGGGCGGTCTACTGGCAGGATTGTTCGCCCAATGGGGCATTTTGAAGAAAGTTCCTGCGCGAGGCAGCGATTTTGCCGTTCTCGGCATCTTCGGTTTTCTCTCGATCGTGCTGATCGTCGGGCCATTGCTGGACACCTCGACGCTCTTCATGATGGTCAACACGGTCAATAGCACATCCGCCGCAGCCATTTATCTGTCCGGACTACCTGTCAATCTGGTGCACGGTGTTGCAACGCTGGTGACAGTGGTGTTGGCAGGCAGGCCTTTATTGGAGAAGCTGCAGCGGATTCAGATCAAATACGGCATGATGGAGTAACGCCATGCGATTTGACAGTTATCATCCTACCATTAACGCCATCTATTTTGTATCCGTGATCCTGTGCAGCATCTGTTTTCGTCAGCCCGTTTATCTGGCGCTGTCCTTTTGCTGCGCCATGTGTTATCTGACCAAGCTGCGCGGCGGCAAAGGATTGGCTTTTTCCCTTGCACTGCTGCCCTTTGCCGCACTGTTTGCCCTGTGGTACGGTTTTTATCACCATTTCGGCGTCACGGTACTGCGGCAGAATTGTATCGGCAATGCCATCACGCTGGAGTCTTTGCTGTGCGGTCTGACCATCGGCATGACCGCCGCTGCCGTATTGGTGTGGCTGGGCTGTATGCACACCATTTTTACCGCGGACAAGGTCGTGTATCTCTTTGGGCGACTATCTCCCCGCCTGAGTCTGTTCCTGTCCATTCTTTTACGCATGGTACCGCGAATCAGGACACAGGCCAAGCGTATCAACAATGCCCAACGGGCATTGGGTCGCGGCAGCGATCAGGGGAACATCCTTCAGCGCCTGTACCACTGCCTGCGCATAACCTCTATCCTTATCACCTGGCTGATCGAAAGTCTGGTAACAAGCAGCGAATCCATGCGATGCCGCGGTTATACTCTGCGTGGGCGCACCGCCTTTTCCCTGTACCGTTTTGACAACCGTGATCGCACCTTAGTGGTCATCTTTTTCGCCTGTCTGACGGTGCTTTTTATGGCATTTCTGCTGGATCAGACATCCATTCGATTTGATCCTGCCATTATTATGACACCCGTCACATCGGTTTCCTGTCTATTCTACGGCGTTTATGCCGTCTTTTGTCTGCTGCCGATGATACTGCAAACGGCAGGGGAATATCGCTTTGCGCGGTTGCGCGCACAAATGGAACAATAAAAAAGAACTGTCTTGGGCAGTTCTTTTTTTACTGGACAAATGTACGATTGTTTTGTATAATAGGATACAGTCAAGACACTCTGCCGTTTAGATTTCCGAAAATGAGGAATGACCGCCCCACATGGGTAAAGGGTCGCCAAATAAGCTCTTTCCAACATATTGTACCCTTTATTCATTCTCATCACAACATACTTGGTCCTGTCGGCTATTGTCGGAAATTGTCGAATTTTCTGAGGGTGAGAAGTATTGCAAAACACGCTGTAATATGCTACTTTTTGTCTGGCTTTACCACTTATCGTTTGTCACAGCATTACGGTAAGCCGTATATTTGAGGGAGAGGGATCATCTATATGGAAAGCAAAAAGCAAGTTGTTCTCGTTGATGCGACTGAAGAATTTCGCCTGTTGCTGAAGCAGGCGATTGAAGAAACAGGCGAATTTGAGGTCATCGGCTGCACCGGTAACGGTCGTGAAGCACTGGATCTGATAGAAAAAGGGCAGCCGCAGATACTCATTACCGATCTGACGCTGCCGGAGCTGGACGGTCTTGCCCTGCTCACGAAAAGCGGTCAGTGCAGTCCTTCGACAAAGGTCATCGTTCTTTCCGCCTTTTGCACAGATCAAATGCTCCAGCGCATAGCACAGTTAGGTGCCTACTATTTTCTGGTAAAGCCCTGTCAGTTGGACTCTCTGTTGGGTCTGATGCGTCAGGCCTGCCAGCCGGCAGAGGCACAATTCGTCTTTCCTGCTGCGCTGGAGGGCATTGTTACTTCGTGTTTACATAATTTGGGTATGCCTGCCCACCTCAAAGGCTTTCGCTATGTGCGCGAGGCGATATTGCTTACCGTGCGAGAGCCGGATCTGCTCAATGCGCTGACAAAGGAGTTGTATCCCCGAGTGGGAAAAGCGTTTGGCGTCAACCACTCACAAGTAGAGCGTTCCATCCGCACCGCCATTGAGCACGCCTGGGACGACGGGAATCAGCCGATGCTGCAATCCTATTTCCGCTTCTCTGTCAGTGCAGCAAAGCCCAAACCCTGTAACGGCAGCTTTATTGCCATTCTGTCAGAGGATATACGCCGCCAGCTATATCGCAGCACCATGTCATAAAAGTAAGAGCCTGCCGTCAAGGCAGGCTCATTTCTTTTACTCCTGTGCCAGTTCACGCACCGCGCCAATGGCGGTATCCACTTCCTCTTCGGTGTTGAACCAGGAAAAGCTGAATCGCACCGCGCCCTGCTGCTCCGTGCCCAGTGCCTGATGCATGCGCGGCGCACAGTGCGCACCGGGTCTTGTGGCGATTCCGTACTCCTCCGACAAGGCATCCGATACCGCACCGGACTCGTAATCGCCGATGTTCAGCGTAACGATAGCCGTACGATCACGGGAAAAGTCGCCGTAAACCGTCACAGACGGCACATCTTTTATTCCCCGGTAAAAGCGATACATCAATGCCATTTCCCGCTCGTGGATGGCAGACACACCCACATCGTTGATAAAGTCCACCGCCGCAGAAAGCCCCGCAATGCCGTGTCCGTTCAGTGTACCGGCTTCCAGGCAGGTGGGCATCTGGGTGGGATGCGTGCGACTGTAACTCTGCACACCGCTTCCGCCTACCTTCCAATGGCGCAGTGTCAATCCCTCGCCCACACAAAGTCCGCCGGTTCCCTGAGGTCCCATCAGTCCTTTGTGCCCGGTAAAGCAAAGCACATCAATGCCCAGCGCCGTCATGTCAATGGGATAGGCACCTGCAGTCTGTGCCGCGTCCACGATCAGCAGTGCGTTATGTGCCTTGGCAACGGCGCTCACCCGTGCCAGATCGGTCAGATTACCTGTGAGATTCGACGCATGTGTGCAGACGATGGCGCGGGTATTCGGCTGCATCAGCCGGTCAAAGGCGTTGTAGTCCAGATTGCCCTGCCTATCGGCACTCACAAAGCTCAATTCCACTCCCTGCTCATCGGCCAAACGGTACAGCGGACGCAGTACACTGTTGTGCTCGCAATCGGTGGTGATCACATGGTCACCTTTGCCGATCAAACCGCAAATGGCAATATTCAGCGCCTCGGTGATATTGGCCGTGAACGCCACACGGTCGGCGCGGGGACAGCCAAACAGCTTTGCCAGCTTCACGCGCGTATCGTACACGGTATGTGATGCTGTCATGCTGCCTGCGTGTGTGCCACGGGAGCTGTTGCCCATAGACTGCAGCGCATTGACGATCGCCTCCGTCACCTGTGGTGGCTTATGCAGCGTGGTGGCGGCATTATCCAGATAAATCATCGCATTTCCCTCAAATCAACATTTCATAAACGCCCTCGCAGCGCAGTCGGGCATCCTTTACCGCATTCTCCACCCACTCGCGCTGGGAAGACGGTGCGCTCCAACACATACCGCATCCGGCTGATATGACCGATGGTACGGGAATCAGTCGTCCTGCCACACCGTGGGTTTGGCAATACGATTCCATTGCCATAGCATCTGTGGTGGTGGAGAATGTGATAATGATGCGAAACTCTTTCTCGCGCATGGTTACGGCTTAATTACCTTTCCGGCTTTGGACAGTTTTTCCGCAATACTGTACATATTGGTCACACCGCCTACTGCCAGCTGATCCTTCAGGCCGTAAAAATCCAAACAGGTACCGCAGGTCAGGATCTCCACACCCTGCGCTTCCATCGCTTTCAGATCCTCCAGAGAAACAGAGCCCTCCGTAGGAATCGATGCGCCGCCATTGTAGAACAGAACGGTTTTCGGCAGCGTTTCTAACTGGGACAGGGCATAAATAAACCCTTTCATCAGCGTTTTACCCAGTTCATCGTTGCCCACACCCATTGTAGCCGAACCAATGGCCACCACGGTATCACCGCCTATAGGCATACAGCAAGGCGCATCGTCTGCCACAGCACCGTTGACAGCAGCGGTGATCACATAGTGCTTATCATCCTGCTTCTCACTTCTGGCTTCCAGTCCCTTGCCATTCACCATACGCAGCACATTCTGCACGGCGATCTCGTTGTCCACATGAACTTCCAAAACACCCTCCTGCATCTCCTGCAGGGCTTTTGTGGCCTTCACTACCGGCATAGGGCACTGTTCGCCGCGGGCATCTACAACTACTTTAGACATATTCCAAACCTCCTGAAAAAATTTTTCATTTTGCTATTCTCAAACAAATATAACGATGTTATAATTATATCCTAATCGAAGTATAATTGCAAGTTACCCTTTGTACATTCCCCGGCAAAAAGGAGGAATCTTATGCTGATTTTAATTCGCGGTGCCGGTGATCTGGCCAGCGGCATTGCGCTGCGTCTATGGCACAGCGGTTTCGATGTTGTGATGACCGATCTGCCTCATCCCACGGCGATCCGCCGCACGGTGGCGTTCTCCGATGCCATCGTGCACGGAGAAATGACGGTGGAGGATGTCACCGCCAAGCGCGCTGACAACACATCACACGCTCTTACCTTGCTGCGGCAGGGCTATCTGCCTGTTCTGGCAGACAGCGACTGTCTTTGCCGCGCAGAGCTCCGTCCGCAGGTACTGGTGGACGCGATTCTCGCCAAGCGTAATTTGGGCACCGTCATTACCGATGCTCCTGTCGTCATCGGCGTGGGACCCGGTTTTACTGCCAAACAGGATTGCCATGCCGTTGTGGAAACCATGCGCGGCCACACGCTGGGTCGGGTGATCTACGAGGGCAGCGCACTGCCCAACACCAACATTCCGGGGCTGATCGGCGGCTTCGCCGGAGAACGGGTACTTCGTGCGCCGGCAGACGGTGTGTTTCAATCCACCCATGCGATTGGTGATACTGTCAAAAGCGGCGACATTGTGGGTTATGTGGCAGGCGAGCCGATGCGCTGCACCATCGACGGCGTACTCCGCGGTCTGTTAGCCGACGGCGTGGGTGTTGTGAAGGGTATGAAATCCGGCGATGTTGATCCACGGGGTGAAGTATCGTATTGCGCCACCTCGTCGGATAAAGCACTTGCTATCGGCGGCGGTGTGCTGGAGGCGATTCTGCATTTAACAAACATTCTGGGAGGAGCACATGCGTAACGAAATCAAATTGACAAAATTGGCAAATTGCGCCGGCTGCGGTGCAAAGGTGGGTGCAGGTGTTCTGTCCCAGTTGTTGGAGGGCATTCGCGTTCACAGCGATCCCAATTTGCTGGTGGGTTTCGACAAGAGCGATGATGCCTCTGTCTATCGCATCAGCGATGATCTGGCACTGGTGCAGACGGTAGACTTCTTTCCGCCCATTGCCGACGATCCCTATACCTTCGGTGCCATTGCCGCAACCAATGCGCTTTCCGATGTATACGCCATGGGCGGCGAGCCAAAACTGGCACTGAATATTATGGCTGTGCCGGCAGATATGCCCAAGGCGGTTGTCCATGAAATCCTGCGCGGCGGTTATGACAAGGTCTATGAAGCCGGTGCGCTGATTACCGGCGGCCACAGCATACTCGATCCCGAGCCAAAATACGGTCTGGCTGTCACCGGTTTTGTCCATCCGGATAAGGTTCTGACCAACAGCGGCGCTAAGCCCGGCGATGTGCTGCTGTTTACCAAGCCCATCGGTATCGGCATTCTCACCACCGCCGCCAAGGCGGAGCTGGCGGACGAAGCGACCATGGCAAAGGCAACAAAGCTGATGATGACGCTGAATAAGGCAGCCCGTGATGCCATGGTCAAATATCGTGTCCACGCCTGCACCGATGTGACCGGCTTCGGTTTGTTGGGTCATACCTGTGAGATGGCAACGGGCAGCGATGTGCAAGTCATACTGCGCGTGGACGACATGGATCTGATTCCCGAATCGTTGGAGTTTGCCCGTATGGGTCTGTTGCCGGAGGGAATGTATCGCAACCGCCAGTTTGCCGAGAAATATGTAGACGACGGCGATGTGGAGCTGGCGGTGCAGGATATGCTGTATGATCCCCAGACCTCCGGCGGTCTGCTGATGGCTGTGGATGCCGCAGATGCTCCGGCTCTTTTCGAGGAACTGAAAGCCTGTGTTCCCTCTGCCCAGTGTATCGGTACGGTGGAGGCCTATGAAGGCGGCGCACGCATCTATCTGAAATAAAAACGCGAAGCTCGGAGCATACACTCCGAGCTTTGTCATTTGTATCTTACTTTATGAAAAAAGGACGCCAAAGGCGTCCTTTTCATGGCGCAGTGGGAGGGATTTGAACCCTCGTGCCGCTTTTGACGACAACACGATTTCCAGTCGTGCTCGTTATGACCACTTCGATACCACTGCATATTGACTTGTTTTGCAACAGCATGGATTATTATATCAAATATTTGCCCCATGTCAAGACTGAATTTACAAAATGCACCACAAATTTTCAAAAGGGAGCCAATCTGACTCCCTTTTGTGCGATACCTGTTATTTCATCATACCTGTGACGGTGTCGATTGCCGAATCCACAGCATTTCCCACGCGCTGCATGGCTTGTCCCACAGCCGTTTTTCTTGCTTTCGGATGCGGCGGCATCATCACACCTACGATCACGCCGGTCACCATGCCGACGCCTACACCACGCCAAAAGGTGGTTATCTGCATTATCATTCACTCCTTTATCGGTACACTCCTACTTTGCCCAACAGCGCGAAAAAAACACGGTGCATTTATTGCCAAAAACACTCATAGCGGCTATAATATATGTGAAAAAATATTTTTTATAAGGAGCAACCTATGTCCATCCAAACATTGCAGGGTTTGATCCGCGCCAGAAAAACACCCCTTGCGCTGGGTTTGAGTCCGGAAGTGTCACAATTAAATGCTCGTGTTTTGAAAAATTTTACCGATATGTACGGTGACTGCCCCATGGCCAAGAGCGAGGCCATGCGCTATCAGGGCTGTCAGGCATTGGAAGCCGCCGTGGGTCGACTGCCTGCGGTGGTGCTGAGGGCAGCAAATTATCTCCGTTACGGTGCCATGGGTTTTGATGTGTTGGCCAATCTGACCGGCATTGCCAAGTCGCGGGGTTTTTATACCATCGTAGACTGCCGTACATCTATGCCCGATGCATGGCTGGAGGGTTTGTCAGGTGCGGATGCCGTTACTGTCAATCCCTATGCCGGCGGTGATTGCTGTACGGTGGGTGACAGTCATGCTGCCTTTGCTGTGGTACGCACAGCAAATGTATCCGCCTCCGATGTGCAAAACCTCATGTCCGGTGATCGCCGCCTTTATCTGGCTGTGGCTGACCAAATGACTCGACACGGCGCCGGCTTACTGGTGGAAACCGGCTATTCTCTGGACATCAAGGAGCTGCGTAAGCGCTGCGAAAAGGCGTTCCTGCTTTTGACCCATTGCGATAGCGAAAACGCCTGCTACGCTTTTGACGATTACGGCCACGGCGCACTGGTGGTGGATGATACGCTGCAGTATGCCTCCGACTATACCGCCGCCGTTGAAGAAGCTGTTAAGGCAATGAAGCATTGGATTCATGTGATTTGAGGATAAGATATGACGAGAATTTATTTGATACGCCACGCAGAAGCAGAGGGTAATCTATACCGCGTGGCACACGGTCACTATGACAGTCTGATCACCGATCGCGGCTATCAGCAGATCAAGGCATTGGAAAAGCGTTTTGCCGATGTGCAAATTGATGCGGTATACAGCAGCGATCTTTTCCGCACACGAACCACCGCAAAGGCCATCTATGTACCCAGGGGACTTCCACTCCATACCGATGCCGGCCTGCGTGAGATAAATATGGGCATTTGGGAAGATCGTCCATGGCAGGAGCTGACCATGGAATCGCCGGATCAGATGTACTATTTCAACCGCCGCGTGGATCAATGGCAGATAGAGGGCGGTGAAAGTGTGGCACAGGTATTGGATCGTTATCTGGCATCGCTGCGCCGCATTTCTCACGAAAACGATGGCAAAACCGTTGCCGTATTCAGTCACGGTGCTGCCATGCGTATCGTGTTGGGTACGCTGCAGGGTTTGCCTCCTGAGCAGATCGGCAATACACCTCACGGCGACAATACCGCTGTATCTCTGTTGGAAGCCGAGGGCGATGTGATCCGCGTGATTTACCGGGACGACAATCAACATCTGCTCGATGCAGGGCTCTCCACCCTTGCCAAACAGCGTTGGTGGAAAGATGCCAAAATGTTGGAGAAAGGCATCTATTATGCGCCTCTCACCGATGATCTGCGCCGTGAGTTGATTGAACAGGGTGCCGATGTGCCTGCAGCGGGTCATCTGATTACCGTCATGTATGACAGGCACGCCGCCGGTCTGGTGCAGCTGCTGCCGGAGAAAGCGCAGAGCGCCGGGTGGATCGGCTATTACTGGCTTGCTCCTGCCTATCGGGGACATCATCGAGGCATCGCTCCGTTGGGGCAAGTCGTAAAATTCTACCGTGCTCGCGGCGTGGACCGTCTGCGTATGGATTGCGCTGACGAATCCACACGCTGCTTTTTCGAGAAATTTGGCTTCCGTCCCCTGACAGGCAGCACATTGGAAAAATATATTGGTTACGAGGAACAATAAACCATGCGAGGAACAGAGTTTTTACCTGTCAGCCGCGAGGAAATGATTGCGCGCGGCTGGTACTATTACGATTTTCTGGTGGTCACGGCAGATGCCTACATTGACCATCCCAGCTTTGGCACTACACTGATTGCCCGTTTGCTGGAAAGCGAGGGCTATCGTGTCGCCATTCTGTCGCAGCCGGACTGGCATAATGCCGATGCGTTTCGTGATATGGGAAAACCCCGTTACGGTGTGCTGATCGGCGGCGGCAACCTGGATTCCATGGTGGCGCATTATACTGTGGCAAAGCGCCGCCGCACACAGGATCTGTACAGTCCCGGCGGCAAAATGGGCTATCGTCCCGACCGCCCCACCATTGTCTATGCCAACCGTGCCAAGGAGGCCTTTCCCGATACACCCATTGTCATCGGCGGTCTGGAGGCGTCTTTGCGCCGCTTTGCCCATTATGATTATTGGGACGACAAGGTGCGCCGCAGTATTCTGTTTGATGCACCTGCCGATCTGTTGGTTTACGGCATGGGCGAAAGCGCCACAAAGGAGATCGCCCGTCGCCTGAAGAAAAAGATTTCTCCCACCGAGATGACGGACATCCCCGGCACGGCCTATATTGCCGCTGACGACAGCGGTTGCAAATTCCACCGCGCTGAGTGTCCCTCTTACGAGGAGGTCTGCGCCGACAAGACGGCCTATGCCCGTGCCACAAAGATTCAGTATGACGAGCATGATCCTATCCGCGGCTGTGCCGTACTGCAAAAATGTGACGGTCATGTACTGGTGGTCAATCCCCCGGCACGACCTTTACCCCGCGCAGAATTGGATAAACTGTACGATCTGCCCTATGTCCGTGAAGTACACCCTATGTATACCGAGGGTGTGCCGGCCATTGACGAGGTGCGTTTCTCCATCACCCATAACCGTGGCTGTTTCGGCGGCTGCAACTTCTGTGCGCTGGCGTTCCATCAAGGCCGCATGGTCACTTCCCGTTCCATTGAATCGGTACTACGCGAAGCTGAAGAATTGACCCACGACTCCCATTTTAAGGGCTATATCCACGATGTAGGCGGCCCCAGTGCCAATTTCCGCCACACCTCCTGTGCCAAGCAGAAAAAGTGCGGTATGTGCAAGGGTAAAAGCTGCCTTGCACCGGAGCCCTGTCCCAACTTGGACCCCGACCACAGCGAATATACAGAGCTGCTGCAAAAGATGCGTACCATTCCCGGCATCAAAAAAGTCTTTGTCCGCAGCGGTATCCGCTATGATTATATGCTGCAGGAGCAAAACCGTGATTTCTTCCGTGAATTGGTCAAACACCACATCAGCGGCCAGTTAAAAGTGGCACCGGAGCATTGCGTATCGTCGGTGCTGGACTATATGGGCAAGCCCCACTTCGATGTGTTTGAGAAGTTCTGGCGACAGTACCAGAAGCTCAACGAAAAAAACGGCACAGAGCAGTATCTGGTACCCTATCTGATGTCCTCTCATCCGGGCTGCACCATTCAGGATGCCGTACAACTGGCGGAATTCTTGAAGCGTACCGGACACCAGCCGGAGCAGGTGCAGGACTTCTATCCCACACCCGGCACACTCTCCACCTGTATGTATTACACGGAGCTTGATCCCCGGGATATGACGCCGGTATATGTGGCCAAATCGCCACACGAAAAAGCGCTGCAGCGTGCGCTGCTGCAATGGGGTCGTCCGGATAAGCGAGCACTTGTGATTGAGGCGTTGGAGAAGGCAGAGCGCACCGACCTGATCGGCTACGGGCCGGAATGTCTGATCCGTCCGGAAAAGGGCAGCAAATATGCCGCGCAAGCCGCAGCCAGACAGGCCGAGCCGAAAAAGGCAAAAAAACGCGATGATCCAAAGCCGGAAGACGCAGTGCATCACAGAAGGAAAAATGCAAACGGTCAAAAGGGTAAAATGTCACCTAAGAAAAAGGCTGCCTTTGCCAAACAGCGCGCCAAAAGCAAATCCTGAGCCAACGCGCCCATTGCTTTTATGCGGCAGATGCCGTATAATGATCCTGTAAAAATATGCAATAGTATGTGTTAGTTTCTTTTGTTCACAGGTAAGTCATATATTTGTGTTATCATGTTTTCATAAATGATACTGATTCGGGAGGTTCGTTTCCCATGATGATTGAGAAAAGCAGCAGCGTCCAACTAAAAGAAATCTCTTTACCTGAAACCGCTTCACCCGAGCAGCGCGAGCTGGCGCAGGGTATGGTTCGCGTGAAACACCTGTATCGCAGTGCGTTAAAGGTAGCGGTCACGCAGATGGAGATTTTGGACGAAGAATTTGCCAGTCTTTATGACCATACGCCCATTCACCACATTGAACACCGTATCAAAACCGTCGGCAGCATTGTGGATAAGCTCAAGCGCCGAGGGCATGAGGTGACGATCGATAATATTTATGCCCATATTCAGGATGTGGCAGGGATCCGTGTCATCTGCAATTATCTGGACGACATTTATTACCTTCGCAGACTGCTCACCCGGAACGAATCCTTCAAGGTAATCCGCGAGGTGGACTACATAAAGGAGCCGAAGGATTCCGGTTACCGCAGTCTGCACCTGATCGTAGATGTACCCATTGTGATTTCAGAGGGTACGCTGCATCTGCCGGTGGAGATTCAGCTCCGCACCATCGCCATGGATATGTGGGCCAGTCTGGAGCACGAGCTGCGGTATAAATCCAACCGTGACTTTAACGAATCGGAAGCGGCACGCCTGCGTCTTTGCTCGGAAGCTGTTTATGAAATCGATCGGGAGATGCAAAACATCTACCAAGGCCAAGCACCGGAATATCATGTGTAACAAAAAAGGAGTGGTTAATCCACTCCTTTTTTATTTAATTCACGGCGCCGACAACCGATACACCCAACAGGCTTAGAGCGCCCATGATACATCCGGCCAGCAGTACACCCCCTATACAGGCCAGTGTACTTTTTTTCAGCCCCACATTCAAAAGACTTGCCGCAAGCGTGCCGGTCCATGCGCCGGTGCCGGGCAGCGGAATGCCCACAAACAGCAATAGCGCCCAAAATAGACCTCGTCCTGCTTTTTCCTGCAGTTTGCGTCCGCCCTTTTCTCCCTTTTCCAGGCAAAAGGTAAAGAATTTCCCGATGACGGGCTTATCCTTGCCCCAAATCAGTATCTTCCGCGCAAACAGATAAATAAACGGTACCGGCAGCATATTGCCCACGATCGCGATCACATAGGTCAACCATAGGGGCAAACCGAACACCACACCATAGGGAATAGCGCCACGCAATTCGATAATAGGCACCATGGAAACCAAAAATACAATCAAACAATGTTTGAGCATAACATGTCCTCACCAGAAAGAATGTTCATCTATTATACAGGAAGTCTCTCCGCTTCGCAAGTACCATTTAGTCTCTCCGTCCCACATCGTTCTTTTGCACAACTTCGAGACATTATTTTTCATCATGTCTGGTATAAATGAATCGCATACTTTCGTCAAAATGGCTCGACAAACGGCGTAATCTCCTGTATACTGACAGTAAGAATGTAATATACAATGGGAGGAAATGGGAATATGGATGCAACCAATATTATTTCCCTGTTAGGCGGCGTGGCGCTGTTTTTGTTTGGCATGGCCATTATGGGTGACAGTCTGAAAAAAGTGGCGGGCAATAAGCTGGAGCTGGTGCTTTATAAGCTGAGCAGTACGCCGCTCAAAGGCGTTTTACTCGGCACAGGCGTCACGGCAGTCATTCAGTCGTCCTCGGCCACTTCTGTCATGGTGGTTGGCTTCGTCAACTCCGGCATGATGAAGGTGAAGCAGGCCATCGGTATTATTCTCGGCGCGATTCTCGGCACCAGTATCACCGGCTGGGTCATTTGCTTGAGCGACCTGAGTGGCGGCGATGGCTGGGTCAAGCTGCTCTCTACAGCTACCTTGACCGGTATCATTGCCGTGGTGGGCATTGTCCTTCGTATGACCGCCAAAAAACAATCCACGGTGTATGTGGGCGATATTCTCATGGGCTTTGCCGTCTTGATGTTTGGCATGACTGCCATGAGCGGTGCAGTAGCCCCACTGAAGGAAAGTGCCACTTTTGTCAGCATTTTAACCAGCTTCTCCAATCCCCTGTTAGGCATTCTGGCAGGCACAGTGTTTACCAGTGTGCTGCAAAGCGCCTCTGCCGCTGTGGGTATCCTGCAGGCGTTGGCTATCACCGGTGCTGTCAGCTTTGATGTGGCACTGCCTATTGTTATGGGTATTGCCATCGGCGCAGCCGTTCCCGTCCTGCTCTCGGCATTGGGTGCCAACACCGCCGGTAAGCGTACCGCATTTGTTTATCTGCTGATTGATGTGCTGGGCGTTATATTTTGGGCCGTTGTGTTCTATTCTGTCAATGCCATTGTGCATTTCACCTTCCTCGGCACCATCATGACCACCGTATCGATTGCATTGATGAATACGCTGTTCCGTCTTGGGACCGTCATCGTACTGACACCTTTTATCAAGCTCATGGAGCGACTGGTCTGTTTTATCATTCCCGACAAAGCTGAAACACCCGAAGAGCAGGAAATGGATCGTCTGGAAGAACGCTTTTTGGCACACCCTGCTCTGTCTATTGAGCAAAGCCGCCTTGTCACCAACTCCATGGCGGAAAAGGCACAGGAAAACCTGTTTGCCGCTATGGATCTGCGTCACCACTATTCCGATAAATCGCACCAAGCAGTAGATGACATGGAATCCCTGATCGACCGTTATGAGGACAAGCTGGGCACCTACCTGATGAAGATCACCAGCAAGACCCTTTCCACCGCACAAAGCGAAGAAGTATCCAAGTTCCTGCATACCATTTCCGATTTCGAGCGCATCTCTGACCACGCTTCCAATATCGCAGAGGTATGTCAGGAAATTCATGAAAAAGGTCTGGCATTCTCCGATGCAGCAGCGCACGAACTGGATGTGATGGAGTCGGCTATCAAAGAGATCGTCTGCATTACATTCCGCAGCTTTATTGAAAACGATGTGCAGTCCGCCATTCGTGTGGAACCGCTGGAGGAAATCATTGACGGTATCTGCGATGAGATGAAATCCCACCATGTGGAGCGTCTGCAGCAGGGCACATGCACATTGCTGCAGGGCTTCGTATTCAACGACCTGCTCACCAACTATGAGCGCGTGGCGGACCACTGCTCCAATATTGCCGTGGCCATCATCGAACTGGAATCCGACTCCTTTGACACCCACGAATACCTCCACAGTGTCAAGGAAATGAAGGACGCCGCCTTTGCCAGCTTTTACGACGAATATCAGCAAAAATACGCCCTATAATCACAAAACCCGGGAGCACGCTCCCGGGTTTTGATTTTACCTTGTTACCTGTTGCTGTCGGTGTCCCTTAGCGGATCGCTACCACTTCGTAGCCGGCATCGGTCACTGCCTTGCGCAGCATCTCATCGGATACATCATCGCTTAGCGTTATGGTGGCGCACTTCTTTTGAAGATCCACCTTGGCACTCACACCGTCAATAGCGTTGAGTACGCTCTCCACTCTGCCGGAGCAATGGGTACACATCATTCCTTCAATGGTCATTGTCTTTGTCATAGTTGTTTCCTCCTTATGTGTCATAGGTTCTGCGGTGTGATAGCGGCGCAGACGCAAAGCATTGCTTACCACGCACACCGAGCTCACACTCATGGCCGCCGCAGCGATCATGGGATTAAGCGTAATACCGAAGGCAGGGTACAGCACACCTGCCGCTACCGGAATCCCGATAGCATTATAGAAAAAGGCCCAGAACAGATTTTGACGGATATTTCGCAGCACCGCACCGGATAACTCCACCGCTGACACCACATCGCGCAGGGTATTCTTGATCAGCACGATGTCTGCCGACTCGATGGCGATGTCGGTGCCTGTACCGATGGCCAGACCCACATCTGCCTTTGCCAAAGCCGGCGCATCGTTGATGCCGTCACCCACCATCGCCACCAACTTGCCCTCGCTTTGCAAATCAGCAATACATTGTGCTTTGTCCTGTGGCAAAACCTGTGCCAATACGCGCTTGACGCCGATCTGTGCCGCCACCGCCTGCGCCGTGCGCTCATTGTCACCGGTCAGCAATACCACATCCCGTCCCAACTTCTGCAAATGGGCAACGGCTTCGGCGCTGTCACTCTTGACCGTGTCCGCAACGGCGATCACGCCCAATAACCGCTCCTCTTCGGCAAAGAACAGGGGTGTTTTCCCTTCATGTGCCAGTTTTTCCGCCGCGTCACGCAATGCACCCACATGGACGCCTGCCAGCGCCATAAACCGTTCATTCCCGGCATAGATTTCCGCACCGTCAAGCTGCGCCTGAACACCGCCACCGGGTACAGCGGAAAAATCCGACACCGCACATAGGGGCACACAGCGCTCCTTTGCCTCGTCAATTAAAGCACGGGACAACGGATGTTCGGATGGCTGCTCCACTGAAGCCGCCACGCATAATAATTCCTCCGCCGTAATACCCTCGGCACAAAGAATATCTGTCACCTGCGGCTGTCCATGGGTGACAGTTCCCGTTTTATCCAGTACCACCGTCTGTACGCGGTGCATCAGTTCCAAACTCTCTGCCGACTTGATCAGGATCCCCCGCTCCGCCGCCTTACCGGTACCCACCATGATCGCCACCGGTGTGGCAAGCCCTAACGCACAGGGGCAGGAGATCACCAGCACCGCGATACCGATGGACAGGCAGAAGGACAGCGGCATATGCCCTATCAAATACCACAGCAGCGCGGCGACAAGCGCAACGGTAATGACCACCGGCACAAATACACCGCTGATACGGTCGGCCAATCGGGAAATAGGTGCTTTGGAGGAAGCCGCCTCCTCCATCAATCGTACGATTTGGGAAAGCGTGGTGTCATTTCCCACGCGCGTGGCACGAAACTCCAAATAACCGCTGCGGCTGACGGTAGCCGATGTAACGCTGTCCCCCACCGTCTTTTCCACCGGCAAGCTCTCTCCCGTCAACGCCGATTCATCCACGGTGCCTTGTCCGGCAGTCACGATACCGTCCACAGGAATTTTGCCGCCTTGCCGCACGATGACAGTATCACCGCAAGCAATTTTCTCCGCCCTGACGGTCAATTCTTTCCCCTCACGCTTGACAACAGCCGTTTCCGGTGCCAACGCCAACAGTGCCGTAATCGCCGTGGTTGTCTGCCCTTTAGAGCGTTCCTCCAAATATTTGCCCACGGTAACAAGCGTCAAAATCATACCTGCCGACTCGAAATAGAGATCCGGCATATGGGGATCTACCTTGCCCAAAAACACAGTAAGCATACTGTAAATGATACCTGCGGCAGCGCCCAGCGCCACCAGCGTGTCCATGTTGGGGCTTAGCTGCACAAGACGGGAAAAGCCCACGGTAAAGTAGGCACGGTTTAAAACCAGAATAGGGATCAGCAGGGCAAGCTGCACTGACACAAAGGCATAAAAGCCACGCATATCCGCAAAAAAGAAACGGGGCACCGGCAGAGAAAGCATATGTCCCATGGCCAGATAGAATAACGGCACAAGCAGCACCACCGACCACACCAGACGGCGGCGCAAGGCAAGCAGAGCACGCTCCTGCTGTGACTTTGTTCGGCCGCGATCGGTGTCGTTACTGCGTTGTGCGCCGTATCCGGCCCCTTCCACAGCAGCGATAATGGCATGATCCGATACGGTGTTCTCATCATAAGTAACACTCATACTGCCCAGCATCAGATTCACACCCACAGACTTCACACCGTCGAGCTTGCTGACCGCTTTCTCCACATGATTGGCACAGGCGGCACAGCTCATACCGGTGACTTGAAAATGCTGTTTCATGGTCGCACCTCACTTCATCAGCTTTTGTAGCACACCCACCAGCTCGTCCACCACTTCGTCATCGCCCCGGCGGATACCGTCCGTCACGCAGGTGTGGATATGTTGCCCCAGTAATTCCCTGCTGAAGCTGTTAAGCGCCGCGCTGGCCGCGGATACCTGAATCAAGATGTCCGGGCAATAGGCGTCATGATTCACCATCTCCCGCAAACCGCGAATCTGGCCTTCAATGCGGCTGAGTCGGTTGGTCAGACGCTTGCGCTCCTCCTCGGTGCGCTCCTTCGTTTTTTTGCAGCAGCATGATTCCATACATAAATACCTCCCGGGGGTATATTTTATTACGGTCATAATATACCCCCGGGAGGTATTTGTCAAGTATTCTCAGCGTTTGTCGCCGGGTTTAAAGATCAGCGCTGCCAGCAAGCCAAAGAACACTGCCGCCGCAATACCGCCGGCTGCCGCTGTCAGTCCGCCGGTGATAATGCCCAATGCGCCCTTTTCGCCGATTGCCTTGGCGACACCTTTGGCAAGGTTATAGCCAAAGCCAGTCAGCGGCACAGTCGCTCCCGCACCGCCCCAATCCACAAGGTACTGATAGACGCCGATCGCCTGCAGAAATACACCTGCTACCACATAGCCGGTCAAAACACGGGCGGGGGTCAACTGGGTTTTATCAATAAAAATCTGACCGATGGCACACAAAATACCACCGCAGAGAAATGCGTTCAAGTAATCCATTTATGCTTCTCCCTTCGTGTTGGAAAATACCACGGCATGACAGATTCCGGGTACGCTCTCGCCCTGAAATGAGGAAGTAGGGCTAAGCAGCGCACCGGTAGGTGCAAAAACAATGCGATTCCACCGTTTCTCTCTCATGCCGCCCAGCAGATAACCGTTTAAGGTGGCGGCGCTGCAGCCGCAGCCACTGCCGCCGGCGTGCATATCCTGACCCTTCAGATCATAGAGCAGCAGGCCACAGTCGGTATAGTTCTTAGTCATGTCCACACCGTCCTGTGCAAAGAAATCCACCACGATTTCATGTCCTAATGCGCCCAAATCGCCTGTCACGATCAGATCGTAGTCGGCAGGCTTGGTGTGGGTTTCACGAAATAGCGCGCTGAGCGTGTCATACGCCGCCGGTGCCATAGCGGCACCCATATTGTTGACATCCGTCACGCCTTTGTCTACGATTTTACCGCAGGTCACATGGGTAATATAGGGCCCGTCGCCCTGCTTTCCCAAAATACAGCATCCTGATGCGGTGGCTGTCCATTGCTGGGTAGGCGTGCGCTGATTGCCGTAAGGTACAGGCATACGGTACTGACGCTCTGCTGTGCAGTAATGGGAGGATGTCATCGCTGCCGCTGATCGAGCGAATCCGCCGTCAATCAGCATGGCAGCCAGTGCCAAGCTCTCCCCCATGGTAGAGCACGCGCCGTACAGTCCATAGAACGGAATTTGAAAGCTCCGCAGGCCAAAGGATGTGCCGATACATTGATTCAGCAGGTCGCCGGCCAGCACATAATCCAAATCATCGGCTGACAGTCCGCCCTTTTGCAACGCACGCTGCAAGGCACGCTGCTGCATAGCGGACTCCCCCTGCTCCCAAGTCTTTGTGCCGAAGAACGAGTCCTGCTCCAGTTCATCGAAATAGGCCGCCAACGGCCCCTGACTTTCCAATTTTCCGCCGATATTAGCATAGGATACCACACTGACACTCTCGCCCAACTGCACAGTCTGGCGCCCCAAGCGTTTTGTTTCCATCATATTCACCTCTCGTTGATTTTGCCTTAGTTTGCCACCAATACGAGAAAATATGAGAAAAACAAAACAGGGCAGCAAAACCTTCTTAGGGTTCAAGTCACGCCTATAAAAAAACAGGACAGCCATTTGGCTGTCCTGTTTTTCTGGTGCGCGAGGCGGGACTTGAACCCGCACGTCCGTAGTGGACACTAGAACCTGAATCTAGCGAGTCTGCCAATTCCACCACTCGCGCGTAACAACAGAAATCATTATAACGACAGGGGCCGATTTTGTCAACCCCTTATTTTACAAATTTCTGTTGCAGTCGTAAAATTATACGAATATAAGCTGCACCATCACCATATACACAGCGGTGCCCAACGCGATGGAGAGCAGATTGTTGCGTTTCCACAGGTGTACAAGTGCCGTCACGGCAATGCCGATCAAATAGGGCAGACATGTGCCGGGGGCTGTAAAGCTGATGTCCTTAATACAGTAGATTACCAGCGTGGCCATAATCGCCATAGGCAGTACCTTGCCTAAATAGCGAACGGCGGCAGGGACTTCCCGACCGTGAAATACCACGAACGGCAGAGCACGCTCTAAATATGTACAGATGCCGCAAATCAAAATGATCAGAATGGAACGAGTGACATCAATACCCATATTATGTATCCTCCTTTTCCGGCACAATATAGCGGCGCAGTACCGTCAGTGCCGCTACGGTGATGATCAACGAGGGAAGAATGAAATTACCGGGGCCGAAAATCAGCAGGCAAATTGCCGAGGATACAACGGCGATGGCGGCAGGAATGCGACTGGCAGCTCCCTTCATCTGATCCAGTAAGATGGTAACGAACAGGGCGGTCAGCGCAAAGTCAACGCCTGTCATATCAAATGGGATCAGCGAGCCGATCAAGCTGCCCAACACACTGGGAATCGTCCAGTACAGCAAAATAAAAGTGGCGGTGAAAATAAAAGTCCACTTCTCGTCCATGTCCTCTTCAATTTTTGCCGAGCAGTGCAGCGAATAGTTTTCGTCGGACAGCGTATAGATCAAGTAGTATTTCCATGGACCAAAGCTGCGAAATTTTTCGATGAAGGAGATACCGTAAAAAATATGACGGCTATTGACCAGCAGAGCCATCACGGCTACCGTTATGAGAGAGACGGAGCTGGTGAAAAACGAAATCATCAAAAATTGCAGCGAGCCGGCCAGCAGGAAAATGCAGGTAGCTCCTGTCCACAACGCATTGTAACCGGCATTCTGCATCAGTACGCCATAAGCCAATCCCAATGGGATAAAACCGGCAAAAATCGGCAAGCTGTGCCGTAGTGCATAGAGGAACGATTTTTTCAGCTTCATGGATACACCCTCTCTTGTTGAGCTAACCCTATCATACGAAAAAGATGCCGTTTTTGCAAGGTAAAAATGCGTTACAGACTGGAAATGAGCGCAGGAAAGTAGTACAATGGACTAAACATTGTAATTTGAGGTGTGTATCATGGGAGAAACGCGCAGTTTTGGTTTTATCTGCCCCGAATGTGGCAAGGCCGTGGTGGCACAGCGCAGTAAATTTGCCTTGTCTGCCGCGGCGGCGCATATGGAATGCGAATGCGAAAAAGCTGCTATGCAGGTGGAAACCGATGGGGTGAAGTTCCGCCTGTGGGTTCCCTGCGGACTGTGCGGTGAAACCCATCAGGCAGAGTGCCGCGCAGAAAGCATTTTAGAGGGTCGTGGCATCGGCTTGGCCTGTCCCAAAACTCATCAGATTTGCTGTTATATCGGTGAGGAGCAGCAGGTGATGCGCCAGATGGAGCAGCTGGCGATTCTTGCTCAAAAGGAGAAGAACGAGGATTCAGAAACCTTTACAGACAATGTCATCATGTATGAGGTGCTTTCAGAGCTGAAGGACATTGCTGCACGGGGTGGGATTCACTGCACCTGCGGCAGTAAGGACTACGCCATTCAGGTGCGCCGCGCGGCAGTGGATCTGGTATGTAAACAATGCGGCGGAAAGTTGCGTTTGCCTGCCGCCACAGACGAAGATCTGGATCGTTTGTGCTGCCAGATGACGCTGAACATTAAAAGCAAATGAGCGCGGTGATTTGTTTTGCACTCTTCATGGGTGCTATGGTGGCTTGCCTTATTACAGGGTACGATATGCTATGGGCATTACTGTTCGGCATTGGTTTGTTTGCCCTGCGGGGTAAGGCAAATGGATATACATGGCGTGAGATGTGGAGAGCCATGTGGGCAGAAGGCGGTAAGCTGCTGCCGCTGATCGTGATTTTTCTGCTGATCGGTATGATTACAGGCCTGTGGCGCTCTTGCGGTACCATTGCCTTTTTCATCTACCACGGCATTCGGTTGATTACGCCGAAACTGTTTATTTTGATGGCGTTTTTGCTGACCTGTGTGCTATCCTATGCATTGGGCACATCGTTCGGTGTGATCGGAACAGCCGGTATTATCCTCATGGCGATGGCTCGCTCGGGTGGCGTCAGCGATGCCGTGGCAGCTGGCACGATACTGGCCGGTGCCTTCTTCGGGGATCGCTGTTCGCCGGTTTCCTCCAGTGCCAGTCTGGTGGCGGCGGTGACGGAATCGTCACTTTACGACAATCTGCGTATGATGCGTCGCACCGGTTGGATGCCTTTGGGTGTCTCTGTGGCGATCTACGCCATTTTGTCGGTAACTCACCCTTTAACACAAATGGACAGCACCATGCTTAACGCCCTGCAGGAGAGCTTTGTGATTTCACCCTGGACGGTGGTTCCTGCTGTCATTATGCTGGTGCTGCCGCTTTTGAAAATGTCCATTCGCCACGCTTTGGAAATCAGCATCGCGTGTGCGGCTGCCGTTACGCTATGGGTACAGCACCTGTCGGTGTGGGACGCAGTGAAGGTGCTTATCATGGGCTATCATCCCACTTCCGGTGCGCTGGCTGAAATCGTGTCCGGCGGCGGCGCAGTGTCTATGGTGAATTGCTCGGTGCTGGTGTTCACGGCCTCTATGTATACCGGCCTTCTGAGCGGCACTAAGGTACTGATGGGCGCACAGGGGATCATGGAAAAACTGGCGCAGCGCGCCGGTCTGTTTACTGCCACGACTGTTGCCAGTATCGGTTGCGGTATGGTGTTATGCAATCAGAGCGTGGTAGCGGTCATGGGCGAGCAGCTTGTGGCAGAGTCCTATCGGAAACAGGGCGCGTCCAACGGAGAAAAAGCACTGGATATGGAAAATTCCGGCGTGGTGCTCTCGGCGTTGATCCCGTGGAACATTGCCTGCAGTATTCCCTTGCAAATGATGGGAGCGGGTGTCGGCTCCGTGATTTATGCCGTATTCTTATATGTGCTGCCCATTTGCTATGGGTTAACAAAAACAAAATTCTATCCCAAACAGAACGAAAGGAATGATTCGAGATGATTTCTCTGCTCTCTCGTTGGTTTATCCGTGACCGGGATCATGTGACCGATCCGGCAGTGCGCCGTGCTTACGGTCAGCTCTGCGGCTTGACAGGTATTGCTTTAAATGTGCTGCTGTTTATCGGAAAATTCCTCGCCGGCACCATCAGCGGCTCTATTGCGATCACCGCCGACGCATTCAACAACTTAAGTGATGCCGGCTCCTCAATAGTGACGCTGCTGGGGTTTCGTTTGGCCGGCCGCAAGCCCGATCCGGAGCACCCCTTTGGTCATGGACGCATTGAGTATATTTCCGGTCTGATCGTTTCCGGGCTGATTCTGCTGATGGGCGTAGAGCTGGCGAAAACCTCATTCGATAAGATCCTGCATCCGGAAGCAGTGGATTTCAGTGTGATCGCCATAGTGATTTTGGCGGTATCTGTTCTCGTCAAGTTGTACATGAGCTTTTATAACCGTCAAATCGGCAAGAAGATCAACTCTGCTGCCATGGCTGCCACGGCGGCAGACAGCGTCAGTGATGCCATTTCCACATCCGCAGTGCTGGTGGCCATGCTGGCAGCCAAGTTTACCGATCTGATGATCGACGGCTATGTGGGTATGATCGTAGCGGTGCTGATTCTGATTTCCGGCATCAAGGCGGCGAAAGAAACCATTGCGCCCTTATTGGGTCAGGCACCTGAACCGGAGTTTGTAAAGCAAATAGAGGATATTGTCATGGCCCATGCACCCATCTGCGGCATTCACGATCTGGTCGTGCACGACTACGGCCCCGGTCGTGTGATGATCTCACTACACGCTGAAGTGCCTGCCAGCGGCGACATTCTGGAGCTGCACGATGTAATTGATAATACGGAAATGGCGCTGCGCAGAGAACTGAACTGCGAGGCGGTGATCCATATGGACCCCATTGTCACCGATGACGGCGTAACATCTGAACTGCGCGAAAAGGTGGCAGATCTGGTAAAGACGGTGGATGAGCGCATCACCATCCACGATTTCCGTATGGTGCCGGGCAACAGCCATACCAATCTGATTTTTGACGCAGTGGTGCCGTATGACATGGACATGAGCGTACAAGAAGTTGCCAGTCGCATTCGACAGTTAGTCAGGGATATGGATAGTAACTACTTCGCCGTAGTAATGGTGGAGCACCCCTACATCAAATAAAATAGGCCCTCTCCTATACGGAGAGAGCCCATACCGGTTATTCCCAAGTGCTCCATATATCAGGGCAGTAACCTACGGTGGCTTGTTTACCGTTGCGTACGATCGGTGCATTGAACAGTTCCGGATACTCCAACAACTTTTCTTCTGCTGCCTGGGGCGTGATGTAGGCCATGTACAGTTCTTCATAGGCGCGACAGTCTTTATTGACCAGTGCCTCGTAGCCCACGGCGGCCTTGACGCTGCGATATTCGCCGGGGGACAACCCCTTGGATCTCAAGTCAATGTACTGGTACTTAATGCGACGTTCCTTGAACCAACGCTCCGCTTTCTTGCTGTCAAAGGACTTGCTTGATCCGAAAATTTGAATGTTCATGTGCGTGCTCCTTATAGAAAGAGGTAATATAATGGATGAAAAGATCAATAAGTTGCGCGAAATGATAGCGGATTCCGGTAATATCGTGTTCTTCGGTGGTGCCGGTGTGTCTACGGAGAGCGGGATTCCTGACTTTCGCAGTGTAGACGGTTTATATCATCAACAGTTTGCCTATCCGCCGGAAACAATTCTCAGCCACACTTTTTATATGCGCCATAAGGCGGAATTCTTTGATTTTTACCGTCAAAAGATGCTATCACCCACAGCGCGGCCCAATGCGGCCCATTTGAAACTGGCGCAATGGGAACGAGAGGGCAAGCTGAGAGCAGTTATCACGCAGAATATCGACGGCCTGCACCAAAAGGCAGGCAGCCGCGAGGTTTTGGAATTGCACGGTAGTACGCTTCGCAACTACTGTGAGCGCTGCCGCAAGTTCTATAGTTTGGATTATGTGCAGCATAGTCAGGGCGTTCCTCGATGCTCCTGCGGCGGTGATGTGAAGCCGGATGTGGTGCTGTACGAGGAAGGATTAAATGAGCGCACCTTGGACAGAGCGATCCGCTATATACAAGAGGCGGATCTGTTGATCATCGGCGGCACATCGTTGGTCGTCTACCCTGCGGCAGGCTTGGTGCGCTATTATCGGGGCAACAAACTGGTAATCATCAATAAGGGGGAACTGGGCACCGATATAGGTGCCGGCCTGACCATCAACGGTGCTATCGGTGAGGTGCTGAGCAAATTGTAACATAGGGTGCGATAAAATGCAATGAGTCGAGAAAAACGAAAAAAAGCCGTTTTAACCCTTGACAAATGGCGGTGGCATGGT
>JAUMWJ010000013.1 GCA_030529655.1 Eubacteriales bacterium
TTCTCGCCTCCTTTCCAGAGGATAGTGTCCTCTAATTGTGCTCGACATAACTGACACCAAAATGTTCCTGCTTACAGCGTAAATTATAAAAAAATAACTGTCCCCATTTGGGGACAGTTATCTGACACGCCCCCTGTCAAGTAGACAATTATTGGGGACACCAGTTATGCCACATAGGCAGAACGGTACTCCATAGGGGTTTGTCCTGTTTTGAGCTGTATACGCTCATTGTTGTAAAAATAAATATATTCATCCACAAGTGCTTTAGCTTCGTCATATGTTTGTGGCCTTGCTCTGTAAATACACTCCGTCTTAAGCATGCTGAAGAAGTTTTCGGCGCAGGCATTATCATAAGGACACCCTACCGCGGACATAGACGGCGTAATACCATTCGCTTTTGCAACATTGTAATATGCCCGTGAAGTGTATTGAAAGCCATTATCGCTATGCAGGATAAGATTTCCACAGGGTTTAGTGTTCTTCACTGCTGCGCGTACCGTTTCAATTACCAGACTTGCAGGCATTTGCGTGGCATATTTGTAACCAACTATGCTATTGTCATAGAGATCCTTGATCATCGACAAATACAAAACACCTTGCTTCGTCTGAATGTAGGAAATATCTGTCACTCACTTCTCATTCGGTCGTGTTGCAGTAAAATTACGTGCCAGTTCATTGTTGTAGTGGGTATATGTATTACAATCATAATGACGAAAATGTTTCCGCTTTCTTATAGCAAACAGATTGTATTTGCGCATGATTCGAAGAACCGCCTTGTGATTAATAACCAACCCGGTTTCTCTAAGCAACCACATCTTCACACGGCGGTAGCCATAGGTCCTATGCGCTTTTTTATGGCATTCAATAATTAAATCCGCAATGATCCGGTCCTTGTCCGGTTTATCTTTTCGTTTTAACCATTTGTAATATCCGCTACGGGATACTTCAAGAAGCTCGCATAATTCTTTGACTGTAAAACGATCTCTGAACCGGTGAATTACTTTGTACCGGAGTTCTTTGCATCCCACCTTTCGCATTCTTCCAGAAAAGCCCGTAATACCTCATTCTCTATTTCCAACTGCCGTATTTTCTCTTCGGGTGTGTTAGGTTGTGGCTTTCGAGGTCTTCCTCTTTTCCGATTGGTCAGTCCTTCTTCTCCGCGATGCTGGTAATCTGAAAACCATTGCTTCAGCATACGATATTGAACGCCTGTTTCTCGTGTCAGATCTGCTATAGATATGCCATCCTCGAAGTGCCGTTTAATCACTTTCAGCTTATATTCTGCTGAGTAATATTTTGTGTTTTTCAGCGACTCTTTTCCGTGTTCACGATAATCTTTCAGCAAACGACAAAGATGGCTTTTACTGATGTCATATTCTTCACATATGGCTTTTAGTGTCTTATAGTTTTCTACGCGTGCCCTAACGATGTTAAGTTTTTCCTCGTATGTGAACTGATATTTTCCCATTTCTTTCAACTCCTTGACTCTTTTATTATACATCAAGGTGTCTCCTATTTTCATGTCCACCTTTTAGGTAGCATATCAATCTGAGTGGGCTGATGGCAAATAGGCGTTTACACGATATGGCGAAAATGATATAATTTTTGCGATGGGTGGTGATTTCCATGATTATCTATTTACAGATGATAGAAAGTGATGCGGATAAAACTAAGTTTGAACAGCTTTACACGGCCTACAAGGGATTGATGTTCCACGTCGCTTTATCCATATTGAAAAACGAACCGGATGCCGAAGATGCGGTTCATCAAGCATTTCTATCCGTTATTGAGAATCTGAAAAAAATATCTGATGTCAGGTGTCCAAAAACGAGGGCCTACATCGTTATTATTACAGAGCGCAAAGCAATCGATATGATTCGCAGTCGGTCAAAATTAGTAGACATGGCATTTGAGGAAAACTCGTTTGGTATTGATATTTCGCTGCCCGGCGATCATGGTTTGGGTGATGCGATGGCACAGCTGCCGGCTGCCTATCGTGAGATTCTGCTGCTGCGCTACTATAACGGGTACTCTGTTCGAGAGCTTGCACCGATGCTACACATGAAAAAGGATGCGGCACAAAAGCTGCTGTGGCGCGCCAAAAAAGCATTACAGAAAAACATGGAAGGGGATGAGCAAAATGGCCAGCATGCCTTGGACTGAACAGGATTTGTCCGGTGCTGCAAAGTGTGTGGCGGAATCGATGCTGCAGTCATTCCCATCTCCCAGTGAATGTGAACATGCGTTTTCAGATAATTTTGAACAAAGCATGGAATTGTTACTGAGGAAAAGCAAGCGTATGGCTACTGCACATAAAGTGTGGCAGCGTGTTGCAGCAGTACTGATTGTGGCAATTCTGTCCCTCAGTACATGGCTGACGGTTGATGTAGAAGCACGAGAACGCGTGTTTCAATGGTTGAAAGAAACATATGAAAATCTCATTGTTTATAGATTTGATGGCGGCCAGACTGACGAAGCCTTCCCGACATATGAACCTTCATGGATTCCGGACGGTTTCACAATACAGCAAAGCAATTACAATACGGGACATACCTGTGATATCTATATGAACGAGAATAGCGGCGAGATCTTCCTGATTGAATGTTCTTTCATGGATAATGCCGCAATGAGCATGACAGTGAATAACCCATCCGCAAAACCGGTTCAACATGATATCAACGGCATTCCCGGCGATTTTTACGATGCAGATGAAAACTCCACAAACCGTTCACTCATTTGGGTCGACGAAGGCCGTGCTATGGTATTTGATATTCAAGGTAATGTCAGTGAACAGGACATGGTGCACATAGCGCGTAGCCTTGTTTTGTCAGATTCCACAAAATAAAAAGTTTTTGAAAAATCCTGTCCAAAAATCTCCCCTTCCTCCGTTCTAATATATAGAAAGACGGAGAAAGGGGGGATTTTTATGAAAAAAAGGTTTATAGCTTGTGCTTTGCTTTTCAGTATAGCCTTATCCTGCATGACAATTGCTCATGCTGCAAGCGTTCGTACCATTACGTCTACAGCTGGATTGGCGTTTAGCGGAACAACTGCCACATGTAGTGTGACAATTTCGGAACCCGGAAAAACGATAAGCGCAACCTTACAGCTTTGGCAGGGAAACACATTGGTTTCTTCTTGGAGTGCATCTAATTCATCAGTATTATACATCTCAAGAACACATAGTGTTTCAAGGGGAAAGACATACACTGTGAAAGCGGCCTATACTATTAATGGGACGACCCATACAGTAACACCAGTGACTAAAACATGTCCCTAATCAATCCCGAGCAAAAGATAAGTGGAGCTTGATTAAAAAATGGAATGGTGGCATACCAATGCAAATCTCTAAACCCTTTTACATATTTCCGTTTTTTGGTAGGCATCACGCAAGTACTCTGTGAACAAAAGGAGACAAAACATGAAAATTCAGAAAATTCTTCTAAGCCTAACCTTGGTTATGGCGCTTTCATTTATTTTTTGCACTCAGGCGTTCGCGGCTACCCAACGTGCAAGCGGTAGTACAACAGTAGTGTTAAATGGAGCAAATTATACCTGTAAGGCGTATGCTTATACAGACGGAACCAAAGAATGCGGCTACACGACAGCCAGTACAACGGCGAATATTTCTCGAACGCATACAGCGGTGTATGTCCGGTTTAAAACAGCGTCTGACGGAAACTACTTGGGTGTTGGCAATATGATATCTAAGCCCGCACAGAGTGGACTCACATATTCGCTCTATACTAATTGCCCATATTCGGTCACAGGTTTTTTGGGTATTAGAGGACCTGTAATTTTCCGTGGCAGTGGTGTAGCGAAAGAAGTATCACTTTCTTGGGGACAGCTGGCAAGTTAAAAGATAACGCATTTATCTGAAAGGCACCATACACTATCAAGCTTATCGGAAATACGTTGTAGCTTATGGTGGAAAGAACGCTGGCAAAGGCGCGGCAACAGTTTGGGCGAGTCAAATACTTCAAAAGATACTTTGCCTCGCTCAAACTTCAGCCTACTATTCGAGCAATGTAAGTGTCTTATGAAAAACCATATCGAGCAGACAGTGTTTAGAGAAAAGGAAAGAATTATGCGAAAGATGATCTATTTGTGCTTTATAGCGGCGATATTTATGCTAAGTGGTTGCCAGGCAGGTACCGAATCGCCTGACGATAAGGGAACGCCAACCTCGGTGCGAGTATCGGAAAACATTGTAGCTACTGCGGTGATGGACGGAGATGATTTCTTCGCTTCACCCACAAATGACGGAGTTTATTTTCCATCAGAATTTGCTACTTACTTCGACTTTGATTCTGCAGATACTGTGACACTTTGCTCTCAATCTGGTTGCCTGCACACAGATAATACATGCGCAGCTTGGCTGGGAGATATATCGCTTTTTGCTGAGTATCATGGGCGATGGTATGTTGTATCCACGACAGAGAATAACGGATTTACCCTAGATGAAGTCTCTTATAAAGATCGGGAGAGAAAAACGGTTTGCTCCTTAGAGGGAGAAAGCTCGCATGGGCTGTTTCCGGTCAGCGCAGGCTTTTCTGCCGGTTACGCCTATATATCAGTACAGGATTTGTCATTCTCGGCGGAGAGTGATGAGTCAGAGAACAGGTTATATCGTGTCGATATAAAGAACGGAGAGAAGGATCTGCTTTTTTGTGACACGGAGTTGGAATGCTTCAGATTCTTGGGCGCATCTTCTAATCAAATAGCTATCTTGTATACAAAATATGATGATACATCCTATCAGAATGCCACATATGAGTTAAGAATCTATGATTCCAACTACAGTGAGTATACAACAATAACAAGCAGTGAATTGGGTTATTTGCCAACTATTGATCCTAAGGCATGCTACGGGAGTCTACTCATCTATCAGGCAAATAATGAGTTTTGGTTATACGATTTTGAGTCTTCGACATCGCAAAAATTAAGTGAGCAGGAAAATGTTGTGAACTATTGGCTCGTTGACGGAAAACTATTTACCATAGTAGACCAGGGCAAGGCGTTTACACTGTTTTTTGTAGATTTAAACGGAGGTGAACCGACTGAAATATCCGCCCAGCGCGGCAATGAGGCAATTCAGTTTTCGTTAATGCAGGAAACGCAGAATTATTTTATCGGAATATATAGGGGACAAATATGCTTCATTAAAAAAACATTGTTTTATAACGGGAAGTATGAAGAGGCAGCAAACTTGTACCAAAACAATTAGGCCGCGTGAAATGATCACGCAATGCCACTTTATTTCTGCGTGAGGTAAAAATGGAACTGAATTTTCAAAAGGTATCTAAATTCTATGGAAACAAAAAGGCGTTGAATCCTTTTTCGGCGACACTTACGGAAGGCGTTTACGGTCTATTAGGGCCAAATGGCGCTGGGAAGAGTACGCTTATGAATATTCTCACAGGAAATCTAACAGCAACTTCTGGTCAGATTCTTCTAGATGGGCATGATATTCGTGATATGAAAAAGAATTACTTTGGCCGGATCGGATATATGCCACAGCAGGAAGTGTTGTACCCCACATTCACAGTAGAACATTTTTTGTACTACATGGCTTCGCTGCACGGGATGAGTAATCAAGCCGCATCAGAACGTATAGACGAAATGTTGCTGGCTCTTGATCTGGAAGACGTCCGGAAAACACCGATAGGTCAACTTTCCGGAGGCATGAAGCGACGATTACTGCTGGCCCAAGCAATGATTCACGAACCGGATATTTTAATTTTAGATGAACCCACCACTGGATTAGACCCCAAACAGCGAATAGCGGTGCGGAATTTGATTGCTGAATTTGCGCGGGAAAGAATTGTTATCCTCTCTACCCATATTGTGGCTGATGTCGACTATATTGCCACAGAACTGCTATTTATCTCCAGAGGTAATCTCTTGGAGAAAGGGTCTCCCACATCATTTTTGGATAATCTGCAAGGCCACATATGGGAGGTTACAGTCCCAACTGATTGCATGTCGCAAGTTACTCAATCCGGGACGGTAACCGCACTTTATAAATGTAGGGATACGATTACCGTTCGCATTCTTTCAGATCAAGCACCAGTCTATCCTTGTAAGGCCGTACCGCCAACTCTGGAAGATGTTTATTTGAACTTTTTTAAAGACGATGAAATTTGAAATTCAAAAACTATATGGCAACAGATGGGTATTGTGTCTCTTTTCAATCATTATCATTTTGAATGGATTGTTATTTAGGCAGCATTGTCTAACATACAATGACGAATATACACTGCAACAGGTAGCCAAAGCATATGTTTTTCGGGATTCTCTTGATATCAAGCTTAATGAACTCGAAGCTTGTATAAATGGAGCGGGCAATATATATGAGGAAATGATTTCTGATAATATATATACCGAGTACGAATTACTGAAAGAAACTGCGCAACGTGTTGAACAAGCGACAAACTATTCAGACTATATTCAAAAGCTGCAAAATGAGAATAACGCAAAAATGGATCTGAGGTTATTTGAAGAAAACACGTTTGAATACAAAAGCGTTTTAAAAAGTCTGAGTACTTATCAGAAAATGGAGGCGCTTACGTTGCCGGTCGCTTTTTCGGGAGGCATTGAGCGTTTAAGTGATTTTGCCATAACGGATATCTTTTTGCTGCTATTTGGCTGTACGCCTGCATTTCTAATTGTAGCTTCCGAATTCAACTCTGGCCAGATCCTGCTACTACGCCCAACAAAAAACGGACGATTGGTATTGTTCTTACGAAAATATGGGGCCGTAGTTTTATGCATACTGGTGGGAGCGATGACACTATATGGAACCAACGTGCTGCTTGCAAAACACCAACTTGGCTTGATGAATTTAAGTTGGCCGGTACAATCTGTCTTCGGATTTCAGGCATGTCCGTATAGATTATCAATTAGGGAATATCTTTTGGCGTTCTTTGGAATAAAGCTCCTGTGGGCTTTGATGTTTACCTCACTGTTTTTTGCTTTCTGCGCAATTTGCAGACGTTATACAAATGTGTTTGTCGTGATGGTTGCTTTTATAGGTATAAGCGGTTTTTTACAAAATACACCCAGCCTCTGGTTGCGCACAATTCACTTATTAACCGGGTTAAAAACGCACGGATTATTTGACAGTTGTGTGTTCCTCAATTTTTTTAACATACCGTTACCCAGAGCCGTTGTTCAAAGTATGGAGATGCTTTTTGCAACGTTTGTTTTTCAGGGAACAGGTGCTATTACCTTTTGTAAAAGAAGTTCAGCACCTTCCAAACGGAATGACTTAATTTGCTTACACAGACCCAGCCTGAAAAGTACGAGATTGCTAAGGCATGAGTTTTATAAGGCATTTATCACAAACGGAGCCTTAGTATTGCTGGTCGGCTTTGCTCTTCTGCAGACTATATTGTATCAGAATTATCCTGTCAGACAGGATCGGTATGAATACTATTATCATTACTATTCTCAAATTCTAAGTGGTTCGCCATCGGCACAAAAAGACGATTACATAAAGGAAACGTCTGCCCGTTTTGAAGAAGCGCATCAACAGCTTTCAGAGTTATTATCTACGTTGCCGGAGAATGGGATTATTTCACCACAGGTTCAAAAGCTTCAAGCAGAATTGCAGCGAGAATTTTCATTCCAGATGGCGCAATTGCAGTACAGTGGTTTGAAGGATAATATGCGCTACGTTTACAAATCCGGCTACGAACAGTTATGGGGGAACGAAGGGCTATGCGATGATTTGCTTGATACAGTTAAACTAAGCTTGATATTATCAATACTATTGTCTGCGATTTTTTCGGCCGACACATACTACGGCATAGATAAATTACAGTGTTCAGCAGGGATGAAACAGCGTGTATTCCTATACAAATCAATTGTTGCAAGCACAATTCTGATTGTTGCTGCAATAATAGCATATGCTCCTCAATATGTAGCCATTGCAGTGGGATATGGATATCCGGAGCTACTGGCTCCGGCAAGAAGCCTGGATATTTTTTTCAATATTAATGAAATGTGGTCCTTGCAGAGTATGTTACATTTGCGCGGATTAGCTCAATTTCTGGTTGCCACATCAATAGCCGCGATTGTCATTTGTACCTCACGCAGAAAAACAAATCCCATGACAGCGGTGCTGTTGGCGGTTATTGTGACCTGCGTGCCGGTTCTTACAATATATGTTCTTATTACGTAGATAACGGTCTATGGGCAACAGAAAGGATATACGACGCCCATGACAAAATCGTGCAAATGATTATAAACAGGCTACTTGTGCAGGTTTTAGCTTTGATAAGCAGGTTCGGTTATTATTTGTTGAAACCGGAGGAAGACGGTAGCAATATCTGATGACCCTAATGACATTGTTTTCTGCAATGGGCATATCTAAGTAATAAATCAAAGATCTCGTGTAAATTTGTATTCACACGATAAAACAAGAAATATAATTACAAAGGAGAAAGACAATGAAAAGAAAAGCAATTCTATCATTCTTACTCGCACTTGTCATGGCAGTTACTTCAGTAATGCCTGCTATGGCGGAAGAAGTCCCTGTCGCTGAATCCGAAGATGGGTATTTGGAAAATCACTATCAGATCGATTTGACAAATCTGGATATTGATATCGACGACGGCGAATTAGAGGTCGAGGTACAGGACGACCTGTCAAGAAGAGAGGAAATAGAAGCAGAAGAAGATGCTGAAACGCTGGAATTCCTTGTTGACAGATACGATGATGATTTGGTAGACTTCATTGAGGAATCCGTGGAGGATGCCGAAGAAAACGACCGTATTCTTGGTGCAATCTGCATGACGGAATGCCCCCTTGAGCCGAATGAGGACGGAGATTACGACCGCATTGAGGCGGCTGATGCCAAAGCAGATGATAGTCCTCTAATCAGAGAAGCTGCTGCGGCCAATAACGCAACGGGGGCAGCTGACCATGGTGGCACAATCAACTTTTCGCTTGTTACATCTGTTAGCAGAGAGTCAAGAAAAAATAGTGCTGGAGAATACTTGTATTACGCAACATCAAAAGGTGTTTGGTCGAACAAAGAATTCGGCACAGGCAAGCGTCCGGCTACAGGGTACGACTATATAATGCAATCTACGCCTGGTGTCATTTCATCAGAAGGTTTAAATATCACATATTGCAACGGGAAAAAAGTGCGTGCGACAAGCGACTACTATCACTGTGACGGCGGAACTAAATGGACGGAATACGCCTTAAAGGATTCTGGCTCGTACTACGGTGGCGAACTTGTGTCATGCGCTCTAATTACAGGGTTTAGAGCAAAGTCAAGCACACAAACCAGAAAGGTAAATTCTTACTATGTACACACATGGTCATCCATGTCCGTAGCAGTTTCTGTTAACGCAAGCTCGTCCTCCGGAGTTTCGTTAAGTATTGCACCGTCCAAATCAAGTAAGAGTTGGACAGCGCATGGTTATGTAACATTTAGATTCTAATTGTAGACGAGGAGGTTGACAATGAAAGCAAACATGGCAAAGCGCACATTACTTAAGGTGCTTGTTGTTCTAATTATAGCAGTACTCGCAGGTGTTTTTTTCTATGCGCGATATCATTATATACACTCTGCAAAGATGGATGACGACGATGGATTAAAAACTCTTGTGGCGGAAAGCTTTTCTGCTATCAACCCGGGTAAGGAAATAGTTGAGTACAGAAATATCTATAAATCTATAGCCTACAAAAGAATTGCAGTGCAGTTTGTTGCTCAAGGCAAGCTCGGCTCGTCGAACGATGACGAAGAGGGGTGGTATTTCTATCTTGTACCAGACAGCTTATTTAAAAACAGATATCATGTCGGCGGTTACGGCGGCGGCGAATTTTTTAATGAGCTTGTTGCCGACAGCCAAACATACTATGACAGCAAGCAAAAAAAGATATGGAATTGGTATCAATTAAAGGTATGCGCCTAGAGAATATCGGTGCCAAATTTACGATCCCAGAACTGGACTATTCCGGTACGATTACCGATGAAGATTATTTTGACATAATCATTATCGAAGATTCCAACTTGGCTCGCTCCTTTGACATTCAGTTTGAGAAATAATATGGTAGCAACTAATACAAAGCAAAAGCATCGCAACAGAATACTGACGAAAATTATCATCATTATTTCTGCGATATTACTTGCTTCATTCGCTGTATTTGTGTCGGTGTTTGATGTATATTCGGTAAAAGGTACATCGATGGAACCGACTATTATGGACGGCGAATATGTCATTGTAAAGCCTAATGCGAAACCGAACGACAACGACATTGTGGTGTGCGACACCGCAACAGTGTACTTGAAAGATAAGTATATTATCAAACGCTATGATGCCGAAAAATCAACAGTAGGCTTATATGTGGTTGGTGACAATACATCAGACAGCCTTGACAGCCGTGATTTCGGACAGCTGCCAAAAAAGGATTGTAACGGCGTTGTGGTCGCGATTTTTTCGTGGCAACGCGGAATCATATTCGTGTGATATCAAGCGGCTGTCTGTTACATGTAGTATTTAAGAACAATCCGATTTCTTGTCAACATCGTCACATATATTGGTGGCGCAGTATTCCTAATCTGCTTCTGGATTTTATCTTATGGTAAAAGCGGCGCCATAGGAAATATCCTACCCTATTTATATGGAGGTTTGCGGTTGTGATAAAAGATGACCGAATTTATCAGGTTTTACTTAGACATGATTTTGACTTATTCCGCGGAAACAAAGAAATATCAGAATATCTACGAGAGCACTTAGATAAGTATTATAATGACATTTCAATTGCAGCAAAAACGGATAATTCATTTCTTGGGGGAACATTTACCAATCTCATTGAAGGCAAACTAGAAACTTTACGTGATTTTTGCACTACGATTCCTGAAGTATTAACTGCTTATGAAAATGGTTATATTAAAGATGCATATGTTAAAAGTGCGAAATTGTTTGATCAAATAAAGCCCTATTTTTTGTTTTGCAATTCATCAAGCAACACTGGTGGTAAATATTATCGGATACGCTCTGGTGATTATCGCATCAAAGAAGTATCCGAAAGTAAGGCAAAAAAAGCAGAACTGTTTCATATTAAAAAACCCTTGCGAAGCCGCATAGGAGCATATCGATATAGTGTCCCTGGTTATCCCTGCTTATACTTGGCAAGTGATATAGAATTGGCTTGGTTTGAATGTGGTATGCCAAAACAATTCAGCTATTGCCAAATGAATATTATGCAAGGAGATGCTTCTGCTCTAAAACTGGTTGATATTTCGCACAGGCCAGTTGAATTTCTTTCAGGGTTTACTACTTATTTACTTAATGCTCGTCGTCGAGGTAAAAGTGAGGACGAGTTAAGACGAATTTATGATGTGCTAATCAATTATATTCTCACATATCCGCTGGCTTCAGCTTGCTCTGTTAAGGTCAAAAACAGGAGCGAGCAGTTTGTTGAGGAATATATTTTCCCACAACTTTTTATGAGTTGGATTAGGGAAAGCGAAGATATTGATGGGATACAGTACAAATCCTCCCTTTATTCGACCTTGGTTCAAGGAATTGGTGCTGTCAATTTAGCATTACCTGTTAAAACATTTCGAGAAGATGGTCTTGATGAAAAGCTGTCGGCTAAAATCGAAGTATCCGATATCGGATTTTTTGATGTAAGTGACCAATTCAAGCAGTATAAATGTGTTCTGCACGAAATAGATGAATTTAAGAATAGTCTCCAAACATTTATTGTTGAGTCTCCATATGTTGGGTCCTATGTATTGGAACTAATCGATTTATGCGAATACATAAAGAGGACATATAACGCTCTTATTGAAGGGGACTATTCAAACGGTGAGCTTACCTTCACGTCTATTGATCGACTATCCGACTATGCAAATTTGCTATATAAATGCAAAGAAATAAAGATCGAGGAATACATTCGAGAATTCTCCTGCGATGAAACACACAAATCTAATTTACCAATCATAGATGAACAATTTGAAAAATTCCATATGCTCACCGGCAAAATATTGCGCAAACATGTTGCCTTCGGTTTTAATTTTGAAAACTTAAGCAATTTTGAAACCATATAGATTCACATATTGAATCATTCCGAAGTATAGACGAATGAGGTTTAACGATCTCCTCATTTACAGTTTCTTTAATCAATCGTGAAATACTACCAGAGAAGGATTGCGTTACGTCGAATCTATCTCTCAAGGAACTATTAGTCAATGTATTCAATTCTTTCTTGAAATAGATTAACCTCCATAATGGTGCATCTATTCTACACCATTATGGAGGTTTGCATATATTATAGGATAAATTCTCTGCAGGGGCTTATTGACGCTAAAATTTCAGTTGTTAGTGCTATTCCTCAAAATACTATTTAGTGCCAAGTCGTTGAAGGTAATACGAACCAGCTTGTTCCATTTTGTTCTTTTTTATAGTATAGAACAATAATATGCGGTTTAACTCCGCACTATGCTTTCGCTCTATGGCTGTCGTTTCAGTCGAAACAGCAGACAAAATCTCTATTAGTTCGCCCCGCTGCTCATATGTAAGTTTGCGATATTCCTCTGTCCAGTGCTGAATTAGGCCGTTCTTCTCAAAATAATCTCTGTATCGAATATAATCATCAGGCATTGTAAGTATTTCCAAGTATTCGTCAACGTTTCTTCCAAACGCTCTGAAGAAAAAATCATTTTCCTTCGCCACCACTCCAGAGGTAACATTCAATATTACATTTATTGACTTAAGGTACTTTTTGTTCCAAAGAGCCCCTATGTAACTGCGGTCAGTATACTCAATTGACGCATATTTCATCGGGAATGAAAAAAGGCTCTTTATTTCAGGGTGTTTGTTACAAAAATCGACATTTAGAAATAGTCTATTCCAAAGATCTTTGGGATCATCTTTGTAATTAAAGAGCAAATAATTAGAAAAATGAAGAATGCCACTATTTACAGCCAAGCTCATTGCAGATAAATATTCTTCTTGGGTATTAATATCATCGAAAGCAATTCTACAAGGTTTTAGCGCGATTTGAGATAGTAGTTGTGCTTTCCCCAATGTGAACAGGCGAGCGTCAAGCCCTTGGTTGAAATCCACATAGCGCTTTATTTTGTGGTAGTTATATCTTTCAAAAAAATCAATTAAATACTGATGCTGTTCATGTAATTGAGTCAGAAGTTCGCTATCCTTATTATCTAGAATGAGTTGCTGAATAGGATTGAGCTTTTCTTTATCTGCATTGCTAATTCGAGTCTCTTTTATGTTTGTTAATACTCGCTTTATTCGCTGAAGTAAGTGGATATATGATTTTCCTATTTTCCTACGTTCGTACAAACTACGAATCATAGCAGACATCTCGTTGTTTTTTTTCGTGGAATTGTTTGCCACGCCAAACCCGAGGTTTACTAGGATCTGAATGGTTTCAGCCAAATGAGGGGCAAAGAGAATATTATTATCCATAATTAACAAATTCTTTTTCTTGCCGAATCGTGCGTCCACGCGCTCAATTTGTTCCTTAACATTTTGACACTCGTAGAATGTCGGCTCTAGTGTTTTTACTGCACAGAAAGAGCATTTCCTGGGGCAACCACGAGAAGTATAAATAAAATAACTGTCGGCAGCAGGATAATCATATGGAATGTCCCATAGAATATCATAATCAAGTTCGAGTATGTCTATGTTCACATCATCGTTATACCCCAAAGCATTTGATGAGGTTAACTGTCCTTTTAAAATGTGAATGCCCGGGATAGCGGCCTCAAATTGATTGGGAATGATTGTGGCAGCAATACCCCCGACAAACACTTTCTTGATACCTGCAATTGCGATATAGTAACGAATTGTCTCAACACACATATCAAAATCGAATGTAAACAATGTGGTTACAAAAATCCTATCAAAAGACGCAATATCCGCACTAGGCAGTAAACCTTTGTGAAATTGAACAAAATCCCCTTTGGACTTATAATATGTAGAAATCTTCATAAGTCCAATAGGCGGATATTTATTTTTGTAGTTCGGTTCAACGAGTAAAATTCTTTCCATATTATCACCCCCTCAAGTTTACCATGAGCGGAGCCCCCTTGTAAAGCCTTAAAAGGGTGTGGAGCCATAAATTGTCAAAAATTTATGGCTCCACACCCTTAATATAATAATTAATTAGCTTTTAACCAGGTTATAAAATCTTCAAAACAGGTGTCCAAATTAAAATCCGCAATTTGATCAATATACCTCTTAATACGAGCATTTATTTCTTTAGATATTTTTGATTTGATAATTCGTCTCTTTTCTGCCGGGGATAGATCCAAAAAATCTTTGGCCGGAACAGTATCTTCTTCAATGGTTATTTCATAACTGGCCAGTTTAAGAAGAGCGTTTTCAGCCTTTTCCCTAAAATCGTTCAAATTTTCTGTAGTTGTTTCTTCTTTCTTCTTGGCAGAATAGTAATTAGATAGTGCATATCTCGCTTGATACACATTCTCAACAAATTCGCCAACAAGTTTCAAAAAATCAAATGAATCCTCATCTGTTACATCAATAAATGTGCGTCTTGCATTCGCAGATATATTCACTTTGTCAACAATGTAAATAACTGCGCCAATACCCCTAACAGTTTGGATGGTTTCACTTACTGTGTGAGAAATCATTCCAAATTGCTGCAACGCAGGGATCAATTCGGATTCATCGCAGAGAAGAATGTTATCGATATACATGCGAATTCCAGAAAAGGAGTTCTTGCTATCAATTGCAATTCCCGAGTTCGAAAATGTATGCACACATACAGCATACTGATCTAAATTGCTTTTGCATAGATATCCTCTCAGCGATTTGCGCTTAATTGGCCTCCTAATATTGTTGTTATTATAAGAAATATTAAAAGACTTTGCTGGAATAGATGATATATTTGAAAAGGGCGTTTTAGAACTCAGATCCGAAAACAATTCGTGAACATTATCGTCCTCATTTGGTGTGAGCATTTCCTCCTCAAAAGTGACGGGTAATAACCATGATAAACTTTCAAGAAAACCCTTTTCGTTGATTGTAGCATTCAAAACCGGAGATAGTTCATCTAATATAACCAAAAATCCCGTATTGCAGTTTTTAAATAGATAATCGTATGGAGACATAATATCCTTAATTTTTGATGCGTCGGAATAATCCTCAAGCACAGAAATTAAATCCATTAATTTTGCAAATTGCAGATTGTTTATTTCTCCACTCTTCCTAAGGCTAGTGTACTTCTGACAATCAATGGTATAGGTCTGGAAATGGTCCTGTTTATAATCGACAATGTTGACAAAAGTTAGTTTCTGGCAATAGGACAGTCCAGAAAGTCGGCCTATGCCCTTATATCCAATGCATTTACTCCTAATTTTGGAGGAATCGGCAATGCTCCCCATTGTTGATTCAAATGCTTCTGGTGCTATTCCTGTTCCGTTATCTAAAAAATAAAGGGAGTTTTTTTCTTTCCAAATTTTTATTGCCAATTCAGAGGTTGGACTGGTACTCTCCGCAATGCGCAAAGAGTCTGCCGAGTTTTGAACATATTCCCTAAATACAACTATAGGCTTGTCATATAAAGACTCTGTAATAATTTCCACAATACTTGCTCCAACTCTTTCTTGCATAAAATACACCTCCATTATAATCGGCAATGTTGGATATTATTCAAAAATATTACCATGTTCCTTTATTTCTTTTTCTAAAAATTGATATTTGGGATAATTTCTCTCGTCAAATTCGAAGCGTTTCTTCCCTTTTTTTATGTTTTTCTCAATGTCTTTTTTCTTGAATGTCTGAATCTGAGAAATGTCAAGATTTGTAATTGATGCCAACTCGCTTAGTTCTATACGTACAAATGGATTTAAGTAAAACCGTCCTGCCTTTTCATCGTATTTTAATGCTTCATCTATCCCAAGTACATCTACAAGCTCAGAGTATGTCTCCTGATCAAAAGCAATTCGAGGGTATTTTGAGATTTTTTCCTCTAAAAGGTAAGCCTTAATAACACAATCTCCGTAGAATTGATGGGGTTCATTAATAAAAAGGCATCCTTTTGCAATACCACCTCGGAAAAACACATTATTGCTCATCGCATATAAGCTGAAGTGTAGATATATTTTTATAAACTCCGCAAGATAGTCAATACGGTCTGTATAAAAGTATAGGCTGTCCGATGTTTGTCCAGCCTTCGAAAAACCATATTGAATGAAACTGGCATTGCGCAACAACTGGCTATAATACATAAAAACTTTCTCATAATCTTTTGCAAAGCGTTTTTCAGAATCCTTACTATTATCATCAAATGTCTGCTTAAATCCGAGCACATCAATAAATGCAAAGAATACATTTTCGCGCATGGGATAATTTTCAATTGCATCTTGCTTGTTGACATTTTTATTCTTGACTGGAGTGCCTGAAGACAAAGTGGGAACGGGATTTTTATAGGCCATATATATCCTCGCTTTCTGTTTTCGCTATGGTCATTGCAAAATGCCCATAGATAACACAAACAATCTCAATATATTTTCATTAATAAGTATACTCCAATGGGCCTCTGTTTGCAACGAAAAACTAACAAAGCACGCCCGAAAAGCAAGTAAAAATGTGCATATTTTAAGCCACACTATCAATTAAACACACGAGTTCCAACAACGATTCCTCGAATTCTATACCACAATAGGCACCTCCCCTAAAGTCAAAAAACGCACGAGGAATTAGTCCGAAAAAGCCAACTCCAGCACCCCTACCATTTAAAATAATTTTTCATGCTTCATCCTGTAATAAGCCTTTTTTCTGAGGCGATATTTAGTCAAATCATTCAAACGTATTTGCTATTATGCCCAAAACAAGCTCTAGCCGCCCAAAAAGTTTATTGCGCGCCAAGAAACTTGTAGGTGATCTGCAGCGCAAGCAAGATTCTTGTGTTATTTGCGTCTGCAATAATTATACCATGTATCCAAATTATTTTCGCGTAAACCACGATATTTTGCTATTCGCGACTTAAGCAGTTTCCCCTATATCCGTCTCGTCATCAAAAGAATAGGATACTTATTGTTCCGGTCTAAATAATTTGACTTTGAGGGATTACCCTATACTGTGTGCTTCTGCAGCGTAGACCTAGTAGATTGTAATATTGCCAATTCAGGCGCAACATTTCCCGACAAACCGCCACCTGCAACTTTATATGCGGGCTATGTAACCTCCCCACTCGGGAGAGCGCAAGGTTCGCAATCTTGAGGTCAGGGGTTCGATCCCCCTATGGTCCACCAAATGTGTATTGGACGAACACCTATTTCTTTAGCGGCGGTTTTGCCGTGAAGGTGATTCTCTGATACAAATTACAAAAGTACCGTCTTGGCATAGCCAAGACGGTACTTTTGCTTTATCCGCACATTCGATCGATCCAGCACTCAGGTCTTTTATTCCTAAGAAAATGATTGAATGCGTCCATTGGCATGCGCATAAATCAGGGTAGCATCTACCGAATCCACTTTACCATCATTATTCACATCAGCCGCTTTCTTTTGCGTATCGGTGGCAGCAAGCTTGCCATTGGCTATCGCATAGGTCAATGTGGCATCTGCAGAGTTGATGTTGCCGTCTCCGTCCACATCACCCTTGCGTATCGTACCGTCACCTACCGTCAAACTCAGAACAGCAAATGGCTGCTCTACCTCATGGCCTGCTTTGCCATTGGCGTCCTGATACATGGCATAGGGGAATGTAACGGTGAATTCCGTGTCCGCCTTGGTCAACGGATCTTTGGCCCAGGTGACATACTTCGTTACATCACGTTTCACGCCGTTACTGTAATGTGCAGTCACCTGCATGCCCGTTCCGTCAAAGGTTTCACCCTCGGCATATGTTGCTTTGCTCGGTTTCTTTGTGATCTCAAGTTTGGTGATCGTACTGCTCAATGCCATCAGATAAGCAGAATCGTTCTTGAAATAGATCGTACCGTACTCATCCACCACCGGGCTGCAAATGGCATACTGTGCCTGCTCACCGTAAGGGGTAAACAGTACCGGTGCCGTCTGGTATGTTTTCGTGCTTCCCTTATCAGTATAGCTCTCCACTACAGTGGTTTTTGCTTTCGTCATGCCCGGCTTATCCTGAATCATACGCAGTTCGCCAGGTGTGTAGTTATCAAAGAAGTACACGTTGACATAGCCGGTTTTTGCTTCGTATGCCGTCGTCAGCAAGCCGCTGGTTTGGGGATAGCCATGGGTGCGCACTGTGTAGGCAATACTCCACGATGGGATATCGATCACCGTAATATTGTGTCCGGAGTAAGCGCCAAACTGTGCTGTGCCGGAAACGCCGATATAGGCGCGCCCGTTATAGATGGTGGGCGTGCAGGTGCTCATGGGCGGATTGGCGGCATCGCTACTGTAATTATAGAGAGGCAGGTTGCGCAGGCTTCCGCTGGTGAATTTGCCGCTGGCGCTAATGGCAACTTCATAGAAATTGCCGCCCTTTGTTGTGAAGTAGCATTTGCCGGCATTCGAACCGGAGGCGTCCGGCACAAAGGTCACGCTGCTGCGCTGATCTCCCACCTGCGGCAAAGTTTGCTGCGACAGCACCTCGCCACTCTTGGGATTCAACGACAGAATCTGGGCGTGGCCGGTCGTATAGCCGCTCTCGCCATCGTCTGTACCGACCACCAGATAATTATCTGATACATAAGCGCCGGCCCAATAGAAACCGCCCTTTTGCGTATATGTCCAAGTCGCCAGTTTTTCTTCGTTACTACTATTTGGATTCTCATCTGTCACACTCAGGCAGACATAGTTTGCCGGTGTGGTTTCTCCCAGCCAGAATCCCGTGTAGATATAGCCATCATGGTAAACGATGGGGCAATTCGGCTGTCCCTTCAGCGCATCGTGATAGATCCACAGCGACTGGAGCGTTGCCGCATTAAAGGCCTGCACCGTACCGTCAGCAAGGCCCACAAAAATCATACCATCGGCATAGGTGGGCGAGTTGATGGCAAAGCTGGACGAGTGGTCCATCTTACCTGTGGCCACCACTTCACCTGAAACGGTGTCCACCTTGAATATCTCATTTCTTGCATAAGTATACAGATAGCCATCCACAATAATGGGACAGCCGCAGGCATCGGAGGAATAGCCGTCACCCAGTTTGGTTGCCCAGCTCAGCATGGCGTTCTCAGGCTCAGTAGGCGTGGCGACATTGACCACGCCGTTGTTATAATCATCAGCGCGGAAAGAGGGCCATTGAGCACCCAGATTCTGCAAACTGCTGTTTGCCGCAGCCTGCTTCATGGTGATTGTCAGCGTGGCGGCATTAGACGGTGCCTGATAGCCGGTTACCCGCTGTCCCACATAACCGTTTTTTGTCACCGTATAAGTATAACTAACGCCCGGGGTCAACTGATATACGTTACCACTACGGGGCGCACGGCGGCCATTTTGCTCATTGACAACAAACACACTGGCATCGGTGGGATTCGTTTTGATCGTTACTGCTACCGGGTTTGTCTTTTTTACGGTCAAGGTATAGGCGGTCACAATAGCATGGCTGTCTGCATGACACACCTGAACGGAAATGACCTCTGTATCTTTTTCTATATCCAGAGGCAATACCACCTCGGCAAGACTGTCATAGCGTGTTCCGTTGACCAGTGCGTAATAACCGCCGCAGGCAGATGTATCCGTCAGCTCATTCATGAAAGCGGCTTTCAGTGTCAGTTTGGTTTCCGCGCGGTCAACTGACACAGTATAATCTGTTTTATCCCGGTCAAAAGTATGGTTGCCGGCGCTGTCCGTTACTGTCAGCTGACCATTACTGTCAGAGATTTGCAGACTGTTTAAATGCAAGGTGCGGCAAAACAGCGCCGTATACTCCTGATAATAAGTAACGCCACTTGTTGTCTTGGAAACATATAAGGTCACCGTATTGCTGTATCCGCCTTTGGCAAGGCAATAGTTTACCACCGTTGCGTTGGTATCGCCCACCGCGCGGGTAATGTCCTTGCTGTTAGCATTTCCATGCGTGTTAGCGCTTGTTGTCTGCGTGGTATACCTCGCCTGCACACTATACCCGCTGATCGGCGTAGCCTGAGCATAGACGGTGCTGTTGGCATCCGACACCTGGCAGGTGATCGAGTGACCGCTCTGGCTTGTTGTGTAGGCCTTGGTTGCCATACTGTTGCTGTAAAACGCCGCATCCTGCAGTGCATTTGTTGTGACAGGGGTCGCAACAGATACAGAGAGTCCTGCTGACGCGGTAAACTCAGCAGTAGTAAAGTAACTGCTGTTCTTGACAGCGATATAGGAATACTTCTCACCTGGAATCAGATGATATACGCCGCTCACCGGCGCGATCTGTGCACCAGCTCCGTTATAGACCGAGGCCGTGACACCGGTGGGCGTCTTCAACGTCACATCGACAGCATCCTTTTTGACAAAGGTCAGCTGATAACTGCGGCTCTTCCCCTCATCCGTCACCTTGACCGTGCGGCTTGTATTGCTGCCAACAGATACGCTGCCCGTACCGCTGATGGTATAGTTCTCGCCAAACGCCTCTGCCGATACCTGCACTGTGTTGGAAACGGTCGTTACCTGATAGCTTACGGTTTCCGGGTCGAAATCGATCGGCAGCTTTGTACCGTCTGCCATCACGGTAATGGATTTCAGCGTCGGCACACGGTTTACCACCATCTCAAAGGACTGGATCTGTGTAGTACCGTCTGCTGCGGGGTACTGCGCCTCCAGATAGAATGTCCTGCCGTCCATACCGGTTTTCAGGAGATTTGTCAGCTTTGTATTCAGACTGTTCCAGCTTCGGTCATTGGCGGTATCATAGGGAGTACCGCTGTTCACAGCGGAGTAAATGGTACGCAGCCGTGTAGTGTTCCGATCCGGCACATTGCCGATATTGGCAAACAGGTACAGTCCCGATGTTCCCACCGTGTCCGGAATGATATAGGTGGCTTTCAGCGCCGTACTATCCTGCGTATAGGGATAAGGGTTCTTGTCTGTATCTAAAATCTGCACATCACCGAACCACTGTCCGTAAGGCAGCTGTACCGATATTGCAGCTTTTCCTTTTACCGTAATGGTTCCCTCTGTGCGGTTGCGCCCGCCGTCTGAAACGGAATAGGTGTAACTGCCGGCAATCACCGATACGGATGTACCTTTTGCCGTGGTCACATTGCCATAACTGTCCGTCATGGTAACGGTCGGTGCCGTCAGTTTCGTTCCGTTCTGCGTTGCCGTGACGGTCACGGCATACTTCGTCCCTTTGAGCAGCGCTTCGTAGGCTTTGATTGCCTGCTCAAGATTTGCATTTAACTGCGTAGCCGTGGTTTCATCGGCCGTTCCGAAACCTTTCAGAGCCGCATCGTATGCCTCTTTGGCCGGGGCATAGTTCTGCACATGGTCGGTACGCGCACAATAGGCCGACATGGATTTTACTAATTGGAGCAGTGATTGCGAATAATTCTCACTCTCCGTGAACACCAACGCGGTGATACCCGATGCGGTTTTACTCAAATCATACCCACCGCCATCATAGAAGCGCACGAAATTGCCTGCTTGCCCCTCGATGGCAGATACATAACCCGTTTCAAGGCCATCAAATATGTAACCGCTGCCTGCCAGAGCATCGGCAATCGACTGTCCGGCAGAATAAGGAATCTGTACCGGCTCAATTAGTACATTTCCGCCTTTGGCAACGGCCAATGTGAATGTGCCATCTGCGGCAAAGGCCACATTAATGCAGGATATAATCAATATGACGCTAAGCAGCAGACTCGCTGCTCTTTTTATTCTCTTCATATATACCCTCCTCACAGAATACCGTCGATCCAGCGCCAACGGAGTTTTTGGAAGAAACTCCCCTTTTGCCGAACAGCCGTCACAGTATCCTGCGCATATTTCTCCATCTGTTGTCGCTGCCCGGAGGTGATCTCATGTCTGCTGAACTGTGCCTCCTGATTCAGTAACATCGCCTGGCTGTCGTCAGACAGTGTAACCGGGCAAAGTTTTCGCAGGTGTATGGCATAGCCGTACCAATCCATCACCGCCTGACGGTCATTCTCCCGGCAGAAGGACCTCAACATGTGTGTCAGTCGGATGCGTTTTCCTACGATCCATGCCACAAACAACAACAGCGGCAACAGCAACAGATAAGGCAGATGCTCTGCCTTGAAGTGGTGCAATCCGTTCTGCCCGCCTTCCGGATCAGGCTCCGGTTCTTCCACGACGGCATAGTCCAGCTTCTCAGAGTGATACGATGATCCAAGTGCATTACTGTCTATACCGCCGGCATGCAAATCCTCGGGATCGACATAACCCGGTGTCACTTCGAAGGGAACAAAGCCCACGCCTTCTAAATAATACTCCGCCCACGCATGAGCGTTTTCGCCGGTCAGAGCAATCTCCTCGCCGGCTTTAACTTTGGCAGCATCGGTCGGAGAAAGATAATACCCCTCTACATAACGTGCCGGCACACCGAAGTAACGCAGCATCAGCACCGCAGTGGTGGCGTAATGGACGCTGTAGCCCGAACCGCTGCACTCCAATGTGTCATGCAGGAAGTCGCCGCCATGCAGGTGCGTGGACACGCGCTCGTCATAGCGCATCTTTTCGCCCAGATAATTGCGGATCATGGTCTGTATTTCCGAGAGGGTATAACTGTCCTCCAACTCGCCCAGTTGCCTTTGAATGACCGCCCGGCTCTCCTCCGTCAGTTGAAGATCCGCCTTGTACACATAGTCGGCATAGGCGCGTTCCATTGTCAGATAATCCGCGATCTGAGATTCTCCCTGCCGCGAAGTCAGTGTATGCTGCAGTGCATACCATGTAGGCAGGCTTCCGGGGAGATAGGCGTAATCCGTTGCCTCATTCTGCGCCCCTGCATCACCGATCACGTCAGCATCCAGTGTTTCATTGCCTGCAAGCGCGTAGGGCAGATAAGCATGTCCCCTGCACGCGCCCAATGTTTCCACATGAAGTGCCGCAGGTTTTACCGTGCCGGTAAGTGTCGATGCCAAGGCGATCTGGCTCTGACCGAAAAAGTCACTCTCATGCAGCCAATAGAACAAATCGCCGTCATCACTCCGTGTCTGCGCCGACAACGGCTCCCAGCTGCTGCCGGTATAGGTTTCCCATACACTGCCGCGCAGATAGAGTTTCTGAGGCGATTCCATTGTCACCGCCAAGGCAGGTGTGTCATTCTTTTCCCATGGGCCAAGATTCTCCAGTTGACCCTCCGGCATGGAATCTTCTGTTCGGCCATACCGCATGGCATGATAATCTGCCTGCAGTTTTCCTTGCCATGCCGTATCTGCCCGATGATTTACCAAGGCGCCGATTCCCAGCACCATGGCGGTGCAGATCAATACCACAGCCAGTCGTGAAACCATCTGTCGTGCCCGGCAGCCGCCCAGCAGCAATACGGTACCGCAGGCCAGTAAAAGCCAACCTGCTCCCATAGGAATCAATCCCATTATGCCGCCGATACCAACCGGCAAAAGAATCGGCAGGATCGGCCACAGTTTTCCGTGCGCAGCGGCGCAGGCGGCTAACAAAGCACAAAGCAGCAGCAAGGGCAGCAGCACTGCGAAAGCCGTGTCGGCAGCGGGATAGTCTAAGTAAATGCGGCCGGTGACATGACTGAGCGCATCGGTCACATCATTCATCACCGTACCTGCTGCCGCCATGACCGTCTGTTTCAAGACAACGAAGACGATCGTCAGCAAAACGCAGCCGCACGGTAATATCCAACCACCCAAGTGTCCGCTGTATAGCAGCAGTAACACCGTACCGCATACGACACTTACGGCAAAGAGCATCGGCCATGATACATTGGCCGAAGGAAGCATACTGCACAGCAGTATGCACAGTCCGCCCAATAACGGCAGCAGGGCAATTACTCCGCTGAGAAAACCGAAGGTATTAGGTTCTTTTACCTCACTCTGCGCGCAATGCAGGGAGATTCGATTGTCAGTTTTCATATCCCACATCCAGTCTTTGCAAGGTGTCACGGCAGGTCTGCGGCGTGAATGCCGTTACACCGGACACCGGTTGCTCGCCACAGTAAAAAATATTTGCATGGCACGCCTCTGTTGGTAGGCTGCCGGTAAATAACAGTACCCGCCCAAAGTTCGACAGATCAGGCAGCGTCTGACCACGGCCGGCTCCTTTCAACAGCGAGGGCAGATGCTGTGTTAAGGCGTTCTGGCCGTCAATTTCGGCCGTGCAGAATTCGCCCTGCTCCATCCACCCCAAGGTAAACGGACAGCCTGCCTCACACAAGGCCTGCCCCACGGAGAACACCGACTCCGCCAGCGCGTCGTATACTGCAGGCGTACCCTCTGCCTGATCCCAGCACAACAGCAGCGAGTGATCCTCAGGCATGGCCGGCTCGCGGAAAATCAACTGTCCCATTTTAGATGACAGTTTCCAATGGATACCGTGGAGATTATCGCCCGGTACGTATTCCCGCAGCTGATACATCTCCGTCATATCATCGCCCTTACAGTCCGTGCGATAGCTGTCGCTCTCCTGCGCCGCCGTCATTTTTTGCAGAGCGGTGATTTCTACTGGGAAGGTTTCCGGAAGGATCGTAACATGGCGCTGCACCTTTGCCCGACATTTCACCGGCAAAAAGCCGAAAATATCCATGAGCCACAGCCGCTCTACCGACACGCTAAGCCGTCCGCAATGATCGGTGTGTAAAGTAAATGTCGTCTCTCCATTCGGCTGAATTGGCAGTTTGATGCGGTTTTCCTCGTCTGTCAGGTCATTATGCACCCTCACAAACGCCCACGCGCAGCCCACCGGAGCCAAGGCACCCACAGAGAGATGTAGCACGCCCCGCACGATCTGTCCCTTCTCCGCAGAAGAGGTCATTTCTAACTGCACACTTACGCGGCGGCGCTGCCACAGGTTCCACAGCCAACTCATCAGCGGCAGCAACAACAGCAATAAGCTGACACATACTGCCCAGATGCTCTGTGAAAAAATCCATGTTGCGACACTACATACTGCGGCCAGCATCCACAACAATACATTTGCAATGATTCTTCCGCTCATTTGATTTTCAATTCGCGCACATCAGGCCGTTTCACTTGCACCAGCACATCTTCAAGCACCTGCTGCGCAGTGCGTTCATGCAGGCGTGCCTTGGCGCTGAGCACCAGACGGTGGCCTGCCACGTCCTGCAGCACAGCCGTCACATCATCGGGTGTCACATAATCGCAGCCGTTCAAATAGGCATTTGCCTTTGCTGCGCGGCAAAGTGCCAAGGCGCCACGGGGGCTTAAACCTAACAATACGTCCTGTGTTTTGCGTGTGGCCTCCGCCAGCTCCGCAATGTATGTATAAACACTATCCGCCACATAGGTGTCCATCGCTTCATCACACAGCTTTTCCAACGTCTGCGTATCCACGACTGCATGGCAATTATTCAGCGGGTTTTCATGGTGACGATCCTTCATCAGAAGCATCTGACTGTAGATGTCGGGATATCCCATGTGAAGCTGCAGCAAAAAGCGGTCTAACTGTGAGGTGGGCAACATCTGCGTACCTGCCGAGCCCACCGGGTTCTGGGTTGCCAATACGACAAAAGGCCGTGGCAGCGGACGGGTCACACCGTCAACGGTCACCTGACGCTCTTCCATGGCCTCCAGCAGCGCCGACTGCGTCTTACTGGAGGTGCGGTTGATTTCATCTGCCAGCAGCAGGTTGGTCATAACTGCACCGTTTTGGTACTGCAATGTGCCGTTGTGACTGTCATACACGGAAAAGCCGATAATATCCGAGGGCAGCGTATCCGATGTGAACTGCACGCGGCGCGTATCCAAGCCCAGCACATGGGCAAAGGCCATGGCCATGGTGGTCTTTCCCACACCCGGCACATCTTCCAGCAGCACATGACCACGTGCCAGAATGGCCAGCAACACCTTGCGAACCACATCTTCTTTGCCCAAAATGACACGGTTAACTTCCTTCTGTATTTCATTTGTCAGATTTTGCATGATTGATTCCTCTTTTCCTCATTACGCCGTAAAGTCGTACAGTCTGCCGTTTCCCTGCTGCAGGCGATAGAATGCGATCTGTGCCAGCAGCGCCTGCTCGCTTGCCATCATATCGCTCTGCGGATCCTCCAGTGTGTGCGTGTAGGTGCCGTCATTCAGGCAAAAGCGCTCCAGTTCCGTGATCAGTGTCTGCCCATCACGGCAAAAACGGCTGTTCTCTGTTGGGTCAATTTGCAGCGCACATAGTGCGATTACGACCTGCGCGATAGATTCCACATTTTCTGTACCATAACTGACAAAGCTGCAGCGGTCTGTCATTTCTTCTGTCAGGTATGTCAGCGCACTCTGTATCTGCCTGTTGCAGTTGCCCCGATACGGCGCAAGCGCTTGCAACGCCATAGCAGTCATGTCCACATCTGCGCTGCCTGCGGTCAAGCCAAAGCCGCCGTTATCTTCCTGCGCAGCAAGGATATTGGCACAGATGGTCTCTCTGCTGTAGCGGGCATTCTTCGGCACCTCATAGTCGCTGGCATCCAATGTGATTAGCGCCCAGATCCAACCGTTGAGTCCCTGTTTTCCCAAGTCACCCGCAAAATTGCAGGTACCATCAGCAATCAGATTGATATCTTCTCCCTTGCCGTCTTTCCCAAAGTGTGTCGGGTCACCACCCAATGCCAGAACAGTCAGCGCAATACGGTGATATTCCGTGGCCTTGACCGCATCCAGGCATCCTTTGTCCGCATAGCACTTCTCCACATACGCTTTGAGTGCATTCAGATAGGCATCGTATGCCTCTTTCACGCCGCCCAGCGCAAGTCCCATCGCCATCCAGTCACTGGCAGAATTTCCGGCGCACATCCATTCCTGCGCCTCAAGCAATGTGCCGCTCTTCACGCCTGCCTGTTCAGAAAGTACCTTGTCCATCTGTTCGGCGCAGTCCAGCGCTTTCGAGCTGGAACAGCCACTGAGCAACATGACGCTTAAGAGCAAACAAATCAGGCTTCTGATCCATTGTTTGTGTTTCATTTTCTTACCTCTATTCATCTGTGCTTTGTGCAGGCAATACCGTACGTATCTCATCGCCGCACTTGCTGCATCTTTTGATTACATATCCCTCTGTTTCGGCGGTAGGCTCCTGCCGTTCCGCTTCCACATAGCTGTGATCCAGCGGTGTGTATCCGCTGCCGATCCACAAGCCGCAATAACTGCTCAGACTGCCGTATCCGCCGCCGGTGGCATCATAACCGCCAATATCCTTTCCGTAGGACAAGGTAAAGCGCAGATACAGCGTATCGCCGTCCTTGAGATAATAGTTGGACATAGCACGTCCCGGATAACTGCCGTTGACCGCATACATCCAACCGGACCCCATTGTGTAATCAAACTCACCCAGACTGTCTCGGCTGTGGGTATCGCTGTTGAGATTGATACCGTCACGCAGGATCATATCCCACAGATGTGTATCCGGCGCGGCATCATAGCACATATCACCGCGGCTGATTTTTCTCAGATAGAAGGCGTTTTTTGCTGTGCCGTCATAAACGGCATCAAAGCCATATTCGTCTAAGAAACGCAGTACGGTTTCCGCCGCCGTTTCACCCTGTACGATTTCATAGGTATCGCTGTCCAATATGCCGCAGCCCACCGTGGTGGCGTCCAGCACAATCGCTGCATAGCCAATGGAATCGCCTTCCGCCGTGGCATGGTAGGTTAGGGTTTTTTTCCAGCGCACAGAGCTGATGCCGTATGACGCAGTTATTATAATCGTATATCTCTTATCATCACCCACATTAGACCGTGAAAAGTACAGATCGTATTCCGGACTGCTGTCGCCGCCGTGCTTTTCTACCGTTTCTCCGTTGAGCGTCACCTTTATCCTATCAGCGGTGAGCTTTTTCTCCCTCTTCTCATTCTGATAAACGGTCACGATCAGCGGCAGGTAATCGCTCTGGATCTCGCTGCCGTAATCGTCAATATTCGTTGTGATGACAGGCGGTTCAGGACCCACAGAGGGATGATCCTCATCGGCGAGCTGTGCCTGCCACGTGACATAGAAGACGGCATAACTGATACGGATATCCTTTTGATAGAGGTACACGGTGAAACTATAAGTGACCCCCAGTTCCAACTGCCATGTGTAGTCTTTTTCATTCTCGGAAGTCAACCATGTACCCGTGGTCATACTGTTTTTCGGTTTGACATTCACACGCACGGACAGATCATCGTCACCGGTGCCATAGGCGTAAAAGGACAGCAGGCCATCGGGCAGTTGGTCTTTCGTTACGGTCGTAAACTGTCCGAGGTTGGTGGCAATGACCGGGCCGCTTGGTTTCTCATCGCCCTCCATATCACCTGCATTGCCGCTGCCCTCTCCCTCTGACGGCACATTGCCCGGTTCATCTGACCGTTCTTCCCCGGGTTGCTTTTCATCGGTCTCCGATGCGGTTTCCTCTTTTTTCTCGTCTGCTTTTTCCGGCTCATCAGATGTGTCGGGTGTATCCCGTTTCTGATCCTGTCGGTTTCCGTTTTCCTCATCGGTACCCAGTGAGCCGTTGCTATCCCATACCACGGATTTCAAAGTGCTCTCTGTCGGTACGATGGGGTTATGCGGCTGTGTGCGCTGACTGCGCCCGATGGCAGCACCAAATCCAAGCAACATTGCCGCCACCAGTAACACGCTCAATGCAGATGTGAGTTTATTCTTCATACGTTTCCTCTGTTATCGATCCAGCATCACACTGCGTGAAAGTTCTTCAATCTCATCAATATGGCCGTCTTTCATGCGCAGAACGGCCTCACCATAATCCATGTCCCGAAGCAGCAGAATCAGGCGTTCTTCCTCTTCGGATACCTGCACATTTTCTCTCAGCTCTCTCACGGTCTCACTCCTTAACGCCAGCCGGCATACAGCGTCATATTGCCACCCACCGTATCCTCATCGAAATTCCAGCGATGCAGCCGTTCAGCGTCACGATACCAGCCGGTAAATGCCGCGTCATTTTTCTGCGGAATGGGCTGCAGCGGCAGCTTTTCACCCTTACGCACGCGGACTGCTCTCATCGGTGTGCCGCCGTCTGTATCAAAGCGCACCGTCTTCTTGCTGCCAAGCAGGAACCACAGAATCAGCGCAGCAGCCACAACAGCAGCGGCGACCCACCAGATCCACGTGCCCTGATGCGGCATAGGTGCTGCATTATCCCACCAGCCGGCATACAGCGTCATGTTGCTGTCCACCGTATCCTTTTTGAAGTTCCACTCGTCCTGCTGCGCCGTGTCACGGTACCAGCCGGTAAATGTAAAGCCCTCTCGCGTCGGTTCTTCGGGTGCCTCCAGTTTGCTGCCCATGGGTGCGGTGACTTCTGTCACTTCATCACCGTTCATAGGGTCAAAGCGCACGGTACACTCATTCGATACCACAACCTTCACATCCTGCACCGTTGTTGCAAAACTCTCCGAACCATCCTGCACGGAAACGAGGCAGTTTTCATTCTTCAGCACCGAAGAACCGCTCTCGCCCAGCACACGCACCTGAAAACTGCCGATCAGAACGGTGGGGTCCCATGATGCGCCGCCCTGGAACGACACATAGTTCATGTAAAAGGCACGGTCGCCGCCCATCAGGCCGATATCCGAAGTCTGCACATCGGACATAACTAGACCGCTCCCCTCGACGATCTCGAAGAACGCGTCATCATAGCGGATTTCGTCCTGCATGGCATAGATATCCGCCGCCTCGCTCTTGTCCGTACGGCGCAGTGTCAGCGTTACTGTCAGCACATCGCCGGGCTTAGCCTGCACCTCATGGCTGCCGTTGATCGCCAGATCAAAGTCATAGGCACGGGAGGTATCCTCTGCCATCGCCGTCACAGGCAGAAGCATAAGGAAAGTCATGCATACTGCCAGAACAATACTGAAAAATCGTTTCATTCGTTTTTCTCCTTTCAGGAATTCACAGCTATCGCCCGCCAATCGGGCCATACCGGTGAATTTCCAAAAACAGCCAGAGGCCCTCCCCGGCCAAAAGGCCGGGGAGGGTATGGAAATATTGGTTTCTAACCTTACTTGATTGCTGCTACGATAGCTGCTGCATCCGCCGTATTCAGACTCTTGCTGCCGTTTACATCGGCACGCAGGAACTTCACCATGGATACGGTGGTAAAGTCGGTGTATTTTGCGTTGTACATATCGTAGGTCAACTGCGCATCGTTGATATCCACTACTGCGGTGCCGTTGACATCACCGTCATAGCTGACAGTTTCAGCGGTTGCGGCCATCTGCGTTACCTTTTCAGCGGCCTCCGCCTTCATATCGGTCAGATTTTTGTCGGAGATGACCAGATAGCAATAGGTGTTTTTGCCCTCATTGTACTTGGTGGAAATATACATGGCATTTTCGTCATAGGCAAAGGTCTTACCCTCCTCGACAGTACCGGTGACAGTTACCAGATACATCACCTTACCATCAAGTTTGACATATTCGCAAACATCCACATTCTTCTGCGCCGTCTTGGTCACATTGATCACGATGGGGCCGGTGACATTCTTAATGGTGTAGGTGCCGTTACCGTTGTCAATAACCGGGACACTCACACCGCCCATGGTGGCGTTCACTGCGTAATCGTAGCCGGCCTTCTTATTAACGGTGAAGGTGTAATCCTTGCCCTTTTCTGCCTTGTCCACACCAGTCACGTCATCGCCTGCCACTTCAGCGGGAACATAACCGGCGGAAATTGTGGTCTTAGTCACCGCAATATTCACAGCGCCTGTCACATCTTTACCGGGAATGGTATAGCTGTTGCCTGCAGCGGTATAGCCGTTGTATTCCTTGCCGTCAACTGTCACAGCCACGCTGTAGCTGTAGCCGTCCATTGTATCGGTGGCTGCCACACCGGCAGGTACCGTAAATGTATAGTCTGCCAGATAGGTGGCCTTTTCGAGTGCGGTCACCTTGTCGGTGTCATCACCCGTTACGGTTACATCGTAGGTCTTGGGTGTCTTGGTGTCAGTGATCTCCAGATTGCCATTGACATTTTTAATGGTGTAGGTGCCGTCACCGTTGTCAATAACGGTAGCATTCTCATCACCCATAGTAGCGGTGATCACATAATCATAGTGCAAATCCTTGGCGGTGAAAGTATAATCCGCGCCGGGTGCCACTACTTCATCGCCGGTGAAGTGCTCACTCAGGTTGACGGCATAACCGGTGACATTGATGGTAACTGTATCATTCAGCAATGTTGCGTTGGGCGCATCGTTGCCGACGGCGCCTGCTGCCTTGTCCACCTTGGCAGAGGTAACCTTGACCTTCGCCTCACCTGCATCAATGGCCTTGAAACTCAGGACAAATGCCTGACCCAAACTGCGGCTTTCGCCGTAGACCTGTACGCGTACGGTACCGTCCTTATCACTTACAGTAAAGCCGGCAAGAGATGTGGTGTCGAGTTCCAACTTGCTGGTATCATAGCTGAACTGCATATCAAACGCATTGAAATGATTGAAGTTTTCGCTATTAACGCTCACTTTCACCGTTGCTGTTTCGCCCACGGCCATGGTCTGATCCTCGGAGATGGACACGGCATAGCCTTCATAGGCGACAGCAGGTGTGACCGTAACAGAAGCAGCATCACTGGTGACCTTGACCAGTTCCTTCAGTGCCGGGTCCACCGCGTCACCGGTCTTAAAGGTGGTATCCATGACGCTGTAGAGTGCCAGCGTGAAAGCCGAACTCTGCTGTGCGGTCAAATCGGACTTGGCCGTAAAGGTCAGTGTATAGAGCGTACCGGCAGGAACTGTCAGGCCCTCAGAAGTGGAATCCACCAGATTGACATGATAGCATGGTTTCTCATTGAGGGTCATCAGATTACTGAGTTGGAAAGAGATAGGATCTTCCTCTTCATCGACGGGGATACCCTTTACCGCACCCTTTTTGGAGGAACTTGTCAGTTCAAACAGACTGTCATTAAAAAACAACGTATAGTCCAGATTGGTGATACCGTTAAGTTCCGTTTCGTTGGTCAGCGTAACAACTACCTGCTCGCCGGCCTTGACGGCAGTCTTATCGACGCCGATTTTCGCCGTAGCGAACGCTGTGGGGCACAAGCTCAGCACGAGCACAAATGCCAGAAACAGCGCAGTAATTCTTTTTTTCATCTTGTTTCTCCTTTAGTTCTTCGTTGCGCAGGGAAATGCGAGCAGCTTGCCATTGGCAAAGGCATAGACCAAGGTGGCATCCTGCGAATCGATGGCACCGTCGCCATTCACATCGGCGGCTGCAATCTGCGTTGCATCGGGCGCCTGCTTGCCGTTGGCAAAGGCATAGACCAAAGTCGCATCCTGCGAATCAATCACGCCATCGCCGTTCACATCGCCGAGCATCGCTTTTTTCAGCGCAATGTCATAGGTGCGGGAAGTAACACCATCTACATAAGAAGTCACTTTGATCTGCAGGGCATTTGCACCGCTGATGTCCAGATCCTTAAGCGTCCATTCACCCACGGGGTAGCGATCGCCAGTCAGAGGATAAACCTCTACGGCTTCACCCACGGGTGTACTGCCGTTCATACGCTGCACAATAACGGTATCGGCCTTGTCCTGCTTATTATTGGTCTTGTTGGTGAACTTTTGAAGCTGTTTGCCGGTGAGATTGACAGATGTGGCCGCACCTACATCCAAGGTGTAACTGGTGTCGTTGTAGTTCACCGCCCGATCCAGCGCAATGGCGTTGCCGCTGTCATCGGTCACAATCAGATCTTTGAGCACGGGATGGACATACTGGAGATTGGCGTTGCCGGGATAGACAATGTAGCTATATACCTTGGTGGGACCGAGCTTAGGATCGGCAGGTGTCACAAGAATCTGAATATTCAGAATTTTGTTCATGTCTGCGTTGAACTCAGAGGGCGGCACGATGGCCTCATTGTTGGCAATGAGAGGTACGGTATGAACCTCTCCGCCATCATACCACCACTTCATCTCCATGGTGTTGTAGTAGTTTGTGGGGACGATGATGGCACCCAGATTGTAGCTGCTGGGGACGGCGTTGGTCCAGTTGGTTGCGTTGTTGTCAGTTTTCGTAGTAAAAGAAAATCCCTTGTTGTAGTTATCGGTGCCACCGTAGATGGAGACACTCTTAAGTGCCACCAGTTCATCATAGTTCACCTGTACCGCACTGTTTTCTGTGACAGTAAACTTGATATCCTCGATGGAGCCAAAGTAGCCGGTGACATTCACAGCAGAGAAGTTGGTCCCGCGGCCACCATCGCCGATATTTCGGTGGTTGCCGAAATTATCGCCCATGGATCCGGACTGGATATAACCACCGGTAAGCGTGTTTTCGCCGGCAATATACGCGGTAAACTTGATACAACTCTTGGCATCCGTAATGTAGTCATACTGGGTGCCTACGCTGGAGAGGGAATACTTGTCATTAAGTGTATAGAAGGTCTTGGCCGTGCCGCCGTAGCCGGGGTTATAGATGCCGGACATCTTGGCCACGGGCATATTGAACTGGTCGAAGTGAATGACCACATTGTCACCCTGACGAATGACGGGAGCGCCGTTGACCACGGTCTCTCCGGTGGTGGCATTTTCGATGGAGTAGTCGATCTTCTTGGCGCGGACCAGCATATAGTCCTTGCCTTCGGCCGTGGTAACGGTGATGAGGTTCGAGCCGGCCTTGACGGGTACATTATATTTGCCGTTTTCTGCCGTCACAGACACCGTTTCGCCCATCGTATCGCCGTTCAGATTCTGCACGGTCATGGCGGTGACGCCATCGGGAGCGCAGGTAAAGGTACCGTGATCGCCGAAGTAATAGACGGTGTCAAACTCAGTATCCCAGTCACCGTCGTGGGACACAGGGTTCCAAGTCACATTCTTATCCGCACCTACATTTACCAACACATAGCCATAACGGGCAGGATCGGTGGCACCGTAGGTACCGGAGAGGGTGGTATTACTGTTGCTTACATCAATGGCATCATACCACACGGCAATCAAAGCCGTTCCCTCTTTCAGAGCCTTTATATCCATCCAGTTGCCCTTGGCATTACCGGTGCATTGTGCGGTGACGGGAGTAACGGACACCACATCCTCGCCGGAGAGAACTGCGTAGTGGAAATCCGGCTCAATCATGATGTTGGCCGTGACGGTATTGACAATTTCCCATGCGGCACGGAATGCGCGCAGGCGGAAGGTCTCGCCGGTCTGCATCGCCAACTCGTTGGTATCCTTGGTGTCATCCACATTCAAGTAGACGCTGTTTTCATATTCGATATTGCTGCCTGCACCCACTTTGGAATCAACTTTGGTGGCAGTGGAGGTACGGTCACCCTCACGCAGGGTGACGGTGTAGCTGCTGTTGTCCTTACAGTAACCCGCAGAGACCACATATCCCTCCTGCTCCACACGGTAGGATGCGTTGGCAAAATTGGGATAATACACGGTGTAGGTGGTGGTGCCGTCACCGTTATCCACGCTCTTCACATGATCGGAGCCTTCCAGCACCATATCGTTGAAGTTGTTGATCTGGTAAAAGAATGTAGTGGTAGCCGCCGTAGGTGCGGTCAAGGTAAATGTCTTCAACGCAGCGACCGAGAAGGTCTTTTTCTGCACGGCAGTTATGGTTGAGGCGAAGGTCTGATTGATCTGGGGCGATACGCCGAATGTAGCAGCCAGTTCGGGATTCAAATCCACAGTGTAGTTGTAGAGGATCTGATTGCCGTAAGCCCAGACCATGCGAGGTGCCACCACATAGGTGGTGCCCGCCTTAATGGTGCTGTCCAGATAATTCTCGCCGGGGATGATGGCGGCCTTACCGGGAGCCACCAGATTTACACGGAAATCATCCACGCTGTCGATTGTAATAGGCGTAGCCGTACCGTTGACCTTCACGCTGGTGGTCGTGGTATAGTACTTGGCCAGCGCCAAAGTGAGGTTGGTGGCCTCATAAATGGAAGTCTGCAAAGGAACCTTAAAGCCCACACCGCCGTAGTTGTGGGAGTCGTCGGACACCATGCAGGAATATTCGCCGTCGGGGACGGTAATCTCATAGTGGTGAACCTGCGCATTGGATGCATCCACACCCTTATCCTCAGCGGCCACGATCTGTCCCTCGCCGGTGGTACCCACATAGAACTTCGCCTCGGCACCCTCGGGGATAATCAGCTTCACAGGAATGGTGGTGGTCGGAGCGTCTCCCATGTATTCGCCGGTTTCGTCATTGAATCCATCATGATTTGAATCTGCTTCCGCAGCAATAGTCCCACCGCAGAGATTGCAGATGCCGTTTGCATCCTCATCCATACAGGCTTCGGCATCATCCATGTTGCCCAAATCGGTTTGCCCATACATAACGGCCTTGATATGGGTGCCGTCATTATTGGGCGTATACTTGAGCGTTGTTTCAATGGGCAGATTATCTGTAACCGTTTCCACAGTTTTTCCGCTGATAATAAATGTGTCCACCATATCCACGGTTTCATCGCTGTTTACATCGGCGGCATACAGCGCAATCGCATCTTTAATGGGCTTTGTCCCATTCAAATGTTTTTTGATTGCAGTATTATCCCTTGAATTTACTTTCTCGTCGTTGTTGACATCGCCGTACAGATGATTGCCGCTTTCGACCTCTGCCTTGCAGTCCGTGCAAACCTTGACATAATCAAAGCTGCCGTCGTGCTTATCCGTAAAGGTATACTCGGTGGAAGTATGTTCGCAGGACGCGGTAACGATCAGATCGCAGGTGGCAGGCGCATAGCAGGCATCCTCTGTTTCGCAGTTGGGATCAAGACCGATAAGATGGTAGGTTCCGGGTTCCAGATCTGCTGTGTCCAGCACATAGCCGCCGGTGAATTCATCATTCACCATTTCCATATCAGGTTGGCTGTCAGTAGTTTCCCAATTCTGATCGAAGCACACATAAGTAATATAGTCCTCTTCACTCACACGGACAAATTCATCGACTCCGCCGTCTGCAACGGACTGCGTGCGGTATTTGAGACCTGTGAAGCGCAGAGTTTCACCTTGTGTGACCGTCAGTGTTTCCACCGGCTCGGTGCTGTCCGCCGCGCCGGTGCAGCAGAATGCACCGTGTGTATAGAAGCCCCAATTGGTGAACATTGCCAGATCAATGGTATCACCGTCGGAGAGCAGAATGTAATCCGCGGTGGAGCCCCAGCCCGGGCTCATCAGGGGATAGCGATGATTGCGATAGTACATCAGGTTTTCATCGTGTCCCCAGAAATTCTGCATATAGGTGCTGGTGGCGCCGCCGGTATAATAAAGGGGAGATAATTTCCCCTCATAAGCCGGGTCGCCGAACATATTTGCTATTTCATCGTTGCGGGAATCGCCAAAGAGATCACTCTTAGACGCACCGGTTCCCCATTTATCTTCGGGCAGTCCCAAATAGAAACGCTCCAGCATATAGATGAACAAATGCATCGCCGTGGGGCGTTTGATTACAGTATCGCCGGTATAATCGCCGCTGCCGTTTTCCGTGGCATAGCGGTAGAAGTCCTGCAGATCATACCGCGCCAGATCGAAATAAGGAACGGTAACCTTCAAATGGGAAAGAACGGTTCCGTCCTTATCTTTGCCCAAGATGGGTACACCGTCACTGGAGATTGTTACATACACGGTAACCTGATTGGCATCGGTTTCGTTGTAATCGTACTGTTTCACATCGGTAACTTCACCCGCTTTGACGGTGATGTCGAGCGTCAGACTTGTGCTTCCGCTCTCACACTGTGCCGTAATAGTGGGGTGATAGGTTCCCGTTACGGGAGAAGTAAAGTAGTACACACCGTCTTTCAACTTGACGGTGGACCGATTCCCCTCATCGTTTGTTACTGCATAGAAAAGGGTATGCCCTTCGCTATCTGCAAATACTTGGGACAAATCAAGTGTATACTGCTGTCCCTGCGTGATTTCCGTTGCTGTCTGTTTGGTAGCCGTAATGTGTCCTCCACCCTCTGCGAATACCGCAGGGAAAAGAGAAAACAACAGTACTACCGCCAGCAGGAGCGACAGAATTTTGTGCGTAGTTTTCTGTTTCATATATACCTCCTCAGAATATGGAAATATAAAAACGCCGTATGGCGATAGAAAGGATTCATGCCGTTCCCTGTCTGGCAGGTAAGCGGCTTTTCCGATGCAGGTATCTGCATCTCAAAAAGCCTCGGTTCTTCCGTCAGCTCTTTTTACAAAATCATCTTTGAGAGAAATATGATGCCTGATCTGTTCAGCACGGATCGGATGTCCGTCCTTGACCATAATCCGCACTTCACCGTTGACCGTTTCCCGAATCAGGCAAAGCAGCTTTCCTTCCTGCGGTGTTATCTTCATGCTGGTCATTTCTCATTTTCTCCTCTAAACATACATCGACCGCATTCCTGCCGTTTCTGGTTCCACGCATCGCGGCTCCTTATCTGCTGCGCACGCGTATAACCAACCATTTCCCGTTTACCTTCCGGTTTTGGTAATTCCGCTATTTTCAATGCTTCTTTCCATCCGCCGAATCGCTTGCCGATCAGCTCGCCACCCGGCACATCTGTCTTAAATAACGGCTGCTCCGGATGCTCTGCTGCAAACTGTTTCAGATATACCAGCAATTCTTCATCCGTGTCGCCCTCATGCGCAGCAGCAAATTCTTTCTCGCGGTGCCGCAGTTCTCTCTCCGCCGCTGCTTGTTCTTTTGTTTTTATACGGTAATTTCTCCTGAATTTTCCCATATCTTCCGTTCCTTTTATCTGATCCAATAGAGAACATAGCACTCTACCATGTCACCTCGATAGAGGAATATATTTTCTCCCATCTCGATATGCCGCGGAAACAGCAAATCCGGTATGAACAGTCGAGCTGTCGTACGGTGCGGCCCTTTCAAGGTAAATCCCTCCCTGGTAGGATGAGCGTGCAGTTCTTCGGCCGCCTCCTTCAGACCCGGCAGATTTAAGCGTATCTCCAAATGCTCCAGATCTTTTTCGGCATTGATATAAACAAGGTTGTCCTGATTTGTAAACCAAAAAGCATTCATCGTTCTAACCCTTTCATAAAGAGGTATGGCGGCTGCAGCGATGCCCGCGCTGCAGCCGCACAAGTTGAGGAGTATCATATGGAAAGCAACTCCTGACTCACATTATGGAATGTCCCATCGGGCAAAAAGAAAAACTGCGGCAGTATAAAAACTGCCGCAGCCGTATTTGTGCGCACAAAATAAAACCAGCCGTCCTGTAACTCGCAAGACGCCCATAATCACTCGTTCAAGCAGGTCTCCTGACTCACGCTTCATCGGTTGCATACGGCCTTCAGAAATAATCTGCGGCTGATTTTCATCATGTACGCAACCTCCACGCTCACAGTGGCGGTACCGCTCGGGATTTACACCCGATTCCCTATTCTCCAACAGTTCCTGTTACCAGAACTATGGCACTCGAACGCTATTCAATTTCAATGGATATTATATCGTGCGTTTTTTTTGCTGTCAAGGGGCATTTTATTTCTATATTGCCCAATAAACTGCTCCCATTCAGCACGCTGTTTAGCCGATACTCCGAAATGACAGTGGTGTTGTCCCCTGAAATACGATCTGATACCCGCTGCCCGCATCGGGTGTAAAACAGTAGGGATTTCCGCTGTCATCCGGGAACCACTGCATCATCAGCCGCGCAATCACACCGCCGTGAGTAATACACACGGTGTCCTCTTCCCTTTCTATGATAGGGGTAATAGCACGCAATGCACGGTCTGCCATTTGTCGGGCAGATTCACCGCCCGGACACACATTCTCTTCCACGTCGCCTTGGCACCACAGTCGGAAAGCTGCGTCATGTTCCAGATCTCCGTAAAATCCGCGCATTTCAAATACGCCAAAATCCATCTCTCGCAAATCCGAAATCTGTGCGTGAGGAATATCGCCGTAGATAATTTGCAATGTCTGCTCTGCTCGGAGCATGCCGCTGGTACAGTAATGCTTTGCCACGGGATAATCATAGCAAAGCGCCGCCGCTTTCAGCATTTCTATTCCTTCTTTTGATAGCGGAAGGTCTGTGGCGCCGTAATAAAGATGTTTGGCGTTTCCTTCCGTAATACCGTGTCGAATCAATGTCAGTTTCATTTCAGCACCTCATCTATGCCGCAGAATACACGAATGACTCGATCTGCTCTTCTTGCCAATTCCTGCAAAACCGCTCCGTGGCGCTCACGCCATGCGCGCTCCTCAGCCTCCATCGGCACCACGCCGCAGCCTACTTCCCGCGCGATCACAATGGCATCTTCCGGAAAAGAAGGCAATTCTTCTCCCCGTTTTGTCAGCGCCTCCATGTGATAATAGCACCGCTTTTCCACCACAAAACCATCTGCCAGATCGCACAATTCGGTTTCTTCTAAGCCGTAAGTCTGGGTGGCCCATGACAATTTGCCCTGATAGGCACCGCCAATTACTAAAATCATTTGTCTTACCCCACCAAAGTCAATACTGCAACACCGGCCATTTCAGCCAGTGTCAGCGCAAAGCCGGAAATATCGCCGTTCATGCCGTCCAACTGGCGATAACCGTAAAATGCAAACAGCCAATAGGCAGCAACTGTCGCCAAGGGCGCAAAGTTCCCGCCCCACACAGCCGGCACAACCGTGGAGCCAGCAAGACACAGGATAGGCAGCAGTAAAAACACATTGTTTCGTTTCATTGCGGCATATTGACTCGTCCCCATAGGACGAAGTGTCAATACGGCAATTGCCGCGCAGCTGCGGCTGGCTACGGGAATGCAGAGAAGTACCAGCCACGGAAAACGGTCAACATGGAGCAGCACGCTCCACTGCCCCAGTACCAGCAGGACTAAGCCAATGACAGCAAAGGCACCGCAATGAGAATCTTTCAGAATCCTTTGCCGCGTTTCCAGATCCCGTCGGGATAAAACTGCATCACACACATCCATATATCCGTCCAGATGCATAAATCCTGTGCAAATCCACGGCCAAATCGCCAAAATAAAAGCCCTGACGGCCGCAGGTAACGGCGTAACGAGCCATGCTAAAAGCACCCATAACCCGCCTATTATGCCGCCGATCAGCGGGAAGCAGGCTATCATGTGCTGGCGCGAATCCTCATGCCAGTGCCGCACAGGGCAGGGAATTGCCAGAAACATACCCCATGCCATGAAAAATCCGGTGATTCCTTTCATTGCGGCAATTCTCCTTTCCATAGTTTCGGTATACCTGCGGTTACTTCGTAGACAACGTCAAATGCCTCCGCAAGCGCGCGGCAGATATGGGCAAGACCCGCTCGGTAGTTTTCTGTCGTTTCATCATACCTCACCCCGTCCCGCCACAATTCATCGCACACGCAGACGAAATTTTCGGGGCAGGTGCTTATTTGCAGCAGTTCTGCGGCGCAGCGTCCGGCAGCGTCAGTGTCTATGGTTTCTCCAAACATCTCATTGGCCAGATAGGCTGTGACGCTGTCAAAAAGTACCGTACTGTCCTGTTGTATGCGAGGCAGAGCATCGCGCAGATGCCGGCCGCATTCAACCGTGGTAAAGCCCCAACCGTCACGATCCAGTACGTGCCGCTCAATACGCCCGAGATCTTCCGAGTCTGTGGGTTCCATAGTGGCCCAATAGTAAAGTCTGCCGCCCAACTTGCGGCACAACTCCTGCGCCAGATGGCTTTTTCCGCTTTTGCTGCCGCCCACCAAAAGTATCCTCATGGCATCACCTCAAAGGCGCTGCATTGACGGATCGGCGTAAGGTAATCGTCATTGATTGCCGCTTCGGCAAAGGTTGCCATATCCCTGTGGGCAGAGCAGGCCGCCTGCAGAATACGGAACATCAGCGGACAGCCGCTGCCCTCACCGAGGCGCATTCCTAACAGCAGGCAGGGCGTAAGCTCCAGTTCCTCCGTTGCTGCACGATAGCCCACCTCGTACGAGGCGTGAGAAAGGAACAGATATTCCCGCACCGACTCACACAGACGGAAGGCGCACAGCGCAGCCACGATGGAGATGAAGCCATCCACCACGGCAGGGATGTGATAGTGGGCGCAGCCCAAAAACGCACCGCACATAGCCGCAATATCCAAGCCCCCCACCTTGCACAGTACGTCGATCGGGTCGGCTGCATCCGGCTGGTGCAGCAGCAGCGCATTGGCAATCACTTCCTTTTTATGCAGGAAGCTCTCCTCTGTCAGTCCGCCGCCGCGTCCGGTCACTTGCTCCACCGCGCGTCCGGTCAATGCCGCAAGCACCGCCGCAGATGTGGTGGTGTTGCCGATCCCCATCTCACCAATACCCAAAATATCCACATGCTCATCTTTTGCCTGCCGTGCCAGCTCCATACCCACGGCAATGGCGTCAATCGCCTGCTGTCTTGTCATGGCAGGTTCCACGGCAATATTACCGGTGCCGTATCGGATCTTCCGATTCATAATCGGTGCAGGCAGATCAACCACCGTGCCAACATCTGCCACCACCACCTCATCTCCGAAGTAATGGGCAAGAGAGGACATTCCCGTTTTACGGCGCGTCATGTTGATACATTGGCTTGCTGTAACGCTCTGCGGCGCAGAGCTGACGCCCTCTGCCACCACGCCGTTGTCTGCCGCCAGCACCAATATGCGGCAGCGGTTCGGTTCCGGGCAAAGCTGTCCCGTAATGCCCGCCACGCGAATCGCATAATCTTCCAGCGCTCCTAAGCTGCCCGGAGGCTTGGCCAACTGTGCCTGACGCTTTTTCGCCGCATCCATGATGTTTGCATCGGGAGCGTTGATCTTCTGTATCTGTAAACGCAATTCTGATTCTGTCATAATTTACTCCAAATATCCACGCTCATATAACCAGTCAAGACTTGGCGCGCAGTTCTGATTCTCAATGGTAAAGGTGGCCTCTGTTTCCAGCAAGGCATCCAGCAAGGAGGCCATGTCGATCGTCCCCTCGTTCAAGGGAAGATGCAAATCACGATCTCCTATATTGTTGTGTAGATGTACATGCTTCAGCCACGGAGCCATGGACGCAATCCACTCCTCCGGCGGCGTAGTACTGACTATGGTGTGGGCATGTCCCACATCCAGGCACAGACCCAGCTGCGGATTATCCACCTGCTGTACAATATCCACCAGCATGTCCGGCGACGGATCCATGACATTTTCCAGGGCAATGGTCACACCTTGAGGCACGCTTTTCATAAATTCACGCCAAAAAGCAACGGACTGCCCTACAAACCATTCCGGGTAATACACCATGGGGATATAACCACCGTGAATGACAATGCACTCAATTCCCAATAACAATGCCATATTTATTGTCTGCAGATAGCGCTCCTTTGTCACCTGTCGTACCTTTGGATCAATGGCGCAAGGACATAGCTCCGCAAAGGGTGCATGTAGCCAGAATCGGTCAATCCCTCGCATTTGGTTTTTAACGATATCCACAGATTCGGCATCGTCCAGCATTGGCGCCCAGGAAAACCTTGTCACCTCGAGTCCAAGCCCATTTTTACGCGCCAGATCAGGCGCGGCGCTATCCATGCCGGATAGGTATAATCTGTTTTTTAAAGTCTTTTGTTTCATCGACTGCTACCTTCTGTTCGTTCGATTTCCGCGCAAAACAAAACCAGCCGTCCTGTAACGCGCAGAACGCCAACAATGATGCATTCAAGCAGATCTCCTGACTTGCGCCTCATTAGCTGCACACCGCCTTCAGCATTTCCTGCGGCTGATTTTCATCATGTATGCAACCTCCACGCTTACAGTGGCGGTACCGTTTGGAATTTGCACCCAATTCTCTATTCTCCATCAGTTTCTGTTACCGAAACCGTGGCACTTGAACACTGATATCGTTTTTCAATATTATACCTATCCCGAAATCTATGGTCAAGGGCATCTTATAAGGCCAAATATCCCAACTCCCAAACTGCGGCACGAATAATATCATAATTCTGCTCATCTTCAGGTGCAGAATTATACCGCTTGATTGCCATCCGGATTTTCCGGATGGCGTTTTCAATTTCTCTCGATGTGTGCCCTGTCTGTAAAGCAGCTATTGCCATGTTTGCAACTGTAATGAAATCCTTTTTTGACAGATTGTCTTGCACCAGCATCCTGCCAAGTTGTTCCATGATACCGTGCTTGCCTCCGGCAGTCTTAGTCTTCGAGTCGGAATACCACAAAATTTCATGATTTGGGATTTCGGTAGCCGCTACCGATAATTCACATACTGCCTCATACATGTACATGGCATTGAGCAGGGGCAGGCCGTAGAAATGCTGACTGACCGCTTGAACAAGCGTATGGCAGAGAAGTCAGAGTTGGAAACACAACTCGCTATAGAGGAAAACAAGAAAATTACACTGACAGAGGCACAGGTCCTGGCATTTCTGGATTATGTATGTGAGATGCCCTCCGATGATGTGAACAAGCGGAGGGCCATCATCAACATCTTCGTGCATTCCATCTATCTGTACGATGACCACTTTACGCTCATCGTCAACGCCAGCAAGAAGCCTCTGCATATTGACAATATTCCGCTTGAGGATATTGAAGCCGCCTTTGAGGGCAAAAATGGAACAAAAGAGGAGTGTTCATCCATGAACACTCCCGTTCCACCATAGAAGAACACCTATTTGGATACGATAGGTGTTCTTCTTTTTTGCACCCCACTCAATCAGAAAAGCCCTTACAGCAAGGGACTTTATGGTTTCTCGCACACGAATACGGAATAGATTACTTCCTCGGCAGAGCAAATCTGCCGGGGATTTTTCCTTTCTGAAAGAATCTTGCGCTGTTTCTCGCTTTGTAATCGTGTGCAAGAAAGGTAATCGTGTACGGAATGGGGTAATCGTGTGCAAGACAATCTGTTACTGAGCAACAAAAAAGAGGCAGAATATCGGCTGTCCGAAATTCTGCCTCCCTGTTCTGTTCGTCACACGGTTACCTCCGTACCGTCGAAAAAGTGAAACCGCATTTTTCCGTCATTCATCACGGTTACGTTTTCAACGATCGTCAGCCAAAGCGATGCGTCGAACTCTGTAAGAAGGTCGGTTCTTGATTCTATCGTCTGGATGAAACGGTCGATTGCTTTTGCCTTTTTCAGCTTTTCTTCCCGTTTGGTAGCGAGCTCATCAAAGCGTGTTTTTGCTCTTTCGTACCGCTCGACATAACCGTTGTAGCGGGTAGCGTACTCGGTCTGATCTTGAACGGTGGTTGAGTTCTCTTCAATACACTTTCTTGTAAGCTCCGATACGACCTCCATCTCACGCTGAAGTTCCTGCATTTCCGTATCGATTTCCGTGGTATCCGTCAGCACACTTTTGGCCGCCGTGCAAGCCGTGATGTAAGGCAAACGCCGAATATGTGCTCGGACTTGACGAGCAGAAACCGCAGAAGGAGGTTCCTCAGTATGAGTAAAAAAGCGCCGGTACGGTGCGCAGTCAGTTTCAAAGAAACGCACAAAGGGGTCTGGGGATTTTTCCCCAACAAGCAGAACGGGGCACCGCACAGGTGTCCCGTTTTCTGCCTTTGGCGTCCCAAAAGACCTTGCTTGCTACAGTTACTTTGAAAACATCTTAAAGAACCTAAAAGTCAAGCAAAAACAGTGTGAACTATCTGTTTGCTGTTGAATA
>JAUMWJ010000014.1 GCA_030529655.1 Eubacteriales bacterium
GTTCTGCGGCAGCGGAACGATCCCCATTGAGGCGGCGCTGATCGCCAAAAACCGCGCTCCGGGCCTTGATCGCAGCTTTGATGCGCAGAAATGGGGCTTTGTCCCCGACGATGCGTGGCTGGATGCCGCAGACGAGGCCATGGACAAGGAGTTCCACGGCACGTATGACATCTGGGGCGGCGATGTAAACCCGCAGGCCGTTGCCATTGCCAAGGATAATGCCCGCAAGGCCGGCGTGGACGACATTGTTCGCTTTGAGGTGGCCGATATGCAATCGTTCCACCGTGACAGTGAATACGGTCAGCTGGTTACCAATCCCCCTTACGGCGAGCGACTGCTCGAAAAGCAGGAGGCAGAGGAGCTGTACCGCCAGTTTGGAAAAGTCTGGCGTGATCTGCCGCCTAAATGGCGCACGCTGGTGCTGTCCAGCCACACGGAATTCGAGCGCACCTTCGGCAAGACAGCCGACAAAAAGCGCAAGCTCTATAACGGTATGATCAAGTGCGATGTTTTTATGTACGGCAATGTATAAATGACATTTTAAGAGAAATCTGTAAGAGGTGAACCACTCTATGAAGCACATTTTTATCATCAATCCTACTGCCGGTAAGCGTGACAGCCGTCAGCGCATCTACGATATGGCGGATGCACTGCGCCAAAAGCACGGTCTGGATGTGCAGTGTATTCTGACAAGGAATCAGGGCCACGCCACGGAAATTGCCAAAAAGCTCTGCGAAAGTGGGGAGGAACTGCGTTTTTATGCCTGCGGCGGTGACGGCACGGTCAACGAAGTGGCCAACGGCATCATCGGCTATGACAATGCCGCCATGACGGTGATTCCGGTGGGTACCGGCAACGATTTTTTGAAGAATTTCGGTCCGGATATGGACAAATTTAAGGATGCCGAAAACCTGTGGGACGGTCCGCAGTTTCCCATGGATGCCATTGATGTCAACGGCCGCATCGCCTTGACCATTGCCTGCTCCGGCATTGATGCCCGTGTGGCAATGGATGTACATAAATACAGTGAAAGCCCCCTGTTGGACGGCAAGGGCAGCTATGTGACCGCCCTGTTGGTCAACTTCCTGTTTAAGGGCATTGGTTCTCATTGGACGGTGGAGCTGGACGGCGAAGCGATAGAGGGTGATTATTCGCTGGTAGCGGTCTGCAACGGTCGCTACTACGGCGGCGGCTTTATGCCGGTAGCGGAAGCAAGGATGGACGATGGCGTGCTGAATACGCTGGTGGTGAAAAAAGTCAGCCGCATGACCTTTGCCAAATTTGTCGGGCCCTATTCCAAGGGTAAATACCATACCTTCCCCCATATTGCCCATTGCTCCACACCCAAGGTCATTCATATTTATTCCCGGCAGCCCGACATTGTCACCTGTCTGGACGGCGAGTGTATTACCAACTCCGATGTGGTCATTCGCCTTTGCGACAAGCGCCTGAACTTCTTCGGTCCCGCGGGCTGCAGCTGCAACAGCACAGCGCAGGGTTGATTTTCGGAATTTAACATTTTTGTGAACTTTTGGTTTTTTTCCTTATTTCCCCTTGCAAAATCCCAATAGTGTGGTATGATAATCAGCGTTAGCACTCAGAGTATTCGAGTGCTAACGCTGAATTTGTGATATGAAATAAGAATATAAGGAGGCACACACTATGAAACTGACACCGCTTGCTGACCGCGTCGTGCTGAAGATGACCGAGGCGGAGGAAACCACCAAGGGCGGCATCATCCTGACCGGCTCTGCAAAGGAAAAGCCCTCTGTGGCAGAAGTGATTTCCGTTGGCCCCGGCGGCGTGGTGGATGGCAATACCGTCACCATGACTGTCAAACCCGGCGACAAGGTCATCACCGATAAGTATGCCGGCACCAAGGTCACGCTGGAGGAAGTGGAATACATTGTTGTCCGTCAGGGCGACATTCTGGCAATCGTCGAATAAATAATCGCACGTTTCATTTATCTCATTTTAGGAGGCAATTCATATGGCAAAGATTATCAAGCGCGGCGAGGAAGCCCGCAAAGCATTGGAAGCCGGCGTCAATCAGTTGGCAGATACCGTAAAAGTCACTCTCGGCCCCAAAGGCCGCAATGTGGTGTTGGATAAGAAGTTTGGCACACCGCTGATCACCAATGACGGCGTATCCATCGCCAAGGAGATCGAGCTGGACGATCCGTTCGAGAACATGGGTGCTCAGTTGGTGCGTGAAGTATCCACCAAGACCAACGATGTGGCCGGTGACGGTACCACCACTGCTACCCTGCTTGCCCAGGCCATGATCCGTGAGGGTCTGAAAAATCTGGCAGCCGGTGCCAACCCCATCGTGATGAAGAAGGGTATGAGCAAGGCTGTGGACGTTGCTGTTACCTCTATCCGCTCTTTGAGCAAGCCCGTCAGCGGCACCGAGGACATTGCCCGTGTAGGCACCGTTTCCTCCGGTGACGAAACCATCGGCGCATTGATCGCCGAGGCCATGGAGAAGGTCAGTGCCGACGGTGTCATCACCATCGAAGAATCCAAAACCGCTGAAACCTACAGCGAGGTGGTGGAGGGCATGATGTTTGACCGCGGCTATATCACTCCCTATATGGCCACCGATATGGAGAAGATGGAAGCCGTCGTGGACGATGCTTACATTCTGATCACCGATAAGAAGATCTCCGTGATCGCTGACATTCTGCCTCTGCTGGAGCAGATGCTGCAGTCCGGCAAGAAGCTGTTCATCATTGCCGAGGATGTGGAGGGTGAAGCCCTCAGCACGCTGCTGGTCAACCGTCTGAAGGGCGTTTTGAACGTGGTCTGCGTCAAGGCTCCCGGCTTCGGTGATCGCCGCAAGGAAATGCTGCAGGATATTGCCATCCTCACCGGCGGTCAGGTCATCAGCGAAGAGTTGGGTCTGACGCTGAAGGACGCTGACATCTCCATGCTGGGCCGTGCCCGTCAGGTCAAGGTCACCAAGGAGAACACCATCATCGTGGACGGTGCAGGCGATGCACAGGCCATCCGTGAGCGTGTTGCTCAGATCCGCGCACAGATCGGTGTGACCACCAGCGAGTATGACCGGGAGAAGCTGCAGGAGCGTCTGGCCAAGATGGCCGGCGGCGTGGCAGTCATTAAGGTCGGCGCTGCTACCGAAACCGAGATGAAGGAAAAGAAGCTGCGTATTGAGGACGCGCTGAACGCTACCAAGGCCGCTGTGGAAGAGGGCATCGTGGCAGGCGGCGGCACCATCTTTGTCAATGTGATCCCCGCTGTCACCGCTCTGCTGGATAGCGTAGAGGGCGATGAAAAGACCGGTGTGCAGATCGTTGCCAAGGCACTGGAGGAGCCTATCCGCCAGATTGCCGCCAACGCAGGCCTGGACGGCTCCGTCATTCTGGAGAAGGTGAAGAACTCCGGCAAGGACGGCTACGGCTTCGACGCTTATAAGGAAGTCTATTGCGACATGATCGCCGGCGGCATCGTAGATCCTGCCAAGGTGACACGCAGCGCATTGGAGAATGCCGCTTCCGTCAGCGGCATGGTGCTGACCACCGAATCTCTGGTGGCAGATAAGCCCCAGCCTCCTATGGCAGCTCCTGCTGCTCCCGATATGGGCGGCATGGGCGGTATGTATTAAGAAATACGCCAATATGATACAAAACAATCCCGTTCGTGATTACGAACGGGATTGTTTTTGCTCAATATTACTTAACGTATTCAGTCGGATCAATGGTTTTCCCGTCTTTTGCCACGGAGAAGTGGAGATGTGCCCCCATACTGTTCTCTGCGGCGGCGGTACTGCCCACGCAGCCGATGATGTCACCGGCACGAACTTGCTGACCCTCGCTGACCGGCGGTGTTTCCATCAGGCTGCTGTACTGTGTGGTGTAGCCGTCAGCGTGACGGATCACGACCGTTGTTCCCATCAGCTCGTCATTTTTCACTGACAGTACCGTACCGTCGGCGGCGGTCTTGACGCTGTCACCTTCGGCGGCTTGGATGTCAAGACCGTTGTGGGTTCTCCAATCCGCCATCGTTTCATCATACATCAGCTCCGTGGTGCTGAATACGGTCACGGTGGTGCCGTCCAGCGGTGAGATCACCTGCGGCACCAGTTCCTCCGGCTTCACTGTTGGCTCCACCGGCTCCGCAGGAATATCCTCGATCGGCTGGGTCTGAATCACCGGAGCCACCGGCGCAGGATCTGCGTCCACCACCGGCTTTGCCTTTTGCAAGGGGTGCAGCAGTGCCACATAGACAATGACAGCCGCCGCCAGCAAACATAGCACAAGGGCTATGTAAAAGCCCTTGCCGCCGAAAATGGCCTTGACCTTCGACTCATTATATTTACTCATACACTACCTCTTTGGCCGCACAAATGTCGACCACCGCTGTGTTAACGGCGCGCGGTCCGCCGAAATGTTCAAAAAAAGAACCTCTGCACTCATTATGAGCGTTTCGAGGTTCTTTTAAACATTTAGGTTGAATTTTATGCCATTTTAATCGTCAAACTCGCCTTTCAGACCGCGAGCCAGCAGCTCGTGCAGTACATCTCTGGGCGGCGCGTTTTCATAGAGAATGTGATATACCGCCTCGCAGATCGGCAGCTCCACACTGTACTTTTCACCCAGCAGCAGCATCGCACGCACGGTGTAGTAGCCCTCAGCCAGATTCTGGTAGGTTTCCCCTTTGGCAAAGCTCTCGCCAAATTGGCGGTTGTGGCTGTATTTTGAAAACACGGTGGCCTCATAGTCACCCAAATGACACAGACCGTAAGCAGACCGTTCATCGCCGCCCAAAGCGCAGATCAAACGCGCCACTTCCCGTGTGCCGCGACTCATCAGCGCACCCTTCAAGCTGCTCAAATGCAGACCGTCCAGTAATCCGGCGGCGATTCCCACCACATTTTTGGCAGCGGCGCCCACTTCGTTGCCGATCAGGTCGCTGCCGTAGTAAAAACGGATCAAATCTCCGGAAAACGCATCTACCAAACGGCATTTTGTGTCCTCGTCGTCGCTGTCGATGACCATGCAGTTGGGCACGCCACGATAAAATTCCTGCACATGGCCCGGTCCCAGCCACACCGCCACACGGTTGCTCGCATCCAGATTGTCTTTCGCAATTTCAGATAGTCGCCGCCCTGTGCCGATCTCCAACCCCTTCATGCACAGCACAAAGGTTTTGCTTTTCAGCTCATATGCCGCCAGTTCCTCCATCAACGCCTGCAATCCCTGTGAGCCGATGGAAATGATAATCGTCTCTGCCTCATCGACAGCGGAAAGCTCGGTGGTCAGTGCCACCGATTCGGGCAAGGACAGCAAATCGTTCTTCCGTGTTGTCAGAAAGGACTGCATACGCTTGGAATGACTGCGTCCGTACAGCGTCACACGGTGGCCGATACGGTCTAAATACCAGGTAATCAGCGAACCCCAGCGTCCGCATCCGATCACACAAATGTTCATAGATTTCTCCTGTAAAAATCATTCCCGAAACAAGCCGTTTCGGGAATGATATGACTTTATTCCACGATCAATGTCTTGCCATCCATCTCGGCAGGGCAGGCAAGACCCATCACATCCAAAATGGTGGGGGCAATATCCGCCAAACGGCCGGGACGCAGCTTCTTTGCCGCGCCGCAGACGATAAACGGCACAGGATTGGTGGTATGGGCGGTCATAGGACTGCCGTCCTCCTGCTTCATCTGCTCAGCGTTACCGTGGTCGGCGGTGACCATGGCGATACCGCCCATTTGCAGCGTGGCATCCACCACACGACCTACACACTCATCCACGGTTTCCACCGCCTTAATGGCCGCTTCCATCACGCCGGTGTGACCTACCATGTCGCAGTTGGCGAAGTTGAGAATGATCACATCGTACGCACCGGACTGGATCCGTTCCACGCACTTGTCGCACACCTCGTAGGCACTCATCTCCGGCTGCAGATCGTAGGTCGCCACTTTGGGCGAGGCCACCAGCACACGGTCCTCACCGGGATACTGCATTTCCACGCCGCCGTTGAAGAAGAAAGTGACATGGGCATATTTCTCGGTCTCGGCAATACGCAGCTGGGTCATACCCAGAGAGCTGAGATATTCACCCAGGCCGTTCTCCAGCTTAATACGGGGCCATGCCACCAATACATTGGGCATAGCGGCGTCATACTCGGTATTGCACACATAGGTAGTGGGGAAAAACTCACGCTGGAAGCCGTCAAAATCAGGGTCAACAATGGAACGGGTGATCTCGCGGGCGCGGTCGGGGCGATAGTTAAAGAAGATCACACTGTCGTTGTCGGAAATGGTTCCCTCGCTGTCGCAGACAACGGGCTCCACAAATTCATCGGTCACGCCGTTCTGATAGGACTGTGCCACAGCTGCCACAGGATCGGGATTCTGAATACCCTCGCCGTAAACCATGGCATCATACGCCTGCTGCAAACGCTCCCAGCGCTTGTCGCGGTCCATAGCGTAAAATCGTCCCATGACCGTGGCGATTTTGCCCACGCCGATTTCCTTGCATTTTTCCACGCAGTCGGCTACAAAGTCCTTGCCGCTGGTGGGAGACACATCACGACCGTCCAAAAACGCATGGATATATACCTTGCCCAGCCCCTTATCCTTTGCCATCTTCAGCAAGGCGTAGAGATGTTCGATATGGGAATGTACACCGCCATCGGACAGCAAGCCGTACAGATGAAGACTGGTGCCCTTTTCCAGGCAATCATCCATTGCCTTGTTATATGCGGGATTTTGGAAGAACGATCCGTCGTCAATGGCGCGGCTGATACGGGGCAGATCCTGGAACACCACACGGCCGCCGCCGATATTGGTGTGACCCACCTCGCTGTTTCCCATCTGGCCGTCGGGCAGACCCACATCCAAGCCGGAGGCAGACAGCGTGGTATTGGCATATTCCTTGAAAAGGCGGTCGATCACGGGTGTGTTGGCCATACTCACAGCGTTGGCTGCACCGCTCGGCGTCATGCCGAATCCGTCCATGATAATCAGCGTCGTCGGAGTCTTATTCATCTTTCACCCTCCTCAATCCTGATTGGCAGCGTTGATGATGTCCATAAAATCGCCGGCATTCAAAGATGCACCGCCGATCAGGCCGCCGTCAATGTCGTTTTGTCCCAGCAGCTCAAAGGCATTGCCGGGTTTCATGGAGCCGCCGTACTGAATGGTGATAGAGCGGGCAATACGCGCACCGTAGAGATGGCGTACCGTGGTGCGGATAAAGGTACACACTTCAGCGGCCTGTTCCGCCGTAGCGGTCTTGCCGGTACCGATCGCCCAGATTGGCTCGTAAGCAATGACGCACTTGCGAAGCTTTTCAGCAGGCACGCCGGCCAGAGCGGACTTGACCTGCAGCGCGATCAGTTCCATGGTGATGCCCAATTCCCGCTGCTCCAAAGATTCACCCACGCAGATGATGGGATGCAGACCGGCATCCAAAGCGGCAAGTACCTTCTTGTTGACGGTAAAATCGGTTTCTCCGAACATCTGGCGCCGCTCGCTGTGACCGATGATCACATATTTCACGCCCAGATCCTTCAGCATATCGGCGCTGACCTCACCGGTGTAAGCGCCGGACTTCTCATAAAATACATTCTGTGCGCCCACGGACACACGCATATCCTTAAAGGCCTTGATAGCGGCAGGAATATTCACAGCGGGTACGCAAACCACCACATCACACCATTTGGTCTTAGGCATGACGGCCTTGAGTTCCTCTGCAAACTTCTTTGTTTCGCCGGCGGTCTTGTTCATTTTCCAGTTGCCGGCGATAATAGTCTTACGGTATCTGCGATTCATTTTCTTTATCTCCTAATATTAGCCATATATATTATTGATCCAGCAGGCATGCCACACCGGGCAGCTCCAGACCTTCCAAAAACTCCAGGGATGCGCCGCCGCCGGTGCTGATGTGGGTGATCTTCTCGGCAAAGCCCATCTGCTCCACGGCAGCCGCGCTGTCGCCGCCGCCCACGATGGTCACGGCGCCGCTCTCAGCCAGTGCCTGCGCCATGGCGCGGGTACCCTTGGCAAAAGCATCGAATTCAAACACGCCCATAGGCCCGTTCCAAACCACCGTGCCGGCATCTTTCACCGCCGCACAGAACAGCTCGGCTGTCTTAGGCCCGATGTCCAGTCCCATCATGTCGTCGGGAATGGCGCAGGCGTCCACGGTAAAGGGCTCCGCATCGGCGGCAAACTCCTTGGCCGCCACGGTATCCACAGGCAGCAGCAGCTTAACGCCGCGTTCCTTGGCCTTTTCGATCATCTCACGGGCATAATCCAGCTTATCGCTCTCGCATAGACTTTTGCCGATGTTGCCGCCTTGTGCCTTGGTAAAGGTGTAGGCCATGCCGCCGCCGATAATAATGGTGTCGGCCTTCTCCAGCAGGTTGTTGATCACACCGATCTTGTCAGACACCTTCGCGCCGCCCAGTACGGATACGAAGGGACGCTTGGGCTCATTCAAGGCACCGCCCATGATCTCCAGCTCTTTTGCCACCAGCAGACCGGACACAGCAGGCAGATAGGCCGCCACACCGGCGGTGGAGGCGTGGGCGCGGTGAACTGTACCGAATGCATCGGACACATACAGCTCTGCCATGGAGGAAAGCTCCTTGGCAAAGGAGGGATCGTTCTTTTCCTCGCGGATGTCAAAGCGCAGGTTCTCCAGCAGCATGATCTGACCGCCCTGCAAAGAGGCCGCTTTTGCCTTGGCATCGTCACCTACAATGTCGGAAGCGAAAATCACGTCCTGCCCCAGCAGCTCGCCTAAGCGCTTGGCAACGGGCAAAAGACTCAGCTTCTCCTTCCATTCGCCCTTGGGCTTGCCCAGATGAGAGCAGGCAATAACAGCCGCGCCCTTTTCCAGTAGATAGCGGATGGTGGGCAGTGCTGCCACGATACGCTTGTCGCTGGTAATCTCGCCGGTTTCCTTATCCTGAGGCACATTGAAATCACAGCGCAGCAGGATCTTCTTCCCTGCCACTTCCACATCCATAATCGTTTTCTTCTGATAATTCATATCGGCATCTCCTTATACGAAATAAAGATAGATTCACTTGCAAAGCATTTCACCCTCGCCGGCAAGACCGGGGAAGTGATTTTGCCGCAGCGCTTCATAGGTCAGAATCGCCACGGAGTTGCTGAGATTCAGACTGCGGGCCTCTTTACGCATGGGTAAACGGATACAGCGGTCATAGTGCGCCATGCGAAAGTCCTCCGGCAGACCGGCGGTCTCCTTTCCGAAAAACAGCCAGCAGTCCTCGGAAAAGGCGGCCTGTGTATAGTCCCGGGGTGCCTTGGTGGTGGCAAGCCACAGGTCTTGGGTGGCCTGGGGATTGGCGGCAAAAAACGCATCGAGATTCTCATAGTCCCGCACTTCCACCAAATGCCAGTAGTCCAAACCGGCGCGTTTCACAGCTTTTTCCGAGATGTCAAAACCCAACGGGCGAATCAGATGCAGGCGCGATCCGGTAGCCGCGCAGGTGCGTGCGATATTGCCGCAGTTTTGCGGAATTTCCGGCTCTACCAGTACAATATTCAGCATACGCCTGCCTCCTTCCGAAAATACTTGTATTGTAATGCACTTACCGTAAAAATGCAACTATAAATTCCCAAAAGTGGCACTTTTTTTGCAAAATGGCAAACTTGCGTGTTGGATTATGTGAAATACAGCCATTTTCCCGGTTCCCTATATCCTCCTGTTTAATAACTACCTTCGGCTTGTAAAAATTATTGACGGGAATTTATGTAAAAATACTGGATTTTTCCGTAAACTCTGTTATAATGGTGTTACTTCTATGTAATTGCCGTTGAGGGGAGGTATTTTCGATGGACTGCAAGATTGTTCTTTTTGACTGTCAAGGTCATTCCGCCTCATCGGCAAAACCGCTGATGCTGCAGCCGATCCTGTTCTGCCCTGTCATGACATGGGTATCGCAGGAGTTGTTACGCTGTGGTGTGCAGCGGTTTTTTGTCATCTGTGATGAGGCGTGGCGCGAGGAGATGGCGGATGCCCTGTCCGGTTGTGATGTTTCTTTCTTCTCGGATGCGGTGTCGGCAATAGCTGCGTGTGAGGGTGATGTGTTGGTCATTCCCTGCCCTGTTTTGCCGGTAATGGCGTTTGGTGAAAGTCCGATATACTGTGCTGACAGTGCCGTACTGCGTCAGATGTGCGATAACGGCGCAACCTTGGCTGACCGTCCTGTGCAGGGCAAGGAATCGCTTGGTTGGCTGCCGTTCCGTCATGAGGCGGAGCTGAACCGTGCGATGCCCCTGTGCCGCGATATGATCCTGAGCCGCCATATGGAAAACGGTGTGACCATCATGGATCCCACCGCCACCTATATTGATCCTCGGGTGACTGTTGCCGCCGGCACGGTGATTCTGCCCGGCACGATTCTGCGCGGTAAAACCGTCATCGGTGAAAACTGTGAGATCGGTCCCAACAGCATGATCCGCGACAGCGTGATCGGTGCGAGTACCACCGTCAATGCCTCGCAGGTGAATGAAAGCGCCGTGGGCGCATATACCACCGTAGGTCCCTTTACCTATGTCCGTCCCCACTGTCAGATCGGCGATCACTGCCGCGTGGGCGACTTTGTGGAGGTCAAGAACTCCGTGATCGGCAATGGCACCAAGATCTCCCACCTGACCTATGTGGGCGACAGCGACGTGGGCGAGCGGGTCAACTTCGGCTGCGGCACAGTCACTACCAACTATGACGGGCATAAAAAATATCGCTGTACCATTGGGGACGATGTGTTCCTGGGCTGCAATACCAATCTGATTGCACCGGTCACGGTGGGTGACGGTGCGTATACAGCCGCCGGCTCTACCATCACCGATGAAGTACCCAAGGATGCGCTGGGCATTGCCCGTGCACGGCAGATCAACAAGGATCACTGGGCTGCCCGATTCCGGGAAAGCTGGGAAAAGTGAGTATCAGTCTTTTGCAGACTGCTCAATATATAATGAGAGAGAATTTTCGGAATAAGATAGAAAGTGAGTGTGTTGAAAAATGATTTCTCATGGCAAGGACATTAAGATTTTTACCGGTAACTCCAACCCTGCATTGGCAGCAGAGATCTGCAAGATCATCGGCACCAAGCTGGGCGAAGCAGAGGTCAAGCATTTTGCTGACGGCGAAGCTTCCGTATCCCTGTACGAAACCGTTCGCGGCAGTGATGTGTTTCTCATCAACTCCACCTGCAAGCCCGTCAACGACAGTCTGATGGAACTGCTGATTATGATCGATGCCTGCAAGCGTGCCAGTGCCGGTCGTGTTACCGCTGTTGTGCCCTACTTCGGCTATGCCCGTCAGGATCGTAAGGCCAAGAGCCGTGATCCCATCTCCGCCAAGCTGGTGGCCAATATGCTCACCGCAGCCGGTGCTGACCGTGTGCTGACCATGGATCTGCACGCCGCTCAGATTCAGGGCTTCTTCGATATTCCGGTGGACAACCTGTTGGGTAATCCCGTTTTTGTGGACTACTATGCCAAGAAGTTCGGTGAGAAGTGCGATGACATGGTGGTCGTTTCTCCCGATGTGGGCAGTGTGGCTCGCGCCCGTGCCTTTGCCCAGAAGCTGCATATGGGTCTGGCTATTGTGGATAAGCGCCGCCAGAAAGCCAACCAGTGCGAGGTCATGAACGTCATCGGTGATGTAGCCGGTAAGGACTGCATCCTGTTCGACGATATGATCGATACCGCAGGTTCTATCTGCAATGCCGCCAAGGCCATCGTGGAAGTGGGCGGCGCCAACAGCGTCTACGCCTGTGCTTCTCACGGCGTGCTGTCCGGTCCCGCTCTGGAGCGTCTGTCGAACAGTGTCATCAAGGAAGTGGCTCTGCTGAACACTTTGCCCGTGGAAATGGGCAAGGACTGCGATAAGATCAAGTATCTGTCCGTGGCTCCCATGTTTGCTGAGGCCATTGAGCGTATCTATCAGGAAATTTCCATCGCAAAGCTGTTCAACTGAGTTTTTTTGTGATATGATAAGGGAACTGTCTACGCAGTTCCCTTATTTTAATTGATTTGCGTCAAAGGATGTGATGCTATGTTTTTCAAGCGCAGCGGCGGTGGGATCCGGTGGCTGGTGGTGGGCTTAGGCAATCCCGGCTCGAAATATGAGAGTACCCGTCATAATATGGGATTTCTGGTGTTGGATAAGCTGGCACAGAATGAAAAATTGAAATTCAACAAGCTCCGCTTCAAGGCATGGACTGCCACTTGGGAAGTGGGCGATGAAAAAGTGCTGCTGATGAAGCCCCAGACCTACATGAACCTCAGCGGTGAATCCGTGGGCGAAGCGGCGCGGTTTTATAAAATTCCGATTGACCATGTGCTTGTCATTTCCGATGATATTGCCCTGCCGGCAGGCAAGCTGCGTATTCGCCCCGGCGGCAGTGCCGGCGGTCACAACGGGCTGAAAAATATCATTCAACACCTTGGCAGCGACCACTTTCCTCGCATCAAAGTGGGTGTGGGGTCACCACAGCAGGTGGGCTTTGACACCGTGGACTGGGTGATCGGCAAGCCAATGGGCGAGGATCAGAAGGTCATCATGGAGGCCTTGGACAAGGCCGTGGCGGCAATTCCCACCATCATAAAAGAGGGGATTGACAAGGCCATGAACCGCTTTAATTAAGTCAGAGACAGGCGGAGACATCTCCGCATAAACCCGTAGACAAACCCATAGGATAAAGCATCGAAAGGAGGAGACGGATGAACGGATTGCTGCAGGCCATACTCACCATACCCGAAGTGCATGAGCTGGTCGACCACGTTACGCACCACACCAATGCCGTCAGCGTCACCGGCGTCGGCTCGGCACAGCGCGCGCAGTTAGCCGCCGCTATTCATCATGCCACCCACCGTCCCCTTTTGATGCTGTGTGAAAATGAAAAAGAGGCGCGGCGGCAATGTGCCGATCTGCGGATCCTGACCGATTGCGAGCCGGTGCTGCTGCCCGGTCGTGAATGGCAGCTTCATGCGCTGACCGCCGCAAGCCATGAGTGGGAATATCAGCGTTTGGCGGCGCTCCACCGCTTGGTACAGGGCGAGTCCGATGTGATCGTGACCACTGCCGACGCATTGGCGGCACGATGCTGTCCGCCGGAGGTGCTGCGTGAGAGCACACTTTCCCTGCAGGTCGGCAAGACCTACGACTTATCCGCATTGGTATCGCACCTGATCGCCGCCGGTTACACCCGCGCCGATCAAGTGGAGGGCGCCGGGCAGTTCGCCCTGCGCGGCGGCATTCTGGATGTGTTTTCTCCCCATGCCGAAAACGCCGTTCGATGCGAATTTTTTGACGACGAGATCGACTCGCTGGGTGCTTTTGATGTCAGTACCCAACGGCGTATTTATAATTGTGATGAGGTGTCTTTGCTTCCGGCCGGTGAGGTACTGCCGCTTCGCGACAGAGAAAAAGTGGCACAGCGATTGGAGCAGACGGCACAAAAACTATCCCGCAAGGAAAACACGGAGACCATCTGCCGCATCTTGCGGACAGACGCAGAAAATCTGCGGCAAGGTGTTGTGCCAAACGGCATTGATCGCTATTTGGCGGCGGTATATGAGGACAAAATCTGCGCTTTGGACTATCTGCCCCAAGACTGCGTGATCTGCGTCAGCGAAAGCGGCCGTGTGCAGGAGGCGCTGCGTGGCTGGCTGTGGCAACTGAAAGAAGATGTGGCGCTGCATTTGGAAAATGGCTCTCTGTGCGGCGAATTTGCATCACTATCCTTGTCGGAAAATGAATTCACCGCTCGTTTGGCGGATTTTCCTGTCTGTCAGATGGAAAGTCTGCCCACTTCCCGCGCATTACTGCCGCCGAAAGAATTGTGGCAAATCACCGCCAAACAGCTAAGCACCTACGGCGGCTCATTGGAAACCGCCGCTGCGGATCTGGTACACTATCTGACCGGCGGCTACCGGGTGATGGTGCTATGCGGCGGCGAGGTACGCGCCAAAAACATGCTGCGGTTACTGACAGAGAAAAAGATCCCTGTCGCGTTGGATCTCAGCGGCGATAAGCTGGGCGAGCCGGGCAGCGTACACATTTCCGTGGGTGCGCTGTCCGCAGGCAGTGAGTACCCCGGCTGCAAGCTGGCGATTCTCACCGAGGGGCAACTGACCGCACCTCTACTGGGAAAACAAGCAAAAAAGCCACGGCAGGCAAAAGATCCTAACCGTCGGAAGCTGCAATCCTACACTGACCTCTCCCCCGGTGATCTGGTGGTACACACCCACCACGGTATCGGACGGTTTGTGGGCATGTGCCGCCTGTTGGTGGACGGTGTGGAAAAAGACTATATCAAAAGTGCCTACGCCGGCAGCGACTGTCTGTATGTGCCGGCTACGCAGCTCGATTTGGTAAGCAAATACATTGGCGGCGGCGAAGACAACGAACACACGCGGCTGAATAAATTAGGCGGCACGGAATGGGCCAAAGCCACCCACCGTGCCAAGGCCGCCGCAAAAGATCTGGCAGAGGGGTTGATCAAGCTCTATGCCGAACGACAGCGGCTGGAGGGGTTTGCCTTTTCACCGGACTCCCCGTGGCAGCAGGAGTTTGAGGATTCCTTTGACTATACGGAAACCGACGATCAGCTTTGCGCCATTCGTGAGATCAAACACGATATGGAGCGGCCTGTCCCCATGGATCGCCTGTTGTGCGGTGACGTGGGCTACGGCAAGACGGAAGTGGCATTACGCGCCGTGATGAAATGCATTCTGGACGGCAAGCAGGCCGCCATCCTGGTACCCACCACCGTTCTGGCGCAGCAGCACTATGCCACCGCCATGAACCGATTTCGTTCCTTCCCTGTGACCATTGAGGTCTTGAGCCGATTCCGCACCCCAAAGCAGGTGAAGGACATCTTAGAGCGTGCCAAAGATGGGCGCATTGACCTGCTCATCGGCACACACAAGCTATTGCAAAAGAACCTCGCCTTTAAGGATTTGGGTCTGCTGGTCATTGACGAGGAACAGCGTTTCGGTGTCAGCCACAAGGAAGCGCTGCGAGAACGGGCGAAGCAGGTGGACACGCTGACGCTGTCGGCTACTCCCATCCCCCGAACGCTGAACATGGCGCTATCGGGCATACGGGATATGTCCACCATTGAGCAGCCCCCGCAGGACAGGCAATGCGTTCAGACCTATGTATTAGAACACGAATGGCCGCCCATTATGGAAGCCATACAGCGAGAGCTGGGACGGGGCGGACAGGTCTACTATCTGCACAATCAGGTGGAAAACATCGAGTCCACCGTGGGACGGCTGCGGCAGATGCTGGGCGATCAGGTCACCATCGGCATTGCCCACGGCAAGATGGCGGAACGGGAGCTGAGCCGCGTGATGCAGCAAATGGCTGACGGTGAAATACAGATTTTGGTCTGCACCACCATCATTGAAACAGGTATCGACATCCCCAATGTGAACACGCTGATCATTGAAGACGCCGACCGGATGGGGCTGTCACAGCTTCACCAGATCCGCGGACGGATCGGACGGTCAAGCCGCCGCGCCTATGCTTATCTGACCTACCGCACGGGAAAAGCTCTCAGCGAGGTGGCAAGCAAACGATTAAGCGCCATCCGCGAATATGTGGAATTCGGCTCCGGCTTCAAAATCGCCATGCGTGACCTGGAAATTCGCGGCGCAGGCAATCTTCTCGGCGCCGAACAGTCGGGCTACATGATGAGCGTGGGCTACGATATGTATTTGAAGCTCCTAAACGATGCGGTTTTGGAGCAGCAGGGCAAAGAAAAGGAAATTCGTGCCGAATGTACCGCCGATCTCACCGTATCGGCACATATTCCCGAAAAATATGTGACCTCTGCTGAACAGCGAATGGATCTGTACCGCCGCATTGCCGCCATACGGTGCAGTGAAGATGCGGCAGAAATTCTGGACGAGATGCTGGATCGTTTCGGTGACGCGCCGCGAAGCGTGATGGCCCTTTTGGACATCGCTCTGCTGCGTGCCGATGCCTCGCAGGTGGGGATCTGCGACATCTCCCAAAAGGGAGCGCAAATCATCTTTCATTTTGGAGAACAAATTGATGCAGCAGCCCTGATGAGCGTTTGCACTATGGGCGGTTATCGCAGCCGTCTGCTTTTATCGGCAGGCGAACATCCCCACTTGACACTGCATCTGAAGCAAAAAGAGAACGCCCTCTCTGCCGCCGCTAAACTGGTGGAGGATCTGCGTTTACAACAAGAAAAAAATCAGGGTCTTGCACCCGCAGAAGGAGGAAAAACATGAAGCGCTTTGTGGCCGGCGTCATTGCCGCAATTTTACTGGTGAGCTGTATCGCATTTCTGGATGGCGGAGGCAACGGCAGACGAACGGACGGCCTTTACTATCAGGTAAGCGGTATCCACCCCGATGCCACCATTATGACTATTGACGGCGAAAAGATCAGTGCCGAGGAGTACCTTTACTGGTTGATCTATGACTGTCAGTATTTATCCGCTTACGCAGGTACCATCGACTGGAATGAGGTGGTGACCGGCTCCATGACCTACGGCGACTATGTCAAAGATGAAGTCACTGACACCATGAAAACCTACGCCATTGTCCGTCAGATGGCCAAAAAGGGCGATGTAACACTTAGTAAGGAAGATACCGACGCGCTGGAGGAACAGCGCCGGCAGTATATCGACTACTATGGCGGTGAGGGATCCTATTTGCAGCAGATTCAGCTATTGGGTATCAGCGAGGAGACCTTTGACACCATCAATTCCATGTATTATCTTTACAGCCGTGTGCTTGAGGCCTTTTGTAACGGGTCACTGCGTCCCACCGATGAAAAATTGAACTCTTTCGCCGAGGACAACCGTTTGTATACCGCCAAGCTGCTGTATCTGCCTACGGACGGTCTGAAAGAGGACGAAGTGGCACAGCGCCGTGATCTGGCACAAAGCTACGCCGACAAGCTGAAGGCATCTGACGATGTGGATGCCCTGTATAACCGGTTTGCCCAAGAGCTCGGTATGGAAGAAAACGCAATAGGTCAGACGTTTGCGGCCTCCGAAAACGATGGCGCTTTGGCAGATGCCGTAAGTGCCTTATCGGAAGGCAGTGTCAGTGAGGTGATTGCGGGAACCACCGGCTTCTATGTGGCGATCCGTATGCCGCTGGACTTGTCAGCCGTTGCCCAGCGTTTGTTCGCCCAGACGACGGAAGATGCCATGGCCAATGCCACGGTGAAATACAACAATGCCGTTTACAGCAAAATCGACGCAGGCACCTTCTACACCGATTTTCTGCAGGCACAGCAGGAGCTATCCGCCTCCTTTGCCCAGGGAAATACTGCCGCAAATGCCGATTGACCCCTCTCTTTTTCGTCAAAGTGACGGAAATCAAGGGGCGTTTCATGCCCGTATTCACAATTTTCTTGTTTCCTTTTCTTTTTGGATGATTTGCCAGTTGACTATTGTTAAAAAATTGACTATTATTAAATCAACCTTAGAAAAAGCAATTTTCTATTATATTTTATAGGAGGACATATCCATGAAAGATCTGTATGTTGTTAATTGCTGCAGAACCGCTATCGGTTCCTTCGGCGGTTCCCTGAAGAACACTCCCGCTGCTGAAATGGGCGCCATCGTCGTCAAGGAAGCTCTCAAGCGCGCCAATGTCGCTCCTGAGAATGTTGACGAGCTGATGTTCGGCTGCATCCTGACCGCTGCTCAGGGTCAGAATGTGGCTCGCCAGGTTTCCATTAAGGCCGGTATCCCCTATTCCGTTCCCGCATACACCGTTGGTATGGTCTGCGGCTCCGGTATGAAGTCCGTCATCGAAGGCGCTCGCTCCATTCTGGCCGGCGATTCCGACATCGTGGTCTGCGGCGGTACCGAGAATATGAGTGCGGCTCCCTATGCTTCCATGGACGCTCGTTGGGGCGCTCGTATGGGCGATAAGAAGCTGGTTGACACCATGATCAAGGACGGTCTGTGGGACGCTTACAATAACTATCACATGGGCACCACCGCTGAGAATATCAACGACATCTGGGGCATCACCCGCGCTGAGCAGGATGCTTTCGCCGCCGCTTCCCAGCAGAAGACCGAGGCCGCCATGGCTGCCGGCAAGTTTGACGAGGAAATCGTGGCTGTTCCCGTGAAGGTCAAGAAGACTATGGTCGACTTCAAGGTCGATGAATATCCCAAGGCAGGCGTGACCGCAGAAGGTATCGCCAAGCTGAAGGGCGCTTTCCCCGTCGGTCCCGAATCCCCCAATCCCGAAGTCGTTCACACCTTTGAGGTGACCGGCGCTCAGGAGACCGAGGATAAGGGTCAGCAGCGCGTGACCGCCGCTAACGCTTCCGGTATCAACGACGGTGCTGCTGCTATCGTTCTGGCATCCGGTGAGGCCGTTGCTAAGTACGGTTTGAAGCCCATGGCCAAGCTGATCGGTTGGGGCCAGGGCGGTGTCGATCCCAAGATCATGGGTGTCGGTCCCGTTCCCGCTTCCCGTGCCGCTTTGAAGAAGGCCGGTCTGACCATCGACGACATCGATCTGGTGGAAGCAAACGAGGCATTTGCCGCTCAGTCCATCGCTGTGGCTCGCGAGCTGCATTTCGACATGAGCAAGGTCAATGTCAACGGCGGCGCTATCTCCCTGGGTCACCCCGTCGGTGCTTCCGGTGCCCGCATCATCGTCACTCTGCTGCACGAGATGAAGCGTCGTGACAATGTCAAGCACGGTCTGGCTACCCTGTGCATCGGCGGCGGTATGGGTGTTGCTACCATCTTCGAGAAGTGCTGATTGCCTGTTGCTGATGAATGACATAAAAAGCTCCCGGAAATTCCGGGAGCTTTTTCTTTTGAAAATTTCGTACATGAAAAACGGAGCAGGTAAAAGCCTGCTCCGTTTGCTGTTTAAACGTATCAGAAGTGAGAAACGAAAGAACTGTTGACGGCCACCGTCTTGCTCACATCGGAGGACTTGATGCAGGCAAAGATGGCACGCATGGTAGTCAGTGCTTTCTTGCCGTTGATCTCCGGCTCGCGGTCGTTGACCAGTGCATCCACGAACTCATCGATCACGCCGGAACGGGTGCTGGGTTCAAAACTATAGGCAGTACTGGTGTTACTCAGATCACGTACCACGATGGGAGCACCGGGATCGTTGTAGATCAGCATGATGCCCTTAGTGCCGTAGAGGCAGGTGGAGTTGCACTCATGGCCGTAGACCGTCCAGCTGGCAGCCATCGTACCCAGAGCGCCGCCGGACATACGCAGAATGCACAGTGCATTATCGTCCACGCCAACAAGATCACCGGCATAGTCGCGCTTATTCAGGGTCACCACCTTGGCGGTAGCCTCAATGACCGTCTGGCCGGTCAGGTACTGCAGCAGGTCGATTTTGTGAATACCCTGATGGGACAATGCGCCCATGGCGGCCTTGTTCTTATCAAAATACCAGGATTCATCATCCACAGACCAGCCCTCGGGACCGGCATCGCCCAAAATGGTGCGGAAAGTGATAATGTCACCGATGATGCCGGACTCCAACAGTTCCTTTGCCTTACGGTGGACGGGGTCAAAGCGCATATTATGACCGATCATCAGATATTTGCCGTTGCGCTCTGCCGCAGCCACCATGGATTCACACTCAGCCAGTGTAACAGCCATGGGTTTTTCGCACAAAACATGCTTGCCGCTATACAGCGCCGCCGTGGAGATCTCCGCATGGCTGCGGTTTTCCACGCAGATGGATACCGCGTCGATCTCTTCATTCTTCAACAGCTCAAAATAATTCTCATACGCCGTTCCGCCGTATTTCTTCGCCATCTCCTGGGCGCGGGCCAGATTCTTATCATAGTAGCCCACCAACTGCACATGGGGATTTGACGCATACTCCGGCAGATGCCGTACCTGTGCGATCTTTCCGCAGCCAATGATACCAACTCTGATCATAAATAGGTCCTCCTCCAAAATAGATCTATCCCTGAAGTCTTTTTTCATTATAGCAAATTTTTTTGAAGCTGGGAATCCCTTTTTTCTGATTTCACAGGATTTTTCCGTTATTTCAGGCAAATGGCCGCCGTAACGGTACAGCCATGCAGCCGCAGATGCTCCAATGCCACATATTCGGGCAGCGCAAAGCAGCTCAAGCCCAGCAGAGGCCCTTTGCCCGTCAGCTTGAACAGCGCTTCCTTTGCCGTCCAAACCTCCCAGAAACGCTCATAGCCGCCGTCATCGTAAAGACGCACATACGCCATCTCGCGCTCCGTACAGACGCGGCGCATAAACTTCTCCTCTGCGCCGCGCACGACCTCTACATCCACGCCAATAGGACGCTCATCCACCGCACAGACCACATACAGCCCCGAATGGCTGACGCTGAAATAGACCGGTGCGTCCTCTACATAGGGCTTACCGTCGGCATCGCGCATCAGTGGGACATCCTTCGGTTCTACGCCCATCTTACCGCCTAAAGCGCGGCGTACCAATAGCTCTCCCGCCACCGTGCGCTTGCGATCCTGCTCCATGGCAAGTCCTGCCACCTGTTTGCGGCGCTCTGCACTCAGTAACGATAGCCCATGGCTGTATGCCGCGTCATCCATTTCCCGAATATTATACCAAAACAATTCCATGTTCATTCCTCCTTTTGCCAAAGTATAACACATGTGATCGGCATTTTTCTACTGCTTTTCGCATAAATCTTGATCGAAAACAAGATACTTGCATTTTGTCGAACTTTGGAGTACACTTTCTTTATGTGTGAGGAGGATTGCCATGGTTTCTATTGTTGAAGTGACGACAAAGGCGCAGCTGCGTCGTTTTGTTGACTATCCCAATGAATTATATAAGGATGTACCCCAGTTTGTACCTGCCACCTATGATGACGACCTGAGCGACTGGGATAAAAAGAAAAACCCTGCCTTCGCCTACTGCGAGGCCCGTTGCTGGCTGGCTATGCGCGGCGATGAGATCGTGGGGCGTATTGGCGCCATTTTAAGCAAAAAATCCAATCAGAAGTGGAACACCCATCGTCTGCGCTTTACGCAGGTGGACTTTATTGACGATGCAGAGGTGTCCGAGGCACTCTTTGCCACCGTGGAAAACTGGGCAAAGGAGCTGGGCTGCGATGAGATTCATGGCCCGCTGGGGTTCACCGATCTGGATCGTGAAGGATTGCTGGTGGAGGGCTTTGACCGGCAGAGCTGTTTCTTCACTTACTACAATCATCCCTACTATCTGGAGCATCTGACTCGCTTGGGATATGTAAAAGATGTGGACTGGATCGAAAATCTCATTACCATTCCCACAGATCCTGCCGTCTATGCCAAGTGGGAAAAACTGTCAGACTATGTGCTTAAACGCACCAATTTGCACATTTTCAATGCCAAATCCCGTCTTTCCTATATTCCCATTTTGAAGAAATTCTTTGAGCTGGTTAATGTGGCCTATGCGCCGCTGTACGGAACGGTAGAGCTGTCCAACGAGCAGATCAGCCGCTATGCCGCCAAGTTTGCGCCGCTGGTCAACCCCAATCTGACCTGCTTCGTATTCGATGAGGACGAGAATCTGGTGGCCTTGGGTGTGGCAGCACCGTCCATTGCCAAGGCGCTGAAAAAATCTCGGGGTCGCCTGCTGCCCTTCGGTTGGGCAGGTTTGCTACACGCCTTTTTGAAGAATGACACCATTGATCTGCTGCTGATCGCCGTACATCCGGATTATCAAAGCAAGGGCGTCAATGCCATTGTGATGAACAAAATTTTGCAGGGCTGCAAAAAAATGGGTATTACGCACGCCGAAACCGGCCCCACTCTGGAGCTGAACAGCAAAGTGTTGGCTCAATGGAAAACCTTTGACATCGAACAGCACAAACGCCGTCGCTGCTTTATGAAAAAACTGGGATAAAGTAACTGACCGGAGGATAACCTCCGGTCAGTTTTTTATTCATCTGTGATTAGAAGCAGGTCATTCGGCGTGCAATGCAGAAGCAAACACAGCGTTTCAATATTTTCATAGCGTATGGATTTCGTCTGGTTGTTGACCATCTTGCTGAAATTTTGATAGCTCATGCCCATTTGCTTGTAAAGCCAATATTTTGTCTTGCCGTTCTCTTCCAATAAACGAAGTACATCTAATTTAATCATAAGATATTTCCTCATCATCTATGTTTTAATGAGATAATATCTATTTTCTCTCCTTTACATATAGACTTTTGCATTATATAATGTTTTAGTCTATATGTAAAGGAGGTACACAATGATCGTTGATGTGACAGGGATTTGTCTGACACCGGGCTATGGCGGTGCTGACTGCCCGGGAAACGGAAAGCATTTTGACGCCAGTGGCAACCGTTTAGAGTGTTGCTGTGATGAATGCAACTATATGATATGCTGCTTTTATCAGATGCAATGTGACACTTGTACTGACAGCGATTGTCCGCGCAAGTCTGATGCGATATAAGAAAACCGACCGGAAAGATCCTCCGGTCAGTTTTTATTCATCTGTTCCTCTGCCCAGTCGCTGAGCGATTCTAAAATCGGCAGTAGTTTTCGGCAGCAATCTGTGGGGCAATACTCCACGCGGACAGGTACCTCCAAATATTCGTGGCGTTCAATCAACCCGTCACGCTCCAGCTCCTTTAAGGCACCAGCCAACACCGTATTGCTGATGCCGTCCAGTTTGGCACGCAGTGCGTTATAGCGCAGCGTACCGCCGTTATTGACGGCGCATAAAATCTGCACTTTCCATTTGCCGCCGATCAGCGTCATGGCATAGTGCAGAGGGCATTTCTCCATACAGGGACAATCATAGTGGCTGTCTGACACGGTAAGTTCCTCCTAACCAGCTCATAATATTCTGCGTTCTTGCGTTTATCAGAATTTATGGTATGATTATAGCAGATAAGAAAAAAGGAGTAAATACGCAAAATGAACATTTATCTGCAAGGTCTGCTGCTGGGCATCTCCTACTGTGCGCCTATCGGTATGCAAAATCTGTTTGTGATAGATACCGCCCTGACACAAAAGCGTCGCCGTCTGTATCCCATCATTTTTATTGTCATCTTTTTCGATGTAACGCTGGGGTTGGCTTGTTTCCTCGGTGCAGGTGCGTTGATGGAGGCATTGCCGTGGCTGCAAAAGATCATTCTGGGCATCGGCAGCGCATTGGTGATCTACATCGGCATTGGGCTCGTGCGCTCCAAGGCATCGCTGGAGGGCGGTAAGGATGTGAATGTGTCGTTGTGGAAAGCCGCCGCCACCGCCTGCGTGGTGACATGGTTCAATCCCCAGGCCATTATCGACGGCACGATGATGCTGGGCGCGGCTCGCGCCACTCTGCCTGAGGGTACCGATGCGTTTTTTATCTGTGGTTTTGCCTCCGCCTCCGTACTGTGGTTCAATTTCCTCGGCACGGCTGTTTCCCTGCTGGGCAGTAAGATCAACGAAAAAATCCTCACCATCATCAATAAGGTTTGCGGCGCATTCATTATTTTCTACGGCTGCAAGCTGCTGTATAGCTTTATTAAGTTAATGGGTTGGCTGTAACTGAAAATTCGCCGTCAAAGACGGCGAATTTTTCTGTTCAACGGCGAAAAAATCTGGTATACTGACCTCAGAGAAACGAGGGATCATCATGAAGCAAAATTACAAGCTGACTATCGCCTACGACGGCACCCGTTTTTTCGGGTGGGAGCATCAGCCGGATCATGACACCATTCAGGGCAAGCTGGAGGGTGTCCTTGAAAGACTGCAGGGCGCACCTGTTGATGTGATCGGTGCCGGACGCACCGATGCCGGTGTTCACGCCCGTGCCATGGTGGCTAACGCCGTGTTGGATACAAAACTGTCACCGGAGGAGATTCGAGACTACATGAATCGCTATCTGCCCGACGCTATCGCCGTGCGCGAAGTGAAGCCCTGCGCTGAGCGATTCCACGCTCGGTACAAGGCCATTGGCAAGACCTATCGCTACACCTGTTTCGACGGGCCGGTGAAGCCGGTTTTTGACCGCAAGTATGTGACGATACTTGATTTTCAGCCGGATTTGGATAAAATGCGGCAGGCGGCAGACTATCTGCAGGGCGAGCACGACTTTGCCAGCTTCTGCGGCAATCCCCGGATGAAAAAATCCACCGTGCGTCAGGTGGACACCATCCGTATCGAACGGAACCGGGATCGCATCACCTTCACCTTCCACGGCACCGGCTTTTTGCAGAATATGGTGCGCATTTTGGTAGGTACACTGCTGGAAGTGGGGCGAGGTCGGTGGGAACCGGAGCAAGTCATTGCCATTTTGGAGGCAAAAGATCGCAAGCAGGCCGGGCCTACTGCACCGCCGGAGGGCTTGTGTCTGATGAAGGTCGATTACTGACCGCAAGGGTTTTCGGGATCATTTTCCCGATAGCAACAAGTTTTGGCTGTTTATTTGCAAATTTTTTGTTTATTTTACCGCTGGACTTTGCCTGATACCGCACATATAATGAGTCATAACATTTTTCAAAGGAGAAAACACATGAACCGTTTCGCGATGAACAACATGGTGATGTGCATGCCTATGTGTATGTGCATGTGTTGTTGCGCGCAATTTTGTCATGCGTTTTCTGCTGACGGCATAGGAGCATAGTGCCCTGCCGGCTATTTGTTATCGCTAAGCAGAGAGTGTGTGACGCACTCTCTGCTTTTTTATTTTTCAGAAAGGAACATTACCCATGAACATCTATCACTCTATTGAACAGTTAGTGGGCCGTACGCCCCTGCTGGAAATTGCCAACTATCGCCGAATGCGCGGCCTCGATGCCGCTTTATATGTAAAACTGGAATGCTGCAACCCTGCCGGTTCTGCCAAAGACCGAGTGGCATTGCAGATGATCCGCACCGCTGAAGAAGCCGGACTGCTTCAGCCGGGTGCCACCATTATCGAACCCACCTCCGGCAACACCGGTATCGGTCTGGCTGCCATAGGTACAGCCAAAGGATACCGCGTGATTCTCACCATGCCCGATTCCATGAGTGTCGAGCGCCGCACCCTGCTGAAGGCATACGGTGCCGAGCTGGTACTGACACCGGGCAAAGAGGGCATGGTCGGTGCCATTGCCAAGGCGGAGGAGCTGGCTGCCGTTGTGCCGGGCAGCTTTATCGCCGGGCAGTTTGACAACCCTGCCAATCCGCTGGCGCACTACCGCACCACAGGCCCTGAAATCTGGCACGATACCGATGGGCAGGTGGACATCTTCGTGGCAGGTGTAGGCACAGGCGGCACCGTATCCGGTGTGGGACGCTATCTTAAGGAGAAGACCCCCACCGTGCAGATCGTTGCCGTGGAGCCGGACGCCTCCCCTATGCTCAGCGAGGGCCATGCAGGTCCCCACGGTTTGCAGGGCATCGGTGCCAACTTTGTGCCGCAGAACTTCGACCGCACCGTTGTTGATGAAATCATCCGCGTCAAAGAGGAGGACGCCTACCGCAGCGGAAAGCTGTTGGCCAAGAGCGAGGGAATCCTTGTGGGCATCACCTCCGGTGCGGCACTGTGGGCTGCTGAGCAGTTGGCGATGCGTGAGGAAAACCGAGGCAAGCGCATCGTTGTTCTGCTGCCGGATACCGGTGATCGCTACCTTTCCACCCCGCTGTTTGCAGAGTAAGGAAGGAGCGCATCTATGTATCCTGCACACATTTGCGCCGCCGCCTGCGCGCTGGCGGAGAATATGCAAAAGGCAACGATTCCCATGTACGGACAGCACCTGCGTCTTCCCAGCCGCAGTGCCATTATCACGATTCTCAACGATCTGCGGCGCTTAATGTTTCCTGCCTACTTCGGTGACGAGGAGCTGATGGCGTTAGAGCCGGAAAATTATGCCGCCCTGCTGATCAGCCGCATCGAAAAGCTGCTTTCCGCACAGATCGCCTTGACGCTGCCGGAGGAAAAAGCCGATGATGCCAAGGCCTTGGCATCGCAGATCATCGAACGGCTGCCCACTATTCAGTCGCTGCTGCTGACTGATGTGGAGGCAATTTTTGACGGCGATCCTGCCGCGCAAAACAAGGAGGAAATCGTCTTTGCCTATCCCGGTCTGTTTGCCATCTTCGCCTATCGGGTAGCCCACGAGCTGTATCTGCGCCAGATCCCCATTATTCCTCGCATGATGACGGAATACGCCCACAGCCGCACCGGCATTGACATTCATCCCGGCGCCACCATCGGCGCTTACTTCTTCATTGACCACGGCACCGGCATCGTGGTGGGCGAAACCACCGTGATCGGTGACCATGTGAAGCTGTATCAAGGCGTGACGCTGGGTGCGCTGTCTCCCAGAGCAGGCCACGCCTCCCTGCCGGGCAAGCGTCACCCCACCGTGGAAAGCGGTGCCACCATCTACTCCGGCGCCTCCATTCTGGGCGGTGACACGGTCATTGGCGAAAACAGCGTGGTGGGCGGCAACGCCTTTTTGACCTCCTCCGTGGCAGCGGAGACCCGCGTGGTCATTCGTGCGCCGGAAACAACATTCAAAAACCCGTAATTTAATTGATACCCAAAGGAGAAAAACAACATGAGTAACAAACCCACACCAAAAGCGATCGCTCTGCTGCCGATTGCTGTATTTCTGGTCCTGTATCTGGGCCTTGGCATCGTATTTGAGTATGTACTGAAGCTGGAAATGGGCTTCTATCAGATTCCCATTGTGGTAGCTTTCCTCGTCGCCATTTTAGTGGCCTGTCTGCAAAATTCCGCTGTCAAATTTGACGGCAAGCTGGAGCTGATGGCCAGGGGCGTTGGCGACAAGAACATCATGACCATGATCCTGATTTTCCTGGTGGCCGGTATCTTTGTCGGCGTGACCGGTCGTTCCAGCGCCGAAGCTGCCGCCTACTTCCTTTTGAGCGTGGCGCCTGCCAAGCTGGCTGTGGCTGTGCTGTTTGTGGTGGCCTGCTTCGTATCTGTTGCCATGGGTACCAGCGTGGGCACCATCACGCTGCTGGTTCCCATTGCCGTACCGGTGGCCGCCGGCTCCGGTTTCTCACTGCCTCTGTGCGTGGCTGCCGTGATGGGCGGTGCCATGTTCGGCGATAACCTGAGCTTTATCTCCGACACCACCATTGCTGCCTGCTCTACCCAGGGCTGCGAGATGAAGGATAAGTTCCGCGCCAACTTTAAGATCGCACTGCCTGCCGCACTGGCAACGCTGGCGCTGATCCTGGTGATCTCCCTGCAGGCAGATGTGGTCGGTGTGCCTACCGGCGATCACAAGCTGCTGATCCCCTACATTCTGGTGCTGATCGGCGGTATTGTGGGTCTGAATGTGTTTGTGGTGCTGCTCATCGGCGTTGTGACCGGTGCTATCATCACGCTGGCCACCGGTCAGGTGACCGCCTTTGAGTTGCTGGGCAATATGGGCGGCGGCGTGAGCGGTATGTTTGAAACCATTATGGTCACCATTCTGGTGTCCGCTCTGTGCGGTATGATCCGTGCCTACGGCGGCTTCGAGAGTCTGCTGGCTTTCATTCGCCGCGTCTTTCAGGGCAAACGCGGCGGTCAGTTGGGTATCGGTCTGCTGGTGGGGTTAATGGACGTTGCCACTGCCAACAACACGGTGGCTATTGTGATGGCCGGCCCTATTGCCAAAGAAGTCAGCGAGGAATATAGCATTGATGCCAAGAAGTCCGCTTCTCTGCTGGACACCTTCTCCTGCGTCTTTCAGGGCATTATCCCCTACGGCGCACAGATGCTGGTGGCGATCTCTGCCTGTACCACCCTGGGCTACTCCATTTCCGCCTTCGAGATCATCCCCCTGCTGTTCTATCCGTTCCTGCTGTGCCTGAGCAGTTTGCTGTTTATTGCATTTGACAAGAAAAAGTAAACCGGAAAAGGCTGCCTTAGGGCAGCCTTTTCTATTCTTCCCGCTCAAGGTCATATTTGTCTATACGAATGTTCTGCCACTTCTTCGGCAATCCGTGCCCGATCAGGGGAAACAGGTTTTCCGTATGACTTGTGGGCTGAATGTTATACGTGCCGTATTGATTTACCAGATCGAAGCAGCTTTGGGGAATACCGTTGTATTCATGGACATCCGGCGTGGCATCGTGGGGAAAGCCTTTTTTCATCGTATCACCTCCCACCCGGTAGTATGCCCGCAAAAACGGTACTTTTTCGGTAACGACAGGCATATGTATGTACTGCTGAAGTACATCTTGGGAGTGGTGAGCTATCAAAGGAAATATGGAAGAACGGGCTTGTGAATTGGCCCTTTACCTGATAGAAAACCGCACGACTGTTCGTGCCGCCGCCAAAAAATTTGGCATTAGTAAGTCTACCGTACATAAGGATCTGTCAGAGCGTTTGCCGCTATACAACCGGGGTCTGTATTTGCAGGTGAAGGAAATTTTAGAGGAGAACAAGGCACAGCGGCATATTCGCGGCGGCATGGCAACACGGCGCAAATACAAAGGGGAATAAGAAAGGGCGCATGACGGGAATGTTCTTCCTGTCGTGCGCCCTTAATCTGTTGAAGATACGCCTTCTTATTTGCGTTTGGAAGCGGCGCGCTGACACGCCTTGACGAGTTCCACAATGGGAATCACCAGCACAGCCAGACCCAGCGCGATGAGATACTCCTTGAAGCTGACGGGAGTAAACCCGAAAGCGCCTGCCATAAACGGCACCTCCAGGACCACTGTTGCCAACAGCAATGAACCGAACATGGCAAGCCACAGCACCTTATTATGGCTCGGCAGCGCAAAAACACTCTTGCGCTGGGAGCGCATATTAAAGCTATGGAAAATCTCGCACATATTCATGGTCAAAAATGCCATGGTCATGCCGTCGGGAGAAATCCCCTTGGGCATTTCAAAATATCCCACCTCCATACAATGGCCGATTATATAAGACGCCAGCGTGATGACGGTAATCAGCAGTCCCTGATAGGCAATATCCCAGCCCAGTCCGCCGGCAAATATGCCGTCCTTACTGTCGCGGGGCGGACGGTTCATGATGTCCGGTTCTTCCTTTTCCAATCCCAGCGCCAGCGCAGGGAAACAGTCGGTGATAAGGTTGATGAACAGCAAATGCACCGGATTAAGCAGTGTAAAGCCCAACAGCGTGGCAAAAAACACGCCCAGCACTTCGCTCATATTAGACGCCAGCAGAAATTGAATGGCCTTGCGGATATTATCATAAATGCGGCGGCCTTCCCCCACAGCATGAACAATGGTGGCAAAGTTATCATCCGCCAGCACCATGTCCGCCACATTTTTGGTGACATCCGTGCCGGTGATACCCATACCAATGCCTATATCAGCGGATTTAATGGATGGCGCATCGTTGACGCCGTCGCCGGTCATGGCGGTAATGGCGCCCTTGCGCCGCCATGCGTTGACGATCCGCACCTTATGCTCCGGCTGTACGCGCGCATAGACGCCCAGCTTCTCCACAGCGGCATCCAGCTCCTCATCGCTCAGCGCATCCAATGCGCTGCCGGTCACGGCCTGTGACGCATCCTCGATGATACCCAGCTCCTTGGCTATGGCCACGGCGGTATCCTTATGGTCGCCGGTGATCATCACAGGGCGAACCCCGGCGTTGCGGCACTCCACGATGGCATCCTTTACCTCAGGACGCACCGGGTCGATCATACCTGTCAGCCCGATGAAGCACAACTTCTGTTCCAGTACCTCCGGCTCGATCTTATCGGGCAGACTGTCACCCCACAGACGCTGGGCTGCCGCCAGCACGCGCAATGCCTTATCCGCCATCGCCTTATTGGATACCAGAATCTCGGTGCGTTTTTCCTCGGTCATGGGCAGTATCGCGCCCTTTTCCTCATAATGCGTACAGCGCTTGAGCACTTCATCGGGAGCGCCCTTGGTATACTGGATAAACCCATTGTCCATCCGATGGACGGTGGACATCATCTTGCGTGAGGAGTCAAACGGCGCTTCCGCCACACGGGGCTGTTGTTCTTCCAGACGGTGCTTAGGCAGGTTACAGGAAGTGCCGAAATTCACCAACGCCGCTTCCGTGGGCTCACCGTCCGCCACGCCGTTCTCCTTCAAATTGGCATCGTTGCAAAGTGTCATAGCCGTCGCAAGGAGCTGCGTTTCGCCGATATGCTCCACCACGGTCATTTTATTCTGCGTCAGTGTTCCCGTCTTATCCGAGCAGATGACCTGCGTACAGCCCAAGGTCTCCACGGCTGTCAGGCGGCGGATAACGGCATTGTGACGGCTCATTTTGGTCACGCCGATGGACAGCACCACCGTGACCACAGTGGCAAGTCCCTCGGGAATGGCGGCAACTGCCAGAGAAACCGCCACCATAAAGGTCTTGAGAATCCCCTCCAGCGAAAAATCGCGGGCAACGATCAGGTCAAACACAAAGATGAATACGCAGATCGCCAGCACCAGTTTGCTCAGCGTTTTACCCAACTCTGTCAGCCGCTTCTGCAAAGGGGTCTGCTCATCGGCAGCACCGGCCAACACGCCGGCGATCTTACCCATCTCGGTGTCCATGCCGGTGCGTGTCACCACGGCACGGCCGCGGCCATAGACCACGGTGGAACCCATGTAGCACATATTCCTGCGGTCACCCAGAGATACTTCCTGCTCCGCATCCATGCCCAGCACTTCTATCGCCTTATTCACGGGTACACTCTCGCCGGTCAGCGCCGCTTCCTCGATCTTCATGGAGGCACTTTCCACAATGCGTCCATCCGCAGGCACGGCATCGCCGGCCTCCAGAATCACTATATCGCCGGGTACCAGTTCGTCGCTGTGCAGCGTGACCTGTTTGCCGTCACGCATGACCTTGCAGGTGGCGGCGGTCATGGTTTGCAGCGCTTCAATAGCGGCCTCCGCCTTGCTCTCCTGCACAACGCCCAGCACCGCATTGAGCAATACCACCAGCAGGATAATAAACACCTCGGCAAAGCTCTCGTGAGAGAGGAAGTTGGTCACGGCAGACACCGCAGCCGCCGCCAGCAGGATCAGCAGCATAGGGTCTTTCAACTGCTCCAAAAAGCGTTGGAAAACCGTCGGTTTCTCTGCTTCTTTCAGTTTATTGGCGCCGTATTTGCCACGGCGTTTCTCCGCCTCCGCGGTACTCAGGCCCATTGGCGAGGTTTCCCACGCAGTCATGACCTCCTGGGCGGAGCGACTATACTCCCTGTCCATGTTATATTCTCCTTTTTGTTTGTTTTTACAAGCAAAAAACTCATACACAGACCCTTTGCGGCTCTATGTATGAGTCTCATTCTTTCAAAGCATCCCGGGCGCAAGCGCCGTTCTGACGAGTATGCTTCGTGCCGATATGCTCATCGGCGCGGAATTACTCCCTCAATACAGGTAATTATTTTATATCGCATGCAGCAACACTTGTCAAGGGGATTTTTTACTCAGACAAGGAATGGCACAGCGCGGCAAAATAACGATAAAACGGCACCAGCATACGAAAACCGTCGATTACATCGTCCGCTAATTCCGCTGTGAAGATCCGTTCATCCAACGGCGAGCACTCATGGCGCAAGGCAATGGACTTTTTTTGATACCACGGACGCAGCAGTTCGCTTACCTGCCCCTTGGAACGGGCATATTCCGCCCCATCCAGCGCAAAAACATTCTGCCTGTTAAATCCGCGCACCAGCTTTGAAAGCTCCTCAGGATGGGCGTCAATACGCTTGCGGTAATGTTCCATCAGCGCCGCCTTGGGGCTCCAGAACCCCAACCCATAGCTATAATAGTCCGGCGCGATCTCGAACCAGAAGGTAGGGCGGCCGGTCCAGTCCTGATCGCCGGTGCGGATACAGAACCAGAGGTGATCCTTATAAGGGCCGTTGCCATGCAGCCGTCTGGCATCGCGGTAAATACGCGACACCTTCACCATCAGCGGTTCATCAGGCAGCATCTCATGCAATGCCTCATACACCTGCTCCGCCAAGTCCTTGGTGGGCTGCAGCAGCGCCCGCTGATAGATCTCCTTACGAGGCAAGAACCAACTGCGCTCGTTATTAAAACGGATGCCCCACATAAAATCCACAGCTTCCTGGGTATAACCTGTAAACATGGTATCTCTCCTTTGATTCGGGTGCTCTTTTTGCTGTTTCCCCCATGCGTTTGCAAGAAAAAGCGAACAGTTTTTTTACTGTCCGCTTTTTTATCTGTTAGTTCATCTGTTTGCGGCGGCTCAGATTCACGGTGCCGTCCTGCATATCGTTGAGGGAATCCAAGCTCTTGCCGGTACCCTCTGCCACGCAGGAGATGGCATCCTCTGCCACGATGGTATGAATTCCTGTGCGTGCCTCGATCAGCTTGTCGAAGCCATCCACCAAGCTACCGCCGCCGGTCATTACAATGCCGTTATTGGAGATATCTGCCACCAGTTCGGGAGGCGTGCGCTCCAGCACACCGTGGATCGCTTCCAGAATACGCTCCACCGGTTCTTCAAATGCTTCCATCATCTCCGTGGAGGAAATCGCCAGCGTCTTGGGCAGGCCGGTCATCAGGCAGCGGCCCTTGATCTCAATGGAGATTTCTTCTTCCTTGGGATACACACAGCCGATCTGCATTTTCATCAATTCAGCCGTGCGCTCACCGATGAGAATATTGTGTTTACGGCGCATATACTTAACAATGGCTTCGTTGAACTGGTCACCGGCCACCTTGATGGAGGCGGACTCCACCACGCCGCTGAGAGAAATGACCGCAATATCGGACGTACCGCCGCCGATGTCCACCACCATATGTCCGTCGGGCTTGGCAATATCAATGCCGGCACCGATGGCAGCAGCCACCGGCTCCTCGATGAGATACACGCGACGGGCACCGGCCTGCACACCCGCATCCACCACGGCACGCTCCTCCACCTCGGTAATGCCGGAGGGAACGCAGATGATGACACGGGGCTTGAATAGCTGGAATCCGCCGGCCACCTTGTGAATAAACTCCTTGAGCATGCGCTCGGTCATGTCATAGTCGGAGATCACGCCCTCACGTAAGGGACGAATCGCCACGATGTTGCCCGGCGTACGACCCAGCATCGCCTGGGCTTCTGCGCCGACCTTCAGCAATTTTCCGCTGTTCTTATCAATCGCCACCACGGACGGCTCGTTCAGCACAACGCCCTTGCCTTTTACGTAAACCAGTACCGATGCGGTACCCAAGTCAATACCAATATCTTTTGCCAACGAACACATAAGCTGCACCTCATTTTTTATCTACTTTGTATCGTGCCACAGGCAGGCCACTGCCCGATCGTTCCTAATGAAATATTATACTAATGCTTTCGAGAATTTGCAATAGTCTTTTCCAATTCGTCATGAAATGTTCATTCTTTTGTCACTTTTCTCTCCCTCCGGATAGTTCATTTTCGACTGCGGACGGAGAAAATATACCTGTCTTCTTCACTTCTTTTCCCGGCTCATTGCCAGCGTCAGGCACATTACCTCTGCCGCGCCGGCTTCTTTCAGCACGCGCACGCATTCACTTAATGTAGCGCCGGTAGTAAGAATGTCATCCACCAATAAAAGACGCTTGCCGCAAAACTGCTCTGTATTGACCGCTTCGTACACGCCCAATACATTGGCACGGCGCTGTTCCGCCGATTCCCGCGATGACTGGGGCGGATTATCGACCACCTTTCGCAGCGTTTCAATGGGTGCCACATGCCAGTCCACACACAAGGCGGCTGTCAGATAGCGTGTTTGGTCATAGCCGCGTTTTTTCAGCCGTTTCTTGCTGACAGGCACCCAGGTAATGGCATCAAATGCACCGCTGTACTGCTCGGCGGCGCATTGCGCCATCAGCATACCAAAGCAGCTCAGGCCGCCCAGCTTTCCCTTGAACTTAAACTGCAAAATGGCATCACGAACCCGATCTTCGTAATAAAGAGGCGCGGAGCAATTTCCGAATGTGCCGGTTTGCAGGGCGTGTTCATCGGTAAAGGGCAGCGAATGGCGGCACTTCTCGCACAGCAAGTCCTTTCCTGCCGGTGCGCCGCAAAAGGGACAGCGGCGCGGAAAGAAAAAATCTAAAATGCCGCGCGACACTCTGTTCAGCTCATCGTTCAGTTTCATCTTGTCACCCCATATCCTTCAGTCGGCGTCGCAAACCGCTGTAACGCCGGGCTTTTTTATCATTTTCCGCCATTTGTCCCGGTATCACATCGTCACCCACCAGCACCAACAGCTCACGAGCGCGGGTAATGGCGGTGTAAAGTACGCCCCGCACCAATAGACTTGGCGCGGCTTTGGCTGACACCAGTACCACAGCACGGTATTCGCTGCCTTGCGCCTTATGTACGGTCATCGCATACGCCATGTCTAACTGACTCAGCAGATCTGCCGTATAAGTGGCTGTGCGATCGTCAAAACGGATGGTGATCAGCTCGCCGGAGGGATCGATTTCCTCAATCATACCCACATCGCCGTTGAAAATGCCCGTACCTACGGTGCCGTCATCCTTTTCCCAAATGACATCATAATTATTTTTCGTCTGCATGACCCGATCGCCCTCCCGGAAAATCAGGTCGCCCCACACCTTCTGGTGCTTGCCCTTTGCAGGCGGATTCAGCGCCGACTGCAAGGCGCGATTGAGATTTACCGTGCCGGTTTCCCCTTTGCGTGTGGCGGACAGCACCTGTATTTCCGAGGCGGGAATCCCCATATTTTGCGGCAGTCGGTCACGGCACAGCTCCACCACCGTCTGCACCAATCGATCCGGTGCACGGCGGCAGAGGAAAAAGAAGTCGCTCTGCTTATTGGTCAGATCCGGTGCCAGTCCGTGATTGACCGCATGGGCATTGCGTATGATCGCCGACTGCCGGGCCTGGCGGAAGATCTCCGTCAAGGCAACGGTGGGTATCGCTCCGCTGCGGATCATATCGGAAAACACATTGCCTGCGCCCACAGAGGGGAGCTGGTCAGGGTCACCCACCATCACAAGACGGCAGCCCGGACGCAAAGCGCACAGCAACGCCTGCATCAGCGGCAGATCCACCATACTCATCTCGTCCACGATCACCGCATCTGCCTCTAACGTCTCGGAGGCGTTCTTGCGGAAGGTGACCTCGCAGGTAAGCTCGTTGTAATTCATACCCAAACAGCGGTGGATGGTCTGGGCGTCGCGGTCGCACAGCTCGCTCATGCGCTTGGCGGCACGGCCCGTAGGCGCCAGCAGCAGCACATCCAATCCCATGCGTTCAAACAGCGCCACAATGCCGCGCACCGAAGTCGTTTTGCCGGTGCCGGGGCCGCCGGTGAGCAGTAACACACCTTGCTCTGCCGCCAGCTTTACCGCCTGCCGCTGCTGGGTTGCATAGGTGATCCGCTGCGCCTGCTGGATCTCGTCAATCACCTTGTCGGCATGGCGGAGTATTTCGTGGTCCATATCGCGCAGGGCACAGAGCTTATCCGCCACATAGCACTCCGCCTCGTACATTCTGCGTAAATAGCATCCGTCTACATTGGCAATATGCTGCTGCACCACCACGCCGCGCTCCAAAAGCTCGTCCAGCGTGATCTCCACCGCCTCTTCGTCGGTGCCGATCAACTGACTTGTGGCCAGGAGCAGCTTTTCTCTGGGCAGAAATACATGACCGTTATTGGTATTATAGCTCAGCTCGTATATAATTGCCGCCTCCATGCGGCAGGGATCGTTGCCCTCAAAGCCCAAACTAATGGCAATTTCATCCATGGTGGAGAACGCCACGCCGTAACGCTCATCGGACAGCAAATAGGGGTTGTCCTTTAATTTCGTCAGCGCATCAGCACCGTAAGCCCGGTAGAGCTGCATGGCAAGGTTGACCGGCAGGTCATACCGTGCCAGAAACTCCATCACACGCCGCAATCCCGTCAAGGCACGAAACGCCTGGGAAATCTCCACGGCTTTTTTGGCGGTAATACCCTTGACGGTGCTCATTCGTTCCGGTTCATCCTCGATAACACGCAGGGTATCCTCCCCAAAGCGCTCTACCAATCGCGAAGCCGTGGCAGGCCCGACCCCCTTAATGATGCCGGATGCCAGATAAGCAGCGATCTCATCCTCGCCTTGGGGCATACGACGCTCCACCGATTCGGCGGTGAGCTGTGCGCCATAGCTGGGGTGGTTCACCCACACGCCGGTAACCGTCATGCTTTCACCTGCGGCAGCACAGGGAATACAGCCCACCACCGTGATGGCTTCGCCCTCATCCGTTACAAGGCAGAGCACCGTATAGCCATTTTCTTCATTTTGAAAAATCAGGTTTTGTACGGTACCCTCTACCGTGCAGCGTTCACCCATGGTTGTCGTTTCCTTTACTGTAAATAGCGGGATAATTCCTCCGCCTTGATCACGGTGACACAAGTGTGCATTTGCGTCAACTTTTCTGCGCGATTTCTGGCTTCCTGCTGCAAACCGCAGTCCGTCAGAATGATCGGCGTATAGCGTCCGGTTCGAGCACGCAGCTCCATCAGGCAATGCACTTGATATTCCATCTCCTCCGCCCCACCTTTCACAGGCAGCAGCAGCACCGCCGGCACTTCCTCTCTGCGGCGAAAGATCATATCCGCGATCAGCCATAATATGGCCGTCAGTCCCACGGCGGCGAGCAGTGCGATCACGCCATCTTGCAGCAGTGTCATGGTATCACCTCGCTCTATCCTATGCAGCAAGGCGACCGGGGGTTATTCCAGAATCCGCTTGAGGTAATGTCCTGTATAAGAGCGCGGCTCGGCCGCTACCTGTTCCGGCGTGCCTACCGCTACCACTTCACCACCGAGCGCGCCGCCCTCGGGGCCCAGGTCAATCAGATAATCGGCACACTTGATCACATCCAGATTGTGCTCGATCACCAGCACCGTATTGCCGCCATCTACCAGACGCTGCAGCACCTCCAACAGCTTTTTCACATCATCGGCGTGCAGTCCCGTAGTGGGCTCATCCAGAATATAGATGGTACGGCCGGTGGAGCGGCGGCTCAACTCCGTTGCCAGCTTCACGCGCTGGGCTTCACCGCCGGAGAGCGTGGTGGACGACTGGCCCAGCTTCACATAGCCCAGTCCTACATCACACAGCGTTTGCAGCTTTTCGGCGATCTTCGGTACAGCTTGGAAGAAATCACGGGCTTCCTCCGCCGTCATATCCAGCACATCGGCAATGTTTTTGCCCTTATAGCGTACCTCCAGCGTTTCCCGATTATAGCGCTTGCCGTGGCACACCTCGCAGGGGACATATACATCCGCCAGAAAGTGCATCTCGATCTTCAGCATACCGTCACCGCTGCAGGCCTCGCAGCGGCCGCCTCGGGTATTGAAAGAGAATCTTCCCGGGCCATAGCCCCGTGCTTTTGCCTCTTGTGTGGCGGCAAACAGGTTGCGAATGTCGTTAAAGAGATTGGTATAGGTCGCCGGGTTGGATCGCGGTGTACGACCGATGGGGCTTTGATCAATGGCGATCACCTTGTCCAGATGCTCCATGCCCTCGATACGGTCATGCTTGCCGGGGTGTGCCTTCATACGGTTGAGCTCCACACCCAGTTTCTTATAGAGAATTTCGTTGACCAGACTGGACTTGCCGCTGCCGGACACACCGGTGACACAGGTAAAAGTGCCCAGCGGCACGGATACATCCACATTCTTCAGGTTATTCTCCCTTGCGCCGCGGACGGTCAGCCATTTGCCGTTGCCCTCACGGCGATGCGCGGGCATATCAATTTTCTTTTTGCCGCTGAGATATTGCCCCGTCAGCGAAGCGGGATTCGCCATGACCTCCTCCGGCGTACCGGCTGCCACTACATGACCGCCGCGACTGCCGGCGCCGGGTCCGATGTCGATGAGATAGTCGGCGGCACGCATGGTGTCCTCATCATGCTCCACCACGATGAGGGTGTTGCCCAGATCCCGCAGCCGCTGCAGCGTAGCCAGCAGCTTGTCGTTGTCACGCTGGTGCAAGCCGATGGACGGCTCGTCCAGAATATACAGCACGCCCATCAGACTGGAGCCGATCTGGGTTGCCAAACGAATACGCTGGCTCTCACCGCCGGACAGCGTCCCGGAGGAACGGGACAGCGTCAGATACGACAGCCCCACGCTCTGCAAAAAGCCCAATCGGGCGCGAATTTCCTTCAAAATCTGCGCCGCGATCAACTGTTGGGTTTCCGTCAGCGTCAAATCATTGAAAAACGCCAACGCTTCATTGACCGGCAGCTCGGTTGCCGCATAGATGGACTTCTCCCCCACCGTCACTGCCAATGCCTCACTGCGCAGCCTGCGGCCTTGGCAATCGGGGCAGGGGCACTCGCCCATATATTCCTCAATTTCCTTTTTGGATGCCTCGCTCTGGGTCTCCTCAAAGCGGCGCTCCAGATTGTTCACGATGCCCTCAAAGGGTTGGTACAAAACGCCTTTCCCACGGGGCTGATCATATTCCAGCTCCAGCTTCTCGCCGTCCGTACCGTAGAGAATGATCCGCTTCACCTGATCAGGCAATTCACCATACGGTGTACGCAGGGAAAACTGGTATTTCTTGCTCAGTGCCTCGAAATACATACGGGAAATGCCGTCCGAGCGAATGGAATTCCATCCGGGTGCCGTGATGGCACCGTCTAAAATGGACAAACTCTCATCGGGGATGATCAGCGTGGGATCGGCCTTGAGCTGCACGCCCAAACCGGTACAGGTAGGACAGGCGCCGTAGGGGTTATTGAACGAGAACATACGGGGTGTCAGTTCCTCGATAGAAATACCGCAGTCGTCACAGGCGTAGTTCTGGGAAAAGCTGATGTCCTTCTCCTCACGCAGCAGATTCACCGTCACAATACCGCCGGTCAGCGATGATGCGGTTTCCACGCTGTCGGTCAGACGCTGCTGCATATCACCCCGGACGATCAGGCGATCCACCACGATGTCAATTTGGTGCTTTTTATTCTTTTCCAGGGCAATCTCCTCGCTCAGGTCATAGAGACTGCCGTCCACACGCACGCGGACATAGCCGCTGCGGCGAGCGTCATCAAAAATCTTGGTGTGTTCACCCTTTCGCCCACGCACCACAGGCGCCGCGATCTGAATACGGGTCCCTTCCGGCAGTGCCATGATCTGATCGATGATCTGGTCGATGGTCTGCTGCTTGATTTCTTTCCCACACTTAGGGCAATGAGGCGTACCGATCCGTGCCCATAAAAGGCGCAGATAGTCATAGATCTCCGTCACCGTACCCACGGTAGAGCGGGGGTTTTTACTGGTGGTTTTCTGGTCGATAGAAATGGCCGGAGAAAGGCCGTCGATATAGTCCACATCCGGCTTGTCCATCTGCCCCAAAAACATACGGGCATAGGAGCTCAAGCTCTCCACATAGCGGCGCTGTCCTTCGGCATAGATGGTGTCAAACGCCAGAGAGGACTTGCCGCTGCCGGACAGTCCGGTCAGCACCACCAGTTTATCGCGGGGGATCGTCACATCAATATTTTTGAGGTTATTCTCCCTCGCGCCTTTGATGAAAATTTCTTTTTGCATGGTCATGCCTTTCGTTAAACAATAATATCTGCTGTTTTACCGCGCAATAATGTCAACAGATCATCAGGGCTGCACTGCACCTGATAGCCGATCTTGCCGGCTGACACCATAACGGTGTCCAGTGCCTCGACAGTTTCGTGGAACACGGTGGGAAACTGCTTCTTCATGCCCACGGGACTGCAGCCGCCGTGGACATAACCGGTCAAAGGCAGCAGCTCCTTCTGGGGCAGCATGGCAACGGATTTCTCACCTACTGCCTTTGCCGCTTTTTTTAAGTCCAGATTCTCCGCCACGGGAATATCAAATACATAATAGCCGCCGGACGCACCCTTTGTCACCAGAGTTTTAAACACGGCACGCACATCTTGACCCAGATAGGTGGCCACCGACACGCCGTCAATGGCACCGTCCGTGGGGTAAGTATGGGCGGTATAGGGGATCTTTTTCTGCTCCAATGTACGCATCACATTGGTTTTTTCCTCTTTATGCTTTGCCATTGTCCTCACCTCTTGCCAAAATAACGGCTGCCGCCAACACAAGGATGATGCCCACCACCGTCCAGACGGTAGGTGTTTCGTGATAAATGATGATGCCGGTCAGGGCAGCCACCACCGGTTCTACATTGGCGATGACGGCGGCCAATCCGCTTTCCACGCCCTCCAGGCCCTTGGTATAGAAGAAATACGGCAGCACGGTAGCTACCACCACTAACCCGATCGCGCCCCACGCACCCATAGGCTGGCGCAGGGTCTGCACCAAGGCCGGTACATCCAACCAGATCAGCGACACCATGCCTGCCACGAAAAATGTCCAGTAGATCATAGTCAGACTGTCATAATGAGCAAGACCGTAATGCGCCATGACGGTATAGCTGGCATAACAAGCTCCAGCCCCGATACCCAGCAAAAAGCCTTTCGCTGAAATCGTCAGATCGCCGCCCACAATGCCGCTGACCAGCGCGCAGCCGATCAAAGCCAGCACCAGAGAAACGATTTTCCGCTTTGTCAGCGGCGCTTTCCACAAAATCGCCCCGGCGATCACCACAAAGGACGGCGCCAAGTACAGCAAAATCCCTGCCACCGCCAGCGAGCAAAGCATCTGGCAGGAAAAATATGTCCATGCCAGGCCAATCACGCTCAGTGTGCCGCTGATGAGGAAAATCGGCAAATGCTTGATTTTGATTTTAAAAATCTGCGGGCGAAACAACGCAAACACCACGCTCATCAGCACCAGCGCACCCATATTGCGGATGAACACACGGTTACCCATGGTCACACCGGCCTGCGCCAGCATACGGTTAAACACGCCGATGAAGCCCCAACAGGCAGCTCCCACCACCACATAGAGATAATCAATATATTTTTTCACTTTCTCTTTACTTCTCTTTTCTCAGTTCAATGATCTGATCACGCAGCATGGCCGCCACCTCGAACTCCAGCATCTTGCTGGCCTGCTTCATTTCCTTCTCCAGCCGTGCAATAGTGGCATCGCGTTCTGCGCGGGACAGCTTTTTCTTACTCAGCACCGACGCTTCCTCGGCGCTGTGGCTGATCTCCACCATCTCGCGCACGCTCTTGCGGATGGTCTTGGGCACGATGCCGTGGGCCTTGTTGTAAGCGTCCTGCTTTTCACGGCGGCGTTCTGTTTCCGCGATAGCCGCCTTCATACTGGGCGTAATGGTGTCAGCATATAAAATGACCAGTCCCTCCGCATTACGCGCCGCACGACCGATGGTCTGGATCAAGCTGGTTTCGCTGCGCAAAAAACCCTCCTTGTCCGCATCCAGAATCGCCACAAGACTCACCTCGGGCAGGTCAAGACCCTCACGCAAAAGGTTAATACCCACCAGCACATCGAACTCGCCCAGACGCAGATCACGGATGATCTCCATACGCTCCAGCGCCGCCACATCCGAGTGCATATACCGCACACGGATGCCAATACTCTTGAAATGGTTGGTCAGATCCTCCGCCATGCGCTTGGTCAGCGTGGTCACCAACACACGCTCGTTCTTTTCGCAGCGCTTGTGGATCTCCTCCACCAAGTCATCGATCTGTCCCACCACGGGGCGCACTTCCACCTTGGGGTCTAACAATCCCGTAGGGCGGATCACCTGCTCGGCGATCTGGTCGGCGTTTTCCTTTTCGTACTCGCCGGGCGTGGCCGACACAAAGATGGCCTGATGGATATGCTCCTCAAATTCCTCAAACTTGAGGGGGCGGTTATCGAACGCGCAGGGCAGACGGAAGCCGTATTCCACCAAGCTCTGCTTGCGGGCATGGTCGCCGTTATACATGGCACGCACCTGGGGCAGCGTCACATGACTCTCGTCTACGAACAGCACAAAATCATCGGGGAAGAAATCCAGCAGCGTCATAGGTGGCGAGCCCACGGGTCGGTTACCGATGACGCGGGAATAGTTCTCAATACCGGAGCAGAATCCCAGTTCCGTCATCATTTCCATATCGTACTCTGTACGCTGGCGAATCCGCTGTGCCTCGATCAGCTTGTCCTGCTCCTTGAAATAGTTGACCTGCTGCTCCAGCTCCTCACGAATATCCCCGATAGCCCGTTCCATCTTGTCCTTGGGCGTCACATAGTGACTGGCAGGATAGATCGCCACATGCTGCAGGGTTCGCATCGCCTGCGCCGTGACGGGATGGAATTCGGTGATACGGTCAATTTCGTCGCCGAAAAACTCCACCCGGATGGCACGATCCTTGTAGTAGGCAGGATACAGCTCCACCGTATCGCCGCGCACACGGAACATATTGCGGCCAAAGGCAATGTCATTGCGCTCATAGCGATCTTCCACCAGCCGCCGCAGCAGTTCATCCCGATCCATTGTCATTCCCGTGCGCAGGGAGATCATCATTTTGGCAAAATCGTCCGGCTCGCCCAGGCCGTAAATACAACTCACCGATGCCACCACGATCACATCACGCCGCTCCAACAGCGCACAGGTGGCGCTTAAGCGCAGACGGTCGATTTCCTCGTTGGTGGAGGCATCTTTCTCGATATAGGTATCCGTATGGGGGATATAGGCCTCCGGCTGATAGTAGTCGTAATAGGATACGAAATACTCCACCGCATTATCGGGGAAAAACTCGCGGAACTCCTCACAGAGTTGAGCCGCCAATGTCTTGTTGTGTGCCAACACCAGTGTGGGGCGTTGGATCTTCTCAATGACCTTCGCCATGGTGTAGGTTTTTCCCGAGCCGGTCACGCCCAACAGCACCTGAGAGCGCAGACCGTTTTCGATACCCTCCGCCAACAGCTCGATCGCCTGTGGCTGATCGCCGCTTGGCTCATATTCAGAAACCACTTTGAATCGGCCCATCATGCGCTCCTTTCTCTGAGAATCATGGCTTATTCCAGCATACCGCTGTCACGCATGGAAACAAAGTCGCCGTCTGCCACCACAATATGGTCGGTCAGGCGGATATTCAGCGGGTGGAGGATCTCCTTGATCATGCGTGTGACATAAATATCTTCCTCCGATGGCAGCGCAATGCCGCTGGGATGGTTGTGCGCCAACTGCACCATGGCCGCGTTGGATGTCAGCGCCCGCTCCGCCGCCTGACGGATCGACAGCGGTGCCACATTCACATCGCCCTCTGCCAGACGGCAGCAGGAGAGCACCTTGCACTTCTGATCCAGGCAGACCATATAGATCACCTCGCGGCGCTCCCCTCGGAAAAGGCGCATAAAATACTGCCCCGATTTTTCCACGGAATTGAGAATTTCATCCACTTTTTCGCTCCGGGCAATGCGCTGATTGACGGCAGGAATCAGTTGCAAAAGCAGTGCCGCATTCTCACCCACACCCTCAATCTGTTTCAGCTCCTTAAGCGGTGCATGCACCACTTGATCCAGCGTGCCGAATCGCTTCAGCAAACGGTGGGCGATCTCATTGGTGTTCTTTCGCGGAATTGCATAATAGAGCAGCAGCTCCAGCACCTCGTGGTCGGCAAAACTGCGCAAGCCATCATCACGAAACTGCTCTTTTTTGCGCTGTCTGTGTCCATCATGCACGCCCATCGTATTCCTCTCCCTCTCCGCCGTGTTATTTTATCTTAATGATATAGTATACCACAAGTACACCTGTTCCACAAGGAAAATTCAAGAGAAAAAGTATGACACCGAGTGCAATTTGCATCTTGTGAACGGCACTTGGTTGTGGTAAAATATATTGTTGTACGCGGGTATGGCGGAATTGGCAGACGCGCTGGATTTAGGTTCCAGTGGGCGACCGTGTGGGTTCGAGTCCCACTACCCGTACCATCGTCGGAGCAAGCTCTGTATCGCTTGCTCCGACTTTTTTCATAAGTCAGAGTGCGCTCACGCCGCTGCTCCTCCTCTCCAAATCGAATCCGCTTCGCTGGGTTTCGATTTGGTTATCGAAAAAACAATATGCGATACGACTTATTCATTCGCACCTCTTATGAGCAAGCTCTGTATCGCTTGCTCCGACTTTTTGTATACTGAAAATATACAAAAAACGGCAATCTTTGATATGTACCCAGTTTTCTGGACACAGTCATTAGAATTGAAAAATTAGTTC
>JAUMWJ010000015.1:0-14703 GCA_030529655.1 Eubacteriales bacterium
GTATTGCCGGTATTGACCTGCCCAAGGATAAGCGAATCGAAATCGGTTTGACTTATATCTATGGTATTGGAAGAAAGAGTGCTCAGGACATCCTGGCACAGACAGGCATCAACCCCGACACCCGCGTTAAGGATCTGACCGAGGCCGAGGAAGCTAAGCTTCGTGAGGCGATTGATCAGAGCTACGTCGTCGAGGGTGATCTGCGTCGTCAAGTGGCGCTTGACATCAAGCGTCTGACTGAAATCGGCTGCTATCGCGGCATGCGCCACCGTCGTGGCCTGCCCGTTCGCGGTCAGCGCAGCAAGACCAACGCACGTACCCGCAAGGGTCCCAAGAAGACCATTGCTAACAAGAAGAAGTAAGGAGGGGAGAATAATATGGCTAACGTAAAGAACGGCAAGAAGGTTATCCGCCGCCGTCGCGAAAAGAAGAACATCGAAAAGGGTCAGGTCCATATCCGTTCTTCCTTCAATAACACCATGGTGACCGTCACCGATACCCAGGGCAATGCTCTGTCTTGGGCCTCCTCCGGTGGTCTGGGTTTCCGTGGCAGCAAGAAGTCTACTCCCTTCGCCGCCCAGAGCGCAGCAGAAACCGCTGCCAAGGCCGCTATGGAGCATGGCCTGAAGACCGTTGAAGTCTTTGTCAGAGGCCCCGGTCAGGGTCGTGAAGCTGCGATCCGCGCCCTGCAGGCTGTTGGTCTGGAAGTAACGATGATCAAGGACGTCACCCCCATTCCTCACAATGGCTGCCGTCCCCCCAAGCGTCGTCGTGTGTAATCGGAACAAGGAGGATAAGTAGATTATGGCTAAGAATATGCAGCCTATCGCTAAGCGCTGCAAGGCGCTGGGCATTTCTCCTACCGTCATGGGTTACTCCAAGAAGGAGACCAAGCGCAACCCCGGCGGCCAGATGAGAAAGAAAAAGAGCGAGTACGCCATTCAGTTGAATGAAAAGCAGAAGGTTAAGTTCGTGTATGGTATCCTGGAGAAGCAGTTCCATATGTACTATGAGAAGGCTTCCGCCATGCCCGGCAAGACCGGTGAGAACCTGCTGACCCTGGTTGAGCGTCGTCTGGACAACGTTGTGTATCGTCTGGGCTTCGCTATGACCCGCCGTGAGGCCCGTCAGTTGGTCAACCACGCTCACTTCACCGTCAACGGCCAGAAGGTGAATATTCCCTCCTATCTGGTACGCGTGGGTGATGTGATCGAGGTGAAGGAAGGCAGCCGCAGCGCCGCTTGCTTCAAGCGCCTGACTGCTGAGGATGCTCCCATGATCAATGTTCCCCAGTGGCTACAGCGCGACAAGAACGCCCTGAAGGGCACTGTTGCCAAGATGCCCGCTCGTGAGGACATTGATATGCCCATTGAAGAGCACCTCATCGTCGAGTTGTACTCCAAGTAATAGGGTTGGAACCCTCACAAAGCGAATGAATCATAAAAAGCGCAAATTTGTTTGCGCTGTAACGAGAATGAAGGAGGGTACTGCATGATTGAAATTGAGAAGCCCCAGATCGAGTGTATTGAAACGCCCGGCGATGCTTCCTATGGTAAATATGTGATCGAACCCCTGGAGCGCGGTTACGGAACGACTCTGGGCAATGCGCTGCGTCGCATTATGCTCTCGTCCCTGCCCGGTACGGCTGCCACCAGCATTAAAATTGCCGGTGTTCAGCACGAGTTTTCCACCATTCCCGGTGTGAAAGAGGATGTGACCGAGATCGTTCTGAACGTGAAGAGCCTGCTGACCAAGCTGTATTGCGAAGGTACCAAGACCGTCTTTATCGAAGCTACCGGTCCTTGCGAAGTGACGGCAGGCGACATCAAGAGCGATGGTGAAGTGGAGATTCTGAATCCCGAACTGCATCTGGCTACCCTTGATGTGGGCGCTACGCTGAGCATGGAGATCAGCTTGAGCCACGGCCGCGGTTATGTATCCGCTGACCGCAACAAGGCGCTGAACGGCGGCGTCCTCGGGCTCATCCATGTCGACTCCATCTATACCCCCGTGTACAAAGTCAATTACACGGTGGAAAATACCCGTGTCGGCAACATGTCTGACTTTGACAAGTTGACGCTGGAGGTTTGGACGGATTCCACCATCACGGCGCGTGATGCCGTGTCCCTGGGCGCTAAGATCCTCTGCGACCACTTTGCCCTGTTTACTGACCTGAGCGATACCATGGGCGACAAGTCCACTGTTGTCGAAAAGGCCAGCGATACACGGGACAAGGTGCTGGAGCTGACGATCGAGGAGCTGGATCTGTCTGTCCGCAGCTTCAACTGCCTCAAGCGTGCCAATATCAACACCGTCGAGGACTTGATCTCCAAGACCGAAGATGAAATGATGAAGGTACGCAACCTGGGTCGTAAGTCCCTGGAGGAAGTCATCAACAAGTTGGCTATGATGGGTCTGTCCCTGGCCGACGAAGAAAATAACTAACTGCTTCGCGCTTCGCGCGGAATATCCTTACAAGGAGGAAACTGAAATGCCCGGAACTCGTAAGCTCGGTAAGACTACCGATCAGCGCATGGCGATGCTCCGTCAGCAGGTCACCGATTTCCTGGATTACGGTCGTATGGAAACCACCATTACCCGTGCTAAGGAAATCAAGCCCCTGGCTGAAAAGATGATTACCCTGGGCAAGAAGGGTGATCTGGCAGCATACCGTCAGGCTCTGAGCTTCATTACCAGAGAAGATGTCGCCAACAAGCTGTTCAAGGAGATCGCTCCTGAATATGCTGAGCGCAATGGCGGCTATACCCGCATTGTCCGCACCGGCGTTCGCCGCGGTGATGCTGCGGAAACCGCTATCATCGAACTGGTGAAATAAGAAAACCATTTCAATAACGAAAACGCCCTTTTTTGTGGTCAAGCCACATAAAAGGGCGTTTTTCTTCCATTAACTGACAACAAACCGTAATATTCGAAATAAAATATACATAAAGAAATCGAAATATGGCGAAACAGGCACAGAATCCTTGTCTTTTGTATGACAACATGGTACACTGAAAAAAAGCAACTTAAAGTAGCCCTCAAAAAATGATTCCGTCAACTTTAAGTTGATAGACAATAATATGAAATGAGTTATCATAACCCTATACAGGAAAAGGGAGGAGCAGCTATGGCTCGCATAAAATGTAAAAACTGTGGCAAGGTGTACCGTTATGAAACGGAAGGCTGCTGCCCCGGATGCGGCGCCTATAACCGTCCGCCGCGCCGTGAATCGGTCCATGCTGATGGCACAGTCTATCACATGAGCGACAATGATTTTCTGGAGAATCGTTATGCGCGAGTAGAGTCGCAAAGCGGCAAAGTCTGTTTTGAGGAAAAAGCGTGTTACGAAGAGAATGACCGTTACGAGGAGGAGATTCCCACTCCGGAGGAGCCGGTAGTCATAGCGCCTATGCTGAATCAAACACCCCAGCAGGTGTATAAGAAGAAAGGAAATCCGTTCCCCTTGATCGTCGTTGGATTGGTATTTTTGGTGGCGATGATCGTCAATGCCCTTGAATCGTGCAGCACCGATTTTGATTCCCCGTATATCTACGGCGAGCCGTATTTGACGCAGTTCACGGTACTGGACGGTGTGGCAACTGCCTATGTAATGGACATCCATGAAGTGGAAGCGGCCCAACTCTGGTATATTGACGGCAACGGCGATATGCAGTTTTTGGATTGCGACAGTTGGACAGACGATGACGGACGATGTGTCATGAGGTTCGAGCTGGAGGATGATTACCAATATGCAGATTCTCTCGACATAGAATGTGAGGATAATTTCACGACGCTCTATATTGATACGGATACATCGGACGCTGTTTCGATGGAGTAAATAACGGAACAAGGGAAAGCACGGAAACTTCCGTGCTTTTCTTTTATGCTGTGTCATACAATACTATCGGTGATGATATGAAACGAATGGTGACTGTGATGTTCGTGTTGCTGCTATGCGGCTGTGCAGCGCATAGCGAGTCGATACAGCAAACGGCAGTGGAGGGCAAGTCGGTGCAGACCTGCTATGTGGCGCTGACCTTTGACGATGGGCCGTCTGCCAAATATACGCCGCAGCTTTTGGATGGTCTGAAGGAGCGCGGTGTACACGCTACATTCTTCCTCATTGGCAGCTTGGTGGAGGAAAACACAGAGCTGGTGCAGCGCATGAGGGCAGAGGGACATCAGATCGGCAATCACTCCTATGACCATGCCAGACTGGCGGAGATGACCTGCGCCACAGCATTGGAGGATCTGGCCCATGGAGATAAGGTGCTATGTCAAACGCTGGGCGAGGACGATTACTGGATACGACCCCCTTACGGATTTATCGGAGAGGAGACCTGCTGTGCCGTGACAACGCCGTTAATTTGCTGGTCGGTGGACACCTTGGATTGGCAGTCAAAAAATGTAGGCAGGATACTGGACATCATTTATCGGGATTACACCGACGGTGCCATTATTCTGATGCACGATCAGTATGCCGTCAGCGTCACAGCGGCGTTGCAGGCGATTGATCACCTGCAGGCGCAGGGAGTGCAGTTCGTCACTGTGGAGGAGCTGTTCTCCTGTAAGGGCGTAACACCTGCCTGCGGCAAGCTCTACCGCATGGTGAAATAAAAGCACGCAGAGTAAAACTCTGCGTGCTTTAGTATGTAGATCGATTACAGACCGGCGGCTACCATGCAGTCAAGGATCAGTGTCAGCACCACAAATGCGGCGGCGATCCACTTGGTGGCCTTTGCCAGCTTGGCATCAATGGATCTGGCCTTACCCTTGGACATATAGGAATCAGCAATACCGCCGATCGCACCGGACAGTCCCTGGCTCTTACCGGACTGGAACAGAACAACACCGATCAGGATCAAAGCGGCAATCAACTGCACAATCGTAATAAAAATCTTCATAACGGATTTCCTCCCATATATTCATGCGAAAACGCATTTTTTCAGATTCTTGATTATTTTACCATAGCATATAGGGAAATTCAAGAGGACAACGCAATATTTTTTGAAAAAGAAAGCAGAAAAAAGAAAAAATAAGATAGAACAAATGTTGCAATATATGAAAAAATGTGTTACAATAAATGTAGCTTGGATCAGTCTTGCAGAAAAAGGAGGACGCCATGGCAAAGTTGACGAAGATGCAGCAGCAGATTTATGATTATATCGCGCAAACCATTCAGACGCAGGGTTATCCACCCTCTGTGCGCGAAATCGGTGACGCAGTGGGCCTGAAATCGCCGTCCACGGTGCATTTCCACCTCAAGCATATGGAGGAGGCTGGTGTCATCAGCAAGGGAGCCGGCAAGGGAAGGGCCTTGACGCTGGCGAAGATGCCGAAGGTGCAGAAGCCGGCCGAACACGAAATGCGTGAAGTGACGGAGGATACACCGGTTCATAAGATTCCCATTGTGGGCACGGTGGCAGCCGGTACGCCGATTCTGGCGCAGGAGTGCATTGAGGATTATCTGACTTATGATGTGGGCTATCGCAGTGATGAGTATTTTGCTCTGCGTGTGCGAGGGGAGTCCATGCTCAACGCCGGCATTCTGCCCGATGATCTGGTGGTGGTGCATCAACAGCAGGTGGCCAATAACGGTGAGATCGTGGTGGCACTGCTGGGTGATGAAGCAACGGTCAAGCGCTTGTCGCGTCGCGGGAGCGAAGTGTGGCTGCTGCCGGAAAACGAGGCATACAGCCCTATTGACGGCCGTGAAGCCCAGATTTTAGGTAAGGTGACGGCGGTCATTCGTCAATATTAAGAGGCGCTTGCTATATCGTTGAAAATATGGTATAACAACACACATAGAAATACCGACTCCGAATCGGAAATATGGCAACAGCTTACAGGAGGAATACGATATGAAGAAGATCATTGCCACCAACAATGCGCCCGGTGCAATCGGCCCTTATTCTCAGGCGATCGACTGCGGTACATTCCTGATTACTTCCGGTCAACTGCCCGTCGATCCGGCTACCGGTGCATTTGTGCCCGGCGGTGTTGCCGAGCAGACCCGTCAGTCTTTGACCAATGTCAAGGCCATTCTGGAAGCGGCCGGCCTGACCATGGACAATGTGGTTAAGACCACGGTGTTCCTGCAGAACATGGGTGATTTTGCTGCCATGAACGCGGTGTACGCTGAGTTTTTCACCGAGGGGAACTATCCTGCTCGCAGCGCTGTGGAAGTGGCAAAGCTGCCCAAGGATGCGCTGGTGGAAATTGAAGCGATCTGCGCGAAGTAAATATAAGCACAAAAATAAGGGATCGGACGCATATCCGATCCCTTATTTTTTGCACTTGTTATCTTGCGGCAAATGGTGTATAATAAATAACTAACTATGAGATTATGACAATCATCTTCTTTAAGAAAGGAAATGAACTATGATAAAAGTCCGTACCGATCAAGGCGAAATCAGTATCAGCAATGCGGTGTTTACTACTATCACCGGAGCTGCGGCAACCAACTGCTTCGGCGTCAAGGGTATGGCGTATCGCAGCATGACTGACGGCCTTGTTCACCTGCTGCGTCCGGAGAGCATGAGCAAGGGCGTGAAGGTCACCTATAACAACGATAACACCGTTTCCATCGAACTGCACATTGTAGTGGAAAACGGCGTGAATATCACCACGGTTTGCCGCTCCATTATGAGTGAGGTCAAATATATGGTGAATAAGAACACCGGCGTGGAGGTCCGCGAGGTCAACGTCTGTGTGGATTCCATTACGGTGTAAGATACGCCATTCAAAGGAGAAACGGAAAATGACAGATCGAATCAACGGCGGCGCCTTCAAACAGATGGTGCTTTTCGGCGCCGCTTGTATTACAGCGCAAAAACAGTCTATCAACGACCTAAATGTGTTCCCTGTGCCTGACGGTGATACCGGCACCAACATGAGTCTGACCATCCAGACCGCTGCTGCCGAGCTGCGTAAGAGCGACCCGACTTCGGTGGACGAGGCGGCGAAAATTACCGCCTCTGCCCTGCTGCGCGGTGCGCGCGGTAACTCCGGCGTCATCTTGTCGCTGCTGTTCCGGGGTATGTCCAAGTCCTGCAAGAATCTGAGCGAAATGGACGGCGCGCAGTTGGCTGCTGCCTTGAGCGATGGCGTGACCACCGCCTACGGTGCTGTGATGAAGCCTGCTGAGGGCACGGTGCTGACCGTCAGCCGTCTGGCTGCTGCTCGTGCGGTGGAAGCCGCAGGTGAGAACAACAGCGCAGAGTATGTGCTGTCAGAGGCCATTAAGACGGGCTATGTAACGCTGGATGAAACCATTGAAATGAATCCTGTGCTGAAAAAGGCCGGTGTGGTAGATGCCGGCGGCAAGGGCTATCTGATCATTCTGGAGGGTATGCTGCGCGCTTTGCAGGGCGAGGCCGTGCCTGAGGTGGAGGACGAGCCGGAGCAGGAAAAGGCAGACTTCGGCATGATTTCCGATGAGGAGATCACCTTTACCTATGACACCGTCTTTATCGTTCGCAAGAACTCCGATGTTTCTCTTGATCCGCTGCGTGCCTATTTGAGCAGCATCGGCGACTGTCTTGTGATCGGCGAAGATGATGAGGCCTTTAAGGTACATGTCCATACAGATACGCCGGGCGATGCCATTACCGAATCCCAGAAGTATGGCACACTGGAGCTGGCGAAGATCGAAAATATGCGTACCCAGCATGAGGAAGTGGCAGCAGGCAAGAAGGCGCAAAGTGCCGACGATCTGGATGCTGCTGAGGAAGAACTGGAACATGAGGAAGCTGTCGCCGCGATTGAAAAGCGTTACGGTTTTCTGGCGGTATGCGCCGGCGAGGGATTGGCAGCTACCTTCCACGATCTGGGCGTAGACCGTATTGTCAGCGGTGGCCAGACCATGAATCCCTCTACTGAGGCGATTTTGCAGGAGATCAACCGCACACCCAGCGAAGTGGTGTTCGTGCTGCCCAACAATAAGAACATTATCATGGCGGCCCAGCAATGCATCGGGCTGACGGAAAAAGAGGTTATCGTGGTGCCTACGGCTACTGTACCACAGGGCATCACTGCCATGATGAATGTCGATCTGGACGAGCAGGATCCACAAGTGATTGCACAGACCATGATCCAGACCGCTTCTCAGGTGACTACCGCACAGATCACATATGCCGCCCGTGATTCTGACTTTGACGGTTTTGCCATCAACGAGGGCGACTATCTGGCACTGGTGGACGGCAAGCTGTTCGGCACGGATCGGGAGATTGGTGTCCTGCTCCATAAGCTGGCGGATCTGGCAGCGGAAAAAGACAGCGAGTTTGTCACCGTCTTTGCCGGCGAGGGCGTGTCCGACGAGGATGCCGCTGCTGCGGAGGAGCTGTTTGCCTCCGCTTGCCCCAGTGCTGAGGTCGCTATGTTGCCCGGCGGACAGCCTGTGTATTACTATATCATTTCCATCGAATAAAAGGCCCGAAGGTAACAAAATCGACTACAATCTGTATTATGCTGCATAAAAATCACCCTCTGTTGTCGAATTACGACGACAGAGGGTGATTTTGCGTGGTTTTTACAACTTAGCCATCGCTTCGTTGATGCTGTCTTCGCAGGAACGCATGGCTTCAATGGTCATTTCCAGCAGCTTGTCAAGCTCCCAGCCCAGACGCTCAGCACCGGTTTTGATCACATCGCGGGAGCAGCCGGCGGCAAACTTTTTGTCCTTAAATTTCTTCTTCAGACTGGAAAGCTCCATGTCCTTACAGCTCTTACTGGGACGCATTCTGGCGGCGGCACCGATCAGTCCGGTCAGCTCATCGGCGGCAAACAGCACCTTCTCCATCTCGTGAACGGGTTCTACATCGCAGCACAGACCGTAGCCGTGAGAGCAGACGGCGTGAATCAGCTCAGCAGATGCACCGGCCTTTTCCAAGAGCTCCGGCGCCTTGACACAGTGCTCCTCCGGCCACATTTCAAAGTCAATATCGTGGAGCAGGCCTACTGTGGCCCAGAAATTAGCTTCTTCGCCATAGCCAAGCTCGTTGGCATACCACCGCATGACACCCTCCACCGTCAGCGCGTGCTGAATATGGAATGGCTCCTTGTTATATTCCTTCAATGCGATCATTGCTTGTTCACGGGTGATACATTCCTTCATAGGGGTGTCCTCCTTTGTTAATTTGTGGCTATTGTAGCAGTTTAGACCACATTATGCAAGCATATTCTGTTCCAGCAGGCACAGCAGCTGCCGTGCATGGCGCATTTCATCGTCGGCAAGACCACTCATGATCTGTGCCAGAGCGGAGTCCTCGGTATTCTCGGCAAGCTGACGATAGCCCGTGGCATCATAAATCTCATCATGATAGCGCTGACGCAGAGCTTGACACCATGGTGGCATAGCGATACAGCCTGTGGAGGGAATGGGCTTATAGCACTCCCCACTCATCAGATAGTATAGTGACAACAGCCGCCGTGCGTGACGGCTTTCCTCCTCAGCCAACTGCCGCATGATACGCCGGGCATTGTTGTTGGGCGCACAGCGTGCATAGGCCAGATAAACACGGCGACCCTCCAACTCACCATCCACCAAATCGCGCAAATTTTCCCATTCGGGAAGCGAACGGCGGCACTGCGTCAGAGTGGGAGCGGATGAAGCCATCTCCTGACTGCGTACTTCGGGGTAGGGGTTTAACTCCGGCGCAACGCGCTGCCAGACTTGATCATAAAGCCGATAATCATAGGTCGCATTTTCATTGCTGTCCATCATGGAACGCCTCCTTTTATGCCATACTATGTGTGAATGCAAAAAATGGTCACAGTTCCATTGCTTTTTCTGCGGTTATCTGCTAAAATATTTAATTTGTAAGAGATTCGCCTATTTACTGCGGATAATACACCTCGAAAGGAGGAAGCTCTCATGCTGGAGCTGAAACATATCAGTTATCGTGTGTCCACTCCTGACGGAGATCTGGACATTTTAAAAGACATCAATATGACGATTCCCGACCACAAGCTGGTGGTGTTTACCGGCCCTAACGGCGGCGGTAAGACCACGCTGGCGAAGGTCATTATGGGTCTGGTGCAGCCCACAGGCGGTCAGATCATCTATAACGGGCAGGATATTACCCAACTGGATATTACTGAGCGCGCCAAGCTGGGCATTAGCTACGGATTTCAACAGCCGCCCCGTTTCAAGGGTATTACCGTCCACGATTTGCTGCTGCTTGCCGCAGGCGAGGAAAAGCTGAGTAAGGATCGCTGCTGTCAATATCTGACCAAGGTGGGGCTGTGCGCCAATGACTATCTGGAGCGTGAGGTAGACGTCAGTCTTTCCGGCGGTGAGGTCAAGCGTATCGAGATCGCCACCATTTTGGCGCGTCACAGCGACCTGATGATTTTTGACGAACCGGAAGCCGGCATCGATTTGTGGAGCTTCGCCCGACTGACCGAGACCTTCGAACAGATCCATCGGGAACAGCGATCCACCATGATCATTATTTCCCATCAGGAACGCATCATCCAGTTGGCAGACGAGATCGTCGTGGTGGCCAATGGTACCCTTGCCCATCGCGGTACCACAGAGGAAATTTTCCCCCTGATTCTGGCCGATACGCTGGGCGGCTGCCCTGTGATCGAGAGGAAGGAGGCCGTGCTATGATTACCGACATTGATGCCAAGCTGCTGGAAAAGATCGCCGATCTGACCGGCAAGCCCGTAGGTGCGTTCAATATTCGTAAGGACAGCGGCTGTGAGGCACGCCAGTCCACCGAACATATCGAAATCACACCCAAGACAGATAAGCCCGGTATCGAAATCCGCATTAAGGACGGCACCAGGGATGAGGTCTGCCATATTCCTGTCATCATCAGCAAGAGCGGTTTGTCCGAAATGGTCTATAACGACTTTTTCGTGGGTGATAACTGCGATGTGGAGATCATTGCCGGCTGCGGTATCCACAATTCCGGCTGTGATGAGAGCCGCCATGACGGCGTGCATACCTTTTATATCGGCAAAAACTCCCGTGTGCACTATGCCGAAAAGCATTACGGCGAGGTGACGGACGGCGAGACCGGCAAGAATGTGATGAATCCCCAGACCATCGTGTATCTGGGCGAGGGCAGCACCATGCAGATGGATACCGTGCAGATCCGCGGCATTGACTCCACCAAGCGCTTTACCAAGTTTGTGTGCGAGGCAGGCAGCGAGGTGGTGGTGACGGAGCGTCTGCTGACCCACGGCAAACAGATCGCCGAGAGCGACATGGAGATCCAGCTTAACGGCAAGGATGCCAAGGGCCGTGTCATTTCCCGCTCCGTGGCACAGGACCAGTCTGAGCAGGTGTTCTATCCCCGTATGGTGGGCAACGCCGAGTGCTTTGGCCATGTGCAGTGTGACTCCATTATTATGGGTGATGCCCGTATTAAGTCCATTCCTGCCATTGAGGCCCTGTGTCCCGATGCCCAGTTGGTGCATGAGGCGGCTATCGGTAAGATTGCAGGTGACCAGCTCTTGAAGCTGGAAACGCTGGGCCTGACCCATGAAGAAGCAGAGGAAACCATTCTCAAGGGCTTCCTGGCATAAATAAAAAAATATCCGGGATGTCCTTTATAAAGAGGACATCCCGGATATTTTTTGACAGGAGATTTTTCGTTTCGCTCGGGTGCCTCATTGCCTGCTTTTCAGACAATTTTGACGAGATGTATTTTTGCTCACGCATATGTCGCGAGCAAAAATGATCGGAAAAATTCGCCGCCTGCGGGCGGCGAATTTTTTAAACTTTTTCAGCGTCTATTAAACAGCGGAAATATCTCAGTAACCGATCTTGCGGTTTACATAACGTTTCAAGGGGCGGCCGACGGCATAATTCTCCAAATCCTCGCAGAACATGGCCACATCCAGATCACGGGTGATACCCAAGGACATGTTGCCGGAGATATGGGGCGTGATAATGAGATTCTTCGCATCCCACAGAGGATGGTCGGCAGGCAGGGGCTCCGGCATCATCACATCCAGTGCTGCACCGGCAATGCGTTCCTCATTCAGCGCATCCATCAGTGCATCCTGATCGATAGCAGTACCGCGGCCTACATTGACCACGATGGCATCCTTGTCCAGCAGAGCAATGCGTTCACGGCTGAGCATGCCGACGGTATCAGGGGTAGAGGGAAGTGCCATGACCAGAATCTCGGTCTTGGGCAGGATCTCGTCCAGACGGTCAAAGGTGTACATCTCGTCATAGCAGGGATCGCCTGCCTTGGCGGTACGGCGTACGCCGCGAATCAGCTTGGCACCCATGGCCTTGGCACGCCGCGCAAAGTTGGTGCCAATATCACCGGCGCCCAGTACGGTAATGGTGCTGCCGCAGATGGAGCGCATGGGAATGGATTCGTGCCACTGGTGCTTACGAACGGTTTCTACATAGGTGGGCATGTGGCGCAGCAGCATCAGCGTGACCATGATCATATGTTCGGAAATGGTGGTGCCGTAGGCGCCGGAGGAGTTGGACAGCATCACATCGGGATTGGGATAAATGTCGTCAGACAGAAATTTGTCCACGCCGGCAAAGCTGCAGCAGTACCACTTCAGGTTTACTGCCTTTTTCAGCAAATCCATGGGAGGAAAGCCATAAAACACCTCATATTCCGTCTCACGGCCGGCAGGCAGCGTATCACGGGGATAAAAATCCACGGTAAAGCCGACCTTTTCTGCTGTTTCTACGATTTGACGGCGGTGTTCCTCGGAGAAGAAATCCTCCATTGCAGCAATTTTACGCATCGTTATACACCTCAATTATCTAAAATTTTCTAAAAGCTGTTCTGCGCAGCGCATACCGTCTGCCGCAGCAGACAGGATACCGCCGGCATATCCGGCGCCCTCGCCGCAGGGGTAGATGCCGGCGATATTACATTGATAATTCGCATCACGCACGATATGCACCGGAGAAGAAGAACGGGTCTCCACCGCTGTCAGCAGCGCATCACCGTCGGCGTAGCCGTGGATTTTCTGCTCCAACATAGGCAGTGCCAATTCCAGTGCTTCCGCCACAAACGGGGGCAGACAATCATGTAAATCGGTATAAACTACATGAGGACGGTAGCTTGGCTGCACTTTGCCGCAGGATACGGACGGTCGGTGTGCCAAAAAGTCCTCCACACGCTGACAGGGTGCGGCGTAAGAACCGCCGCCCAAAGCATAAGAGCGTTCTTCCCATGTGCGCTGAAAGGCGATACCGGCTAAGGGATGATCGCTGCCGAAATCGGCAGGCGTGACATTGACCAGCAACGCACCGTTGATATTTTCCCTGTCGCGGGCGTATTCGCTCATGCCGTTGGTGACCACACGGCCTTCCTCCGAGGCGGCAGCCACCACCTGACCGCCGGGACAGACGCAGAAAGAGAAAGCGCTGCGTCCGTTGGGCAGATGGCAGGATAGCTTATAGGTAGCCGCAGGCAGTCCGGGATGGGAGGCATATTGCTTATATTGAGCCGCATCCATGTCCCGTTGGCGATGCTCGATACGAACGCCCACGGCAAAAGGTTTTTGCTCCATGGAAACACCGGCGTGATACAGCATTTCAAAGGTATCTCTGGCGCTGTGTCCCGGTGCAAGAAGAAGCTGGCGTGCGGGCAGTTCGTATAAAGCACCTTCTGTGCGTACCGTAATGCCCTGCAACGCACCGTTTTGAATGTGGATCGCCTCCAAACGATGCCCAAAACGAATGTCGGTACCTAAATCCAACAGCTCCCGGCGCAAATTACGGAGCGCAATATGCAGCATATCTGTGCCCACATGGGGCTTGGCATCGTACAGAATGGCTTCCGGTGCGCCGCAGCGCACCAACTGCTCCAAAATAAAACGGTGGCGCAAATCTTTCGTGCCGGTATTCAGCTTTCCGTCGGAAAATGCACCGGCACCGCCCTCTCCAAACTGCACATTGGATTCAAGACGCAGTTCTCCGGTGCTCCAAAAACGCTCAACATCCTGTTGGCGCTGTTCCACGCATTGACCGCGCTCAAGGAGAATGGGCCTTGCACCGCAGCGAGCCAGAAGCAAGGCGGCGAACAGCCCCGCAGGGCCTGCGCCCACCACAACAGGTGAAGTTGTCGGCGCAGTAATGGGGGAGGGAAGGGAATAGAGCTTGGGCGCATAGCGGGACACCCGTTTATCCCGACAGCGCTTGAGAACCGTATCCTCCTGCGCTAATGTGACGGATACGGCATAGACAAGATGCAGTTCCTCGCGTGCGTCAACGGATTTACGCAAAATGCGAAATGCGAGGATCTGCTCATCGCTCACACGCAAAATTTTGGCGGCTTTTTGCTTCAGCAGCGCCTCACTATCACCCGGGCGCAGCTTCAATCCGTCCACTCGCAGCAAAGGAAATCACCTCGTTTTCAAAAAGTTAAAATTTACATATAAAAATTAAAGGTTGAATTAAGATTTTTGCTTATCATATAATCATAGAAAGCAAAACATTTTGCCCATCATAACACAATTTCCGCTTGTTCACAAGCGCAAAGTTTCAATAGGAGGTTGTTTCCATGAATGATGAATACAACAACGAAAATAATCTGTATCATTATAACTACCGTGCCGAACCGCAGCCGCAGGATGATTACCGACCGTCACGGCCAACTGACGGCACGAGCTTCCGAGCTGCCAATGAACAGCAAAAACGCGGTGTCGGGCGAAAAAAAGGCATCAAGATAGCCGCATTGGTCATTGCCTGTGCGTTGGTGGCCGGCT
>JAUMWJ010000015.1:14727-43992 GCA_030529655.1 Eubacteriales bacterium
GCACAGCGTCATGCAGCAGAGCACCCGTCCGGCCACTGCTGTGTCCATTAAAAAGGTGGACGGGCAAACTCTGATGACGCCGGCGGAGGTCTATGCTGCCACGGTCAACAGCGTGGTGTCTGTCAACTGTTCGGCATCCTCTACCAATATTTTCGGTCAGAAGGTGGAAACGGCCAGCTCCGGCAGCGGCTTTGTCATCACTGCCGATGGCTACATTGTCACCAATCAGCATGTGGTGTCCGGCGCATCGTCTGTGACGGCCACGCTGTATAACGGTGATAGCTATCCGGCTACACTGGTAGGCGGCGACAGCGACTACGATGTGGCGGTACTGAAGATCAATGCCAACAGTCTGACACCTGTGATCATGGGAAACAGTGCCGATGTCAATGTGGGCGATGCGGTGCTGGCCATCGGCAATCCCTTAGGTGAACTGACCTTTTCTATGAGTCAGGGTATCGTATCCTGCTGTGACCGTGCCATCAATGTCAACGGTACGCCGTTTAACATGATTCAGGCGGATGCGTCTATTAACCCCGGCAACTCCGGCGGACCGCTCATGAACCTCTATGGTGAAGTGGTGGGCATTGTGTCGGCCAAGTATTCCGGCTATTCCACCACAATGGTGGAGGGTTTGGGTTTTGCCATACCCATCAGTGATGTGCAAACCATTATCTCCGATATTATGGAGAACGGTCAGGTGACGGGTAAGGCATATATGGCCATCACCGCCGGCACCATGACCAAGGAGATGGCGACACAGTACCAGATCAAAATCAATGAGGGCGTCTTTGTCTATTCTGTCACAAAGGGCGGAGCCGGAGAGAAAGCAGGACTGCGTCTTGGTGATGTGATCACCAAGGTAGACGATCAGAAAATCGCCTCCATGAATGATCTGTCTGCCGCCAAGAAAGGCCACAAGGCAGGCGACACCGTGACATTGACGGTGTTCCGTGACGGCGACTATATGACCACCGACCTGACCTTTGACGAGCAGCCTGCCACCACCGGAACAGAGGAGCGGCGGCAGGAACAGGGTGGTCAGACGCCGGACAACTGGCAGGATTTCTACAATTACTTTTTTGGCGATCGGGGCAATTAAGCAAAAAGGTGTGGCGCACGCCACACCTTTTTTGACAATAAGTCGATGGTTTTCTTGCTTGGTCATCTTGCGCTTTTTGTATGAAAATGGTACAATACAGATTCAGAATACAACAGGGAGGACATCCTTTATGAAATTAGGTATCGTCGGCTTGCCCAATGTGGGTAAGTCCACTTTGTTCAATGCCATCACCAATGCAGGCGCCGAAAGTGCCAACTATCCGTTTTGCACCATTGAGCCGAATGTAGGCATGGTGGCTGTGCCCGATGAACGGCTGGACAAGTTGGCTGAAATGTACGAGCCGGATAAAAAGACGCCGGCGGTGATCGAATTTGTGGATATTGCAGGTCTGGTGAAGGGCGCTTCTCAGGGTGCCGGCCTCGGCAACAAGTTCCTGGAGAATATTCGCCGCACCGATGCCATTGTCCATGTGGTGCGCTGCTTCGATGATGAGAACATCATGCATGTGGTGGCTGATGCCGGTACCAATGTACCGGTGGACCCTCTGGGCGACATTGAATGTATTGATCTGGAGCTGGTCATGGCAGACCTGGAGATGGTGAACCGCCGCATTGAAAAGGCGACCAAGGCGGCTAAGGGTGATAAGAAGTTTCTGCATGAGGCGGAGGTGTTCAAGGCTTTGGCTGAGCATCTCAATGCCGGCAAGTCCGCCCGTACCTTTGATTGCAGTGATGAGGATATGGCACTGATCGCCTCCTCTGATCTTTTAAGTCTGAAGCCCATTATTTACGCCGCCAACATGGACGAGGACGGGTTTTCCGACCAAAGCAGCAATCCCTATTTCAAGCTGGTGGCGGAATTGGCGGAAAAAGAGGGCGCTCAGGTATTGCCGATCTGTGCCAAGCTGGAGCAGGATATTGCAGAGCTTGATGAGGATGACCGCGCCATGTTCTTAGAGGAGCTGGGCATTGAAAAGTCCGGTTTGGATCGCCTGATCCAGTGCTCCTATGACCTGTTGGGTCTGATCTCCTTCCTGACCTACGGTAAGGACGAGTGCCGTGCCTGGACGATCCGTAAGGGCACCAAGGCACCTCAGGCGGCCGGCAAGATCCACAGCGACATCGAGCGTGGCTTTATTCGCGCCGAAACCATTAACTTTGCCGAGATGATCGCCTGCGGCAGCGTCAATGCAGCCAAGGAAAAGGGACTCTTGCGCTCCGAGGGTAAGGAGTATGTGGTCAAAGACGGCGATATGATCTATTTCCGCTTTAATGTTTGATTTTTGATAACACACGCCGGTTATATACCGGCGTGTGTTTTTGCCAAAGTTACGGATGAAGTGCCATAAAACCCATTGACAAGGGCGAAAAAGCAGGTTATACTAATTTGTAATTTGAAAATGCGTTGACGAGGAAGCCGTCTGCCGATCATCTCAGAGAGGTGCCTGTTTTGCTGTGAGGGCGCTGATAGGAAAGCGGACAAGTGCCACCGCCTCCGAGCTGCCCACCGAACGATCATCCAAGTAGGCTGGGACGGGCCTCTCCCGTTACAGAGAACACGAGCGACGGCGTATGCCGTAAGCAGGGTGGAACCGTGGAGTAAAGTCAGTTTACCTCACCCCTGAAACCGATCAGGGGTGAGGATTTTTTATACCCACCCCCAATTTACAAGGAGGAAAATACCATGTCTGAAGAAAATCTGTACACCTTTGAAAACAAGGACTATCGCAAGACCTACTGGCATACCTGCTCCCACGTGCTGGCGCAGGCGGTCAAGCGTCTGTATCCCGAAGTGAAGCTGGCCATCGGTCCTTCCATCGACAACGGCTTCTACTATGACTTTGATGCACCCTTTAACTTCACTCAGGAACACATGGACGCTCTCGAGGCAGAAATGCGCAAGATCTGCAAGGAAAAGCTGAAGCTGGAGCGCTTTGAGCTGCCTCGTGAAGAGGCCATCCGATTCATGGAAGAGAAGGAAGAACCCTACAAGGTGGAGTTGATCAATGATCTGCCCATCGACGCTGTTATCAGCTTCTACCGTCAGGGTGAGTTCGTGGACCTGTGCGCAGGCCCCCATCTGGACTCCACCGGCCGCATCAAGGGTAATGCTATCAAGCTGACCCAGTGCTGCGGCGCCTACTGGCGCGGCGATTCCAACCGCAAGATGCTGCAGCGTATCTACGCCGTGGCCTTCCCCAAGAAGGACGAGCTGGACGAGTACCTGAAGCAGCGTGAAGAAGCTCTCAAGCGCGACCACAACAAACTGGGCCGCGATCTGGAATATTTCACCACCGTGGATTCCATCGGTCAGGGTCTGCCCATCCTACTGCCCAAGGGCGCTCGCGTGGTGCAGCTGCTGCAGCGTTGGGTGGAAGATGTGGAGCAGAAGGCCGGCTATCTGCTGACCAAGACTCCCTTGATGGCGAAGCGCGATCTCTACAAGATTTCCGGCCACTGGGATCACTATCTGGACGGTATGTTCATTCTGGGCGATCCGTACGATGAGACCAAGGAATGCTTCGCCATGCGTCCCATGACCTGCCCGTTCCAGTATCAGGTCTATCTGAACCGTCAGCGCTCCTACCGTGATCTGCCCATGCGTCTGGGTGAAACCTCTACCTTGTTCCGCAACGAGGATTCCGGCGAGATGCACGGCCTCATTCGTGTGCGTCAGTTCACCATTTCCGAGGGTCATCTGGTGCTGCGTCCCGATCAGTTGGAAGAAGAGTTCAAGGGCTGTCTGGAACTGGCCAAGTACTTCCTGGGTACTGTGGGCATGCTGGATAAGTGCACCTTCCGTTTCTCCCAGTGGGATCCTGCCAACCCCAACAACAAGTATGAGGGTACCGCCGAACAGTGGGAAGAGGCTCAGCGCGTCATGGGTCAGATTCTGGACGATCTGGACGTGAAATATGAGATCGGTATTGACGAGGCCGCCTTCTACGGCCCCAAGCTGGACATCCAGTATCACAATGTGTACGGCAAGGAAGATACGCTGGTTACCATTCAGATCGATATGCTGCTGGCTCAGCGTTTCGGCATGTACTATATTGATGAGAACGGCGAAAAGGCGCTGCCCTATATCATCCATCGTACTTCTCTGGGCTGCTATGAGCGTACCCTGGCCTATCTGATTGAAGAATATGCCGGTGCGCTGCCCACTTGGATGGCTCCCGAGCAGGTTCGTTTCCTGCCCGTTACCGACCGTGCCGCCGATTACTGCGCCGATGCCGCCAAGGCACTGGAGGCGCAGGGCTTCCGTGTAGAGGTGGACTATCGCAACGAGAAGATCGGCAAGAAGATCCGCGATGCACAGATGGAAAAGGTGCCTTATATGGTGGTCGTGGGCGACCGGGATATGGAGAACGGTACCGTTTCTCCTCGTCACCGTGCCGACGGCGATCTGGGTGCCATGTCCATGGCAGATTTCACCGCCATGCTGCATGAGGTGGTGGACACCAAGGCCAAGAAGTAAAGAAAAAAACATGAGAACCCACCCACTCCGAGCGGAGTGGGTGGGTTCTCATTTGATAAAAGACGGTACTGTTTTCTTCTGGAAGATAAATAACATATGCCTGTTTTGCAAGAATTATTTTAGCTTATTGCAAAAATGCGGGGAAAAGGATCAAAAACTTAAATTAAAAATCTTAAACAAAAACCAATAAAAATAACAGGAAAAGCGGCAATTATGTGAAAAACAGAACATAAAACACGGCAAAATGCAGAAAATGAAAAAAATGAAACATGATGTTAAAAAGAAAAAATGAAAAAAATCACATTTTTATCTTGCAAAAAGAGATAAAATGCGATACAATAACAACACCGAAAAAAATCCGCGTAAGCGGAGCAACTAAAATTAAAGGGAGAGTATTCATGAAAAAGTTTTTTGCACTGATTTTGGCTCTGGTCATGACCTTGAGCCTGGTCGCCTGCGGCGGCAATGGTGGCGCCCCCAATGCGGACAACGGTAACACCAACGTTTCTGCCAACCTGGTTATGGGTACCGGCGGTGAATCCGGCACCTACTATGCCTTTGGTGGTGTTGTGGCCAATTATCTGACCAACAATACCAACGTGAAGACCACCGTGGTTTCCACCGGCGGCTCCAAGGCCAACATCATCGGTATCGACAGCGGCGACTACGATCTGGCTACCGTGCAGTCCGATGTTTCCACCTATGCTTACTTTGGCACCAACTCCTTCAAGGAGGATGGCGCGATGGCTTGCTTCTCCGTGCTGGGCGGTATGTATGCTGAGACCGTGCAGATGGTCACCACCAACCCCAACATTAAGTCCGTTGCTGACCTGAAGGGCAAGAACGTCTGCGTAGGCGACGTGGGTTCCGGTACTTACTACAATACCATCGATGTTCTGACCGCTTATGATATGACCATCGATGACATCAACCCCGTGTATCAGTCCTTCGGTGATTCTACCGAGAGTCTGAAGGACGGCAAGATTGACGCTGCTTTCCTGTGCGCCGGTGCGCCCACTACCGCTGTTGTGGACCTGTCCACCTCCTGCGATGTGTACATGATCTCCATCGATGCCGAGCATATGGCTAAGATCCTGGCTGATTGCCCCTGGTATGCTAAGCTGGTCATCCCCGCCGGCACCTATGGCATTACCGAGGATTGCACCACCATCACTGTTAAGTGCATGCTGATTGCCCGCGCTGATCTGGACGAGGATGTGGCTTACACCATCGTCAAGACCATCTTTGACAATGCCGGTTCCATCGAGCACGCTAAGGCCGCTGAGCTGAGCCTGGAGTTCGCCACCGAGGGTATCGCTGTTCCCTTCAACGCCGGTGCTGCTCGCTACTATGCCGAGAATGGCATCACTGTGGATGTTGCGAAGTAAACGACCTGAGTAGATAACCATACAGAGTACCGCCCTACGGGGCGGTACTCTCTCCGCATTGTATGCACCGCAAGGAGAGGCGGAAATCACGCCGCTTTTGCTTGCGATGCGTAAAAACACTTTGGAGGAATTGAGAGAAAATGGCACTGTTCAAAAAGAAAACCATCGAAAAACCTGAGGCAGTTACCGCTACCACTGCGCCTGTCGCTGCGGACGAAGCTGCCGTCAACGTGGATGATGTCATGAAGAAATATGACCGTGAATCTAACACCCGCGTTTGGACCGGCACCCCTAAAATCATTGTTTACGGTGTGCTGGCTCTGGTATCCCTGTTTGTCATCTATGTGACGCTGTTTGCCACATGGCTTGACATGTTGCGCTACCCCTCTTTCGTCGGCGTCATGCTGGTGATCGGCTATCTGGTTTATCCTGCCAAGAAGGGTGTGCAGAAGCCCAACCACATCCCCTGGTATGATATCCTGATTATGGTGTTAGGCGCGGCTGTGTTCTTTTACATCGCCTTTCATGCGACAGACATTACCATGCGCATTACCAACTATAAATACATGACCACGCTGGAAGTGATAGGCGGCATTGTTGCCGTTTTGGCACTGGTGGAGCTGTGCCGCCGCAGTGTAGGTGTGCCCATCCTGATTGTGGCAGGTGCGTTTACGCTGTACGCTCTGTATTACTTCACCTTTACCCGCGGTCAGGGCTTTGGTGTTGCGATTCAGCAGCTTTCTTACCGTTTGATTTATACCACCACCGGTGTCATGACCACACCTATTCAGGTGTGTGCCAAATTTATCGTGGTGTTTATCATTTTCGGCTCGTTCTTGGAGCGCACAGGCATCTCTGAGTTCTTTATCAGTCTTGCCAACTGCGCCGTGGGACGCTATTCCGGCGGCCCCGCCAAGGTGGCGGTCATCTCCTCCGCTCTGTGCGGCATGGTGTCCGGCTCCTCCGTGGGCAACACCGTGACTACCGGTTCCGTCACCATTCCCATGATGAAAAAGACCGGCTATAAGCCGGAGTTCGCCGGCGCGGTAGAGGCGGCCGCCTCTACCGGCGGTCAGATCATGCCTCCCATTATGGGCGCTGCGGCGTTCCTGATGGCAGAGTATGTGGGTGTACCTTACTCCTCTATCATCGTCCGTGCTATCTTGCCTGCTGTGCTATACTTTACCGGTATCTTCATGTGCGTCCATCTGGAGGCCAAGAAGCTGGGCTTGAAGGGTATCGCACCGGAGCTGTTGCCTAAGTTCAAAGATCTGGTTAAGCGCAGCTACCTGCTGCTGCCGTTGATTATTCTGGTGTATCTGGTGGCCAGCGGTTCCCGCACCATGGCCTTCTCTGCTGCCATCTCCATTGTATTTGCCGTGGCAGTCAGCAATATCCAGAACAGCCCCACCTGGGGTAGTGTCGGTTCTCTGTTGCTGCTGTGCTACTTGTTCCTGCCTCTGCCCAAGGTTGTGGGCTTGGTGGCTCTGCTGCTGGGCATCGTTCTGTGTGCAGTCGCCATGTTTAAGAAGGGCGCTCATATGACTCCCGGCGTGTTCTTTGATGCACTGGCCAACGGTGCAAAAGGATCCGTTTCCGTGGCTGCCGCCTGTGCCATGGCGGGCATCATCGCCGGCTGTATTACCATGACCGGTCTTGCTTCTCAAATTATCACCGCCATCATTGCTATCTCCGGCGGTCGCCTGTTTGTGGCACTGTTCTTTACCATGCTGTGCTGCATCGTTTTGGGCATGGGCGTTCCCACCACGGCCAACTACTGCATCATGGCGTCTACTTGTGCCCCCATCTTGATTCAGATAGGTGTGCCTGCTATTGCGGCACATTTCTTCGTGTTCTACTTCGGTATCGTGGCAGATATTACACCGCCCGTGGCGCTGGCGGCCTATGCCGGTTCCGCCATTGCCAAGTCCAACCCGATGAAGACAGGTGTCAACGCTACGAAATTGGCGATTGCGGCCTTTATTGTGCCGTATATCTTCGCATATAACCCCACCATGCTTTTTGAGAATCTCACCGGTTGGTATCAGGTGCTGCAAATCGCGCTGAGTGCGGTGCTGGGTCTGTTTGGCGTGGCGACCGCCCTGAACGGCCACCTGTTCCGCAAGATCCCTGTTGTGCTGCGTCTGGCTTTGGTGGCAGGCGGTCTGGGTATGATGGTGCCTGGCGCTTGGACCGATGTGATTGGTCTTGCTGTTGTGGCAGCGGTCGTTGTATTCCAGTTTATCAGCAACAAGAAGCATACGGGTGTGGCCGCATAAAATCTCTCTTTGTTTTCATAAAAAAAGACACGGACAGGAGTCCGTGTCTTTTTGCGTATCATGTATGATTACGGCTTGCAAACCATATCGCGGGTGATCTCGGATAAAGAATGTGCGCCGCACATGGCCATCACATCGCGCAGCTCCTCGGTGAGCTTCTTCACATAGATCGCCACGCCGTCATTGCCGCCGCCGTAGACCATGGTGACAAAGGGGCGACCGATCAATACGCCGTCAGCACCCAAAGCCAGCGCCTTGAACACATCCAAACCGCTGCGAATACCGCCGTCAACGAGAATGGTCATCTGACCGCCTACGGCATCTGCGATTTGGGGCAGAACCTCTGCGGTAGCCGGACAGCCGTCCAGCACACGGCCACCGTGGTTGGATACCACGATCGCACTTGCGCCGGCCTCCAACGCTTTGCGAGCGCCAGTCACCGTCATAACGCCTTTGACGATAAAGGGCGCTTTGGCATACGCGATGATCTCTTGTAACTCAGCCACCGTCTTGCTGCCGGCAGGCGGTGTCAGGTTTTTCAAGAAAGGCAGACCTGCTGCGTCAATATCCATGGCAATGGCAAGGGGCTTGGCCGCTTTGGCGGCATCCAGCTTGGCAAAAACGGTGTCGCGGTCCCACGGCTTGACGGTGGGAATCCCGTAACCGCCGGCTTTTTTAATAGCTGCCAGCGCACCGCGCATTACATCGGGGTTGGTGCCGTCACCGGTAAAGGCGGCAATACCGGCGCTCTGACAGGCGGATACCAGAATATCGTTATAAGCAAGGTCATCGTACAGATCACCGTAATGCAGTTTCATGGCTCCCACAGGCGCAGCCATAATCGGTGCGATGAGTGTTTTGCCGAAAAAGGAGAAGGAAGTGTCCACCGGCTTGTTTTCGCAAATTGTGTCCATGTTGACGCAAATTTCCTGCCACTTCTGATAGTTGCGGAGGAAGCCTGTGCCCAGACCCTTTGCGCCGGGACCGGGAACGGTATTTTTGCAGCCTGCCCCGTTGCAGACGGGACATACCTTGCAGTAAGGGCCTACACGCGTGCGCGCATTTTGCAAGACATCCTGATAGTCCATAACAGCTCTCCCTTTTTGGAATGGTTTTTCCTATTGTATCGCGGTGAATGCAACTTTGCAAGTGTCAGTTGCGAAAAATCAGGGTTTGAGATATGCTGCGGGCGAAGGAAAAACAGGGGAGACAGGGGGGAGATAACTCCGGAGACAAGGTGTTATATCCCCACCTTTCACGACTATTTCTAAGGTATAAAACCCGTCCGATCCGCGTAAAATGAAGTAATCTGTTTGCGAGGAGAGGATGTCAGATGACAGATCGAAAATGGCGTACATGGGAGATCATCGGTTTGCTGTTTACGATCGCAGCAGGGAATCTGCTGCATTTCGTGTACGACTGGAGCGGTAAGAATGAAATTGTGGCGGCATTCGCTGCCACCAATGAATCCACATGGGAACATATGAAGCTGCTGGCTGTGCCGTGGATCGTGTGGTCGCTTATTGAATGGTTGGCCCTGCGCAAGAGTAAGAGCCCTGTGTTGGCGGCTCGTGGGGTTGGCTTACTGGTGGGATTGGCTGCCATTCCCGCGCTGTTTTATACCTATCAGGGCATTGTGGGAAAGAACAGTGATTTGGTGAATGTTATTATTTTCCAAGTGGCGGTACTGCTGGCATTCTGGGTGAGCTGGCGCATACAGAACAAACTTAAACTCAGCGGCAAGCTGTGGCAATGGCTGGGGGGACTGTTTCTGCTGGCGGTGTGGGTACTGTTTGTGATCTGGACATACAATCCGCCGCAGTTGGCTGTCTTTGTGGATCCTCTGACACAGCAAATCGGACCATCTTAAATGTAATATAGAGCATATATTGCAATATTAAGCTAATATATTAAAACAACTGCTATGCTTATCGAGTGTAGCGGTTGTATTTTTTTAATGTGAAAACGATAGTTGACAATTCGTTATACGAATGATAAAATAACGAATAGTTTTTGAATAAAGGAGTGTACCTATGAAAAAGTTTTTAGCTGCGCTATTAGCTACTCTGACCGTTTTTTCCCTGGTCGCTTGCGGCGCAAACAAACAGTCTGATACCAATGAGCAGCAGGAAGTGTCTGCTGAGATCAGCTATCCTCTGACTGTGACCGATATGGCCGGCCGTGAGGTAACGCTGAGTGCTGAGCCCCAGAAAATTGTCAGCGGTTACTACATTTCCTCTTCTGCCTGCATTGCGCTGGGTCTGACCGATCGTATGGTAGGCGTGGAGGACAAATCCGATAAGCGTCCTATTTACAAGAAGGCAGCCCCCGAACTGATGGAACTGCCCAATGTGGGTTCTGCCAAGGCATTTGATATGGAAACCTGTCTGGCAGCTGAACCTGATCTGGTCATTCTGCCCATGAAGCAGAAGGACACCGCAGCCGCTTTGGAAGAGCTGGGCATTCCTGCTCTGTTGGTGCTGCCCGAAAGCCATGAGCAGATCATCGAGATGTTCACCCTGATCGGCAAGGCGACAAACTCCGTGACAAAGGCCGATGCACTGATCAAGTACTATAACGATAAACTGACCGAGGTTGAAAACCTCACTGCGAAGCTGAATGACGCCGACAAGCCCGTTGTTATGATAGGCGGTACCGGCAGCTATCTGACCACCGCTCCTGCCCAGATGTATCAGGCGTCCCTGATCGCTGCTGCCGGTGGTATCAATGCCGGCAAGGACATTGAGGGCAACTCCTGGACGGAAATCAGCTATGAACAACTTCTGGCGATGAATCCCGATGTGATCGTGATTCCCACCAACAACTTTGCTACCGCTGCTCCCGACTACACTGTGGATGATGTTCTCAATGACAGTCAGCTTGCTGAGCTGACGGCTGTGAAGAACGGCGCGGTGTATCAGATGACTACCGGTTTTGAGGCGTGGGATTCTCCGACCCCCTCCGGTATTCTGGGTACGCTGTGGATGCTCAAGACGCTGCATTCCGAGCTGTACAGCAATGAGCAGTTTATCGCCGATGTACAGGACTTCTATCAGACCTTCTACGGCTTTACTCCTGCAGCTGAGGCACTGGCAGACTGATTTTTGCAGTTGAAATGATGACAGGGCATTGCTTGACAGCAATGCCCTGTTTCCTCTATAATGAGACCGACAGAAAAAGAAATGGGACATACTATGATACAACACGAAACAGACAAACGCGCTGTATTGGCTTACACCTTTGTTGGCGCTATCATGATGGCAGCGATGATTTGCTCCTTCTGCGTGGGTAAATATCCCATCTCTATGCGGGAAATTGGGCAACTGCTTTGCGGCGGCGATGTGACAGGGATGACGCGCAAGGTATTTTATACGCTGCGTGTGCCGCGCACCTGTATGGCGATACTCAGCGGTGCAGGGTTGGGATTGGCCGGTGCAGTGTACCAGATCATTTTCAAGAATCCGTTGGCCTCGCCGGACATTATCGGTATCTCCTCCGGTGCCAATCTGGGCGCCGCTGTGGCCATTGTGACGATGGGTGGCTCTATGGTCAGCGTGGCAAGCGGTGCTTTTGTCGGTGGTTTGCTGGCGGTACTGATGGTGGTGCTTTTGGTACGCGCTACCCGTTCTACCGCCACCTCAACCTATGTTCTGGCAGGTATTATCATTGCAGCGGTGGCAAAGGCGTTCATCATGTTGCTCAAATATTATGCCGACTCTGAATCTCAACTGGCCGCTATTGAATACTGGACCATGGGTTCACTGGCATCTGTTACGGCAAGTAAGGTGCTGGCTATCCTGCCGTTTTGGATGATAGGATTTGCCGGACTCCTGCTGTTGAGACGGCAGGTGGAGATGCTGTCGCTGAACGAAGAGGAGTGCCGCGCACTCGGTATGCGCTTGCGCCCTGTTCGTCTGTGTGTGCTGGCGCTGTCTACTTTACTGGTGGCATCGGTTATCTGCGTGACAGGTCTGATATCTTTTACCGGCTTAATAGCCCCTCACATTGCCGCTTTCATTATCAGGCGGAAAAATACCAGTACGATGATCCTCAGCGCTATGGTGGGCGGTACGATCCTGCTGATTTCCGATATTTTGGCCCGCACACTCTACGCGGCTGAAATTCCTATCAGCATATTGACCACCATGATCGGCGTTCCGGTTTTAGTATGGTTTATGTGCGTGAGAAAGGGGCGTCGTGTATGAGTAATTTACTGACCGTGGCGCACCTGTCCTGTGCCTACGGACGGCAGGAGATCGTGCACGATGCGAATTTATCGGTAGGCAAGGGTGAGTTCTGCGCCTTGCTGGGCCTGAATGGCTGCGGTAAGACGACGCTGATCAAATCAATTTGCGGCTTACTCCCCATTACACAGGGACAGTGTTTTGTGAATGAAGAAAACTGCACGCATATGAATGAACGGCAGCGTGCGCTGAGAATGTCCTATATTCCTCAGCGGGGCAGCCCTCTTTTCGGGAAGTCGGTGCTGGATGTGGTGCTGATGGGCTATCATGCAAGACTGCAGCTCCTGGGGTCACCGGGTGAGAAATGCCGGAAACAGGCACTGGAGACTTTAGAACATCTGGGATTGCAGGACTTTGCCCGGCACGATTATGCAACATTGAGCGAAGGACAGAAGCAACTGGTTATTTTGGCACGCACATTGGTGCAGGATGCGCCGGTCATGCTGATGGATGAGCCGGACAGCGCACTGGACTTTGTCAACCGTACCATGGTGCTGGATCAAGTGCGGAATGTATTGCAAGAACAGGGAAAAGCAGGATTGATTGCCCTTCACGATCCCAACTTTGCTATGGCATACTGTGACCGGTTGCTGTTGATGAAAAACGGCACGATTGCACAGGAACTGACATTGGAAAACGCATCCCGCGAAGAAGTGGGAGCGGCTCTTTCTCAAATTTACGGAGAAATCCGCGTTTTAGAACATCAGGGCAGATTTGTCATGGTGCACGCATAGAGGAGGGATTGATCTTGGAGCTGTGTGATCTGTTATTGGAACAGGCATCTAATCTGAAAAACGGGCAGGAATTCGCAGTTGTGACTACTGTGGAGGCAGACGGTTTGGCACGCACCAGCGGCAAAATGCTGGTATATCCTGACGGCACCATCAGCGGCACTGTGGGCGGCGGTATGTGGGAACGAGCTGCCATTCGTGATGCAATGGATTGCATCACGGCGAAAAAGAACGATGTGAAAGTCTACGATTTCAGCGATGAAATGTCCAAGGCCGGAATTCGCTGCCAGGGTACACTGCGTGTGTTTATTGAATACTGCGGCAGTGATCGCACACAACTGGTCGTGGTAGGCGGCGGTCATGTAGGACATGCTGTGATACAGGCGGCTAAAACCGTGGGATTTGCCGTTACGCTGGCAGATACACGCGGCGAGGAAGAGATCGGAGATGCCATCCGTCTGGCGGATCGATTCATCAGGATGGACAGCTTTGGCGATGTGGCAAAGGCAGAGCTGCCTAAGAATCCGTTCTATGTGGTATCGACCTATGGCCATCAGGTAGACGGCGCTGCGCTTAAAGGTGTGATTTCTCGCGGTGATGCTGCCTACATTGGCATGCTGGGCAGCACGAAAAAGGTGAGTGCGATTTTCGCACAGCTTAGAAATGCCGGTGTGAAACAAGAGGATCTGGATCAGGTCTTTGCGCCTATTGGTCTGGATCTGGGCGGCGAAACACCGGAAGAATTGGCAGTTGCCATTGTAGCGGAAATGCTGGCGGTAAAATATGGCCGTGAAGGGAAAAGCCTTTCCCGATAACGGAAGAAAAAGCAACCCCATCACCGATGAACACTCGGCGATGGGGTTGTGTCGTGAAGAAGTTATTTTACAATGCGTTAAAGAGAGCGTCACCCTTTGTATTCAGCCAGTTTTTCAGGAATCTTGCGCCAATGGCAACAACGGCCACAGCCAGCGCCAGATAGGTCTGGGCAGAAAATGTGTTGCGCAGCAGGTACGCACCGGCGCAGACAACAATGACCAGCACCCAGCCCATCAGATAGGAAAGCAACACATTCAGACTCTGCTTAATGGGCATGGATTCCACAGTCCAGTTGAAGTTGGGACGCTTGAGACCCAGGATCAGACCGAATGCGCCGGTGAACCATACAAATACCCAGGAAAAGACGGCCATCAGAGCGATGGTGGCGATGTCGGCATCGACGCACCAGCCGAGAATCGCGGTGGTGATGACAGCGGGAATGGAATTAAGTACCACGTGCAGATTCAGCTTGGCTTCCAGCACATCACGACCCGACACGGGCATAGTGCGTAAAATCCACAGATTTTTGCCCTCCAAGGAGATGGATGGGGTGGAGATGCCGTTGATGGCGATGATCATGCAGACGGCCGCCAGCATGATGAAAGGAACGAGAGGTGTGATTCCAGGGACCATATCGGCAAACATCGTAAGCGCATCCTGCAGGCCGGCACGCTTGACCAGGGCCACAACGGCGAGGATAGGCAGGATCACGATACCCAGGCCGCAGTTGAGCATATAAGTGGCACTGGAGGTAAAACGCTTTAGCTCGCGCTTAAAGAGAGCGGATTTCACATCCTGCGCCTTGGCTGCCGTGGCCTTGGCAGTTACCTTGCTTGTGGCCGGCGTTTTGGTGACAATACGGGTAAAACTCTTGGACAATACATAGAAGCACAGAGCAAACAGTGCCAGCGTGATACCGGTGAAGATCACCATGCCGACGATGCCGCCGTTGGCGGCTTGACCCAACTGATAGAGGAAATTGCCCCATGTTTTGACGCCTTGGCTTACCGCTTCGCTGTTATTTACCAGCGCCGTCATGAAGTCGGACATACGGAAGCAGACAAAATAGTAGAGAGCAAAGAACACCAGAGACAGTACCACCGTGACGAAGCTCTTTTTCTTTACGCGCACGGCAACCAATGCCACCACCCAACCCAATACACAGGTCAGCACCGTAACAAACAGCGCAATGATGAACAGAAGCAGAATGCCGAAGATGACAGACAGCACAGAGGGTGAGGAAAAGATCCAGCTATACACAATGGCAGGCAGCCAGACCACGCCGCTGTACAAAAGACTCAGACCGTAGACCAGCGTCATTCGAGTGGTAAGGATTTTAGAGGATGGAATGGGCATGGACAGCAGCAGTTCGTTGTCTTTTGCCAGATACAGGGTGGAGAAGGTGTTGAACACGCTGCCGAAGGTGCCCAAGGCGATGGACACCATGCCCATCAGCGCATAATAGAGCCAGGGGAGGCCTGCGGTGATCAGGTCACCCAGAAGAAACGCCATGCCGAAGAAGGCACCGCATAAGAACAGCATGAGAACGGCAAACAGCACGAACATACCTGCCATACCGGCCTTGGAACGGGCCTTGCCGGTTTTTACATTGACAAAATAGGTGCGGAAGCACTCCTGATACTGCTTTTTAATGAGAGCTTTGAGCATCGCTTAACCCTCCAGTTCCAGAAAGACGGATTCCAGACTGGTGTCACCCTTGACCTCGTCCATGGTGCCGGAGCGAATCAACTGGCCGCCCTTGATGATGGCCACCTTGTCGCACAGTTTCTCGGCAACTTCCAGCACATGAGTGGAGAAGAAGATGGCACCGCCCTTGTCGCAGACCTCACGCATCATGCCCTTCAGAAGGTGAGCGGCCTTGGGGTCAAGACCCACAAAGGGTTCATCCATGATGATGAGCTTGGGCTCATGCACCCATGCGGAGATGATGGCCAGTTTCTGCTTCATGCCGTGAGAATAGGCGGAGATGGGCTGGGTCAGATCGTCGGTCAGCTCAAAGGTTTCCGCCAGCTTGTCAATGCGCTCTTGCCGCACATCGGCGGAAACACCGAAGATGTCTGACACGAAGTTCAGATACTGTATGCCGGTCATGAAATCATACAGATCGGGGTTATCGGGAATGTAGGCGATGTTCTTTTTGCAGGTGATGGGATCGGCTTTGACGGATACGCCGCCAATGGTGATCTCACCGGCATCAAACTGCAAAATACCCACAACACTTTTCAGCGTGGTGGTTTTGCCGGCACCGTTATGGCCGATAAAACCGTAAATTTCGCCCGGCTGAATGTGCAGGGACAGATCGTCTACGGCTTTTTTCTCACCATAGGCTTTGGTTAAATGATTGATTTTCAGCATATGATTTTCTCCTTTTTGAGTGAATTGACAGATTTGATATGGCTAACATAGCACGGAATAGGCGCTTTGTCCAGCAACCAGAAGTAGCATCTTGAAAAAATGGGGATACTTTAAGTTGCCCAGCGCTTGAACAGCACCAGTTGGGGGTCAGCACCGTTTTTACCGTACTCGCAGACCATCAGGTGTGTTTCGTCGGCGGCAATGCCATAGCAGCGGTCGCTGTTTCCTTTGGGGAGTTGGTTACCTAAGTAGATTTTATTATCATTCCAGAACTTGACACACTCGCCGCTGGGTAGTGTGAGAGGCATATTGATGAACGCACCGCGCAAGGCGTAAAGGTCGGTGACTTGCGGCATATCCGTGATATGCAGGGCGTTGAAAGCGTCAATCAGATTTCGCTTTAGTTGACATAATGTATCTTCGCCGCGCTCACAGGATTGAGCGACCATGCACTTTTCGCCAAAGGGATGGCCGTTGCTTTCGCGGCAGCCATTGCAGGTGACGTGCATAGGGCAGTTGGCGCAATCTGCACCGCAGAGGGAAGGGGTCATATAAGTAACCTCCGTATTATGTAAGGTGGGGGAGGGAAACCGATGCGATGCATCGGTTTCCCGTGATTCGTTTGATGTTTACCAGAGCTGGCCGGGGAGTTTCTGCTTTACTTTAGGCGGGAACTGTTTGTCAAAGGCTTCTGCCTCGTCTTCGTCAACAAAGTAACCCTGCGGTGTGGCATACTCGCCGGTGACACCGTCAAGATAGCCGGGGATCAGTTCGCGGCAAAGGAAGAAGGAAGCGTCTTCGCCCTCGGGTAGGCCGTGATAACGGATACCGAAATCGGAGGCGCAGGTAAAACCGCTCTTGCCATAGAAGTCAATGTTGCCTTCAAAGCAGAGGGCACCTGCCCCACATTCTTTCGCCTTTTCCAGCGAATAGTCCAACAGAATTTTGCCGTAGCCCTGCCGCTTATACTGCGGCGCGATGCAGATGGGGCCCATGGTCATGATGGGGATCTTTCTGCCGTCGTCGGCATCAATCCACGCACGCATGAAGATGTTCTGCCCGATGATCTCGCCGTCTTTTTCCATGACGAAATCCAGTTCCGGAACAAAGTCTGTATCATCGCGCAGGCAATGAAGTACATAGTGCTCCAGACAGCCGGGACGGTATACATTCCAAAAACTCTCTCGTGCTAAGTTTTCCACCTCAGCATAGTCCTGAGGTTGCTCCAAACGAATCAGACAGTCATTTTTATTCATTTTTTTCCCTCCTGATGATTGTTGACTGCAATGCAGGGAGGTTTGTGTGGATTGTATGCACTAACCTCCCGGTCAGCCTACAATCTCCGGTGTGTTGTACTTCTTCAAAAAGCACGCTCCTATATAAATTAAAATTTATCATCAGGCCTTGCGGCCGGATAACCAGATCAAAGTGTGGGCAGGTCGTCTAAGGATTTTCCGTTGAAGGTGCCGTCGGGGGCCTTTTCGGGAAGACGGTCGAACATCTCCAGTTTACCGGACTTGATGGCCATGGCGAGGCTCAGGAACATCACGCCCAGACGCTTGCCGATTTCCTCTTCTGTGAAATCGCACACACCCATGGCACACATGGTGCCCAGACCGAAGGCCTGCGTCCACAGCTGCTCCATCATCAGGTCAGCCTCCTGCTGTGTCATGCCGTAGTCGCGGCAGATCAGCGAGGTACATACCTCGGCGATACCGCCCAGATCGTTGAGCGTACTGCGGAAGTCTTGGGTTTCCGTATGCTCCTGCATGAACAAGAGTTTAAAAAGCTCCGGCTCGTGGATCCCGTAGGATACCATCATCATACCGATGCGCTTGAAGGCGGGGATGTATTCCGGATAATCACTGATGTATTCCTTGAACTCCTCCAAAGCTAACTCACGGGCGGCCTGCTTCACTTCGTCCATGCTCTGAAAGATGGTAAAGATGGGACTGGCGGAGGTGCCAAGGCGCTTGCCTAACTCACGTGCCGTCAGGGAATCGAGGCCGTCCTCCTTGACAATTGCCAATGCGGCGGCGGCAACATCATTCTTGGCAAATTTTGGTTTCGGTGGCATATATGTGCCTCCCTTCTATAAAAACATTGTTCTAAAACGATGTTTCATAACGCTGTTTTGAATTATAGCAGGGGGGATTGGAGTTTGTCAATATATAAAATATCATTTTCTCGAAAATGTATTTGACACGCAGACAAAACGGGAGTATCATATCCCGAGATTACGATAAAGGAGAAAATGCTATGGAAAAATTTGTACCTTATGCAAAACTCTCGAAAAAGAAACAGCGAGAGATCGATCGGGCAAAAAGAGGATCTTGGAACGGTGTGAATCCCGTGACGAGAAAAGAGAAAAATCAAAAACTGTATGACAGAAAGAAAGCCTTGAAATGGGAACGTTACGATGATCCATTTCAAGGCTTTTCATTTGTTTAAAATCCGTCATCAAGAGTGCGGAACAAGGGACTCTCTATGTGGCAGACATCTTCGATGGGGATCAGTGTGCCGTCTTTCATGACAATGAGGCGCTCGTAGGTGTCGAGCCTTTTCACGATGCCCTTATGATCCACATAAGCACCACCGTCTTTTCGCTCGTCAGGCAAAAAGTAAGTGACGGTGATCTCGGGGTGGTCGGAAAGGTGATCGGTCAGCATCTGGAGGCGCAGGTCAAGGTCAGCTTTTTCGCTCTCGGTCAGTTCGATCCGGCTCTCGGTCAGGCGTGCCGTTTCGTGGATAGCGGCACCGTAGCCGGTGAGAGCGGCAAATGGCGCGAACTGGGCGGCACGGTCGTGTAACGACATATGAGCGCGTGTTTGCGATTGATGATGGGGAAGATAGATCATGTCATCATATTGGCCCATAGCGGCACCTCCTTACGCTTTGTGACCGCCTATCTGACGATTGCGGTCGATGGTCGTAGCGCCCTTTTCCAGATTAAAGCCTTTCAGCACGGCATTTTTACCGTACTTTTTCTGAATTGCCAGCATGGCTTGCTGTTTTTTCTTTTCTCGGGCTAAGGCAATGCGCTCTTTAGCAAGCCGTTCGCTGTCGGTGAACAGATCCAACTGTTCGCCCTGCGCGGGAACGCGATCCTCCGCCAGCACATGATTGGCCACCAGATTGATACGCCGCACCAGCAGTTCCCTGTCCACGATGCGGTCATACAGTGCCATCGTCGCCTCAACGATCTTCATGGTGGAGGAGGTGTGCTTGCCTAAATTGGCGGTACCGTGGGCGTGTTTGGGTATTTTGCGGCCATAGCGATCAACGGTGATTTCGCCGCTGTATGCACCGGCGGAAACATTCTCAATATCATAACCGACAGTCAGCACCATTTGGTCAGTGAGCAAATGATGATCCACCAAGTCCAGTACCAGAAGTTCTACCATCTCGCGGACGATGAGCCGTGCCTCATTAAACGTATAGGGGCGGTGCAGCACCTGTCCCGAACCAACACTGTTGGACTGGGGCTTATAGGCCTTAATATCGGCAATGGTACACGGCTCCCAGCCCCATGCGTGGTCGATCAACAGCTCGGCATTGACACCGAACAGCTCATATAAAAGTTCTTCGCTGCGCAGGGACACACGGGCAATATCACCCATGGTATAGATGCCCCGTGCCTCCAGCTTTTTAGCAATACCGGGTCCGACGCGCCAGAAGTCCGTCAGCGGACGGTGATCCCACAGCTTTTGGCGGTAACTGATCTCGTCCAGCTCGGCAATACGCACGCCGTCCTTATCCGGCGGAATGTGTTTGGCCTCCACATCCATGGCAATTTTGCAAAGATACAGATTGGTGCCGATGCCTGCTGTGGCGGTGATGCCGGTGGCTTGCAATACTTCGCGGATCAGTTTCATGGCAAATTCACGGGCAGTGAGATGATAGGTGCACAGGTAAGCGGTGGCATCAATAAACACTTCGTCAATGGAGTAGACATGGATGTCCTCCGGTGCCACATATTTGAGATAGATGTCATAGATCTGCGTGCTGACAGCCATATAATGCGCCATGCGCGGCGGTGCAATGACAAAATCCAGCGCTAAAGACGGATCGGATTTTAACAGCGTGTCATCACTGGTTTTGCTGCGAAAGGTGTGATCGGGTGCGTTATGGCGGCGGCGGGCATTGACCTCCTGCACCTTTTGTATTGCCTCAAAAAGACGGGCTCTGCCGGATATGCCGTATGCCTTTAAGGACGGTGAAACAGCCAGACAAATGGTTTTCTCCGTGCGTGCAGCATCGGCCACCACCAGATGGGTTGTCAATGGATCCAACCCGCGATCCATACATTCAACGGAGGCATAGAACGACTTTAGGTCGATTGCAATATAGGTCTTGTCGCTCATGCCTGTCACCGCCCTTTTGTGTATTTGGGTATAGTATACCACACAACGCATAAAAGCTCCACATGATTTTAGGGCGGCGGCAGAATGGTTTCCTGCCGCCGCCCTAAAGAGTTTGTTTTATTGCGTGTCCTTCGCGATAGCAGGACATTGACGCCCTGTGTGGTCGATGGTGTATTCACAGTCAAGAATCAACTGGGAGATGGGTACCACGGTGTAGCCGTCTTTGATCAGCTTTTCCAGAATGGACGGCAGTGCCTCCGGGGTATGCAGCGCCGCGTTATGGAACAGCACAATGCTGCCGCAGGAAACCTTGCTTGTTACCCGGTCATAGATCGTTGAAGCATCGTAGTCTTTCCAGTCCAGACTGTCCACATCCCACTGAATCGGCTCCATGCCCATGGATCGGATGGCGGAGATGACATGGTCATCGTACTCACCGTAAGGGCAGCGAATCAGCGTGGGAGTCACACCCGTGACGGCGGCAATCTTTTCGTTGCTGGCGGTGACATCGGCCACGATCTGATCGGCGGTGAGGGAATTATAGTGGTCGTGGTGATTGGAATGACTCATGACCTCGTGGCCTGCATCATGAAGCGCTTTCACCGATTCGGGGTATTTATCTACCCAGTCGCCTACCACAAAAAAAGTGGCCTTCACATTATATTTGGCCAGAATGTCGATTAAGGTCTGTGTATCCTCGTTTCCCCAGGGTAATGCAAGAGTGCGGCAACACAAAATGGGGCACAGTGCAAACCGATAACCGATGTAAAAAGGGGGAGAAAGTAATTGGCCGACAAAGCGGAATTTCCTTGTAGTTACAATGGATTGAGGGAATTGAACATTGCACATTACTTGGAATTTAGACGATGAGCATACAGGCAATGTTACTTGGAAATGAGCAGATTGCCGTACAGGCAATTTTACTTGGGAAATGGAAGATCTTGTCACCAAGTAAAGTGTAATAAACGAGGGAATTTACTTGGAAAAGACGACTGTTGAGGCGTGTTTTACTCAGCAGGAAAGCGGATAAGAGGCGCTTTCAACGGAGCCGGCCCTGACCGATTGAGACCACCTTGTGGCGTGTCTTATGACGCCACCAAATTGGGTATTGACGTATGTATATAGAAACGTAATAATATATATGGCGTATAACAATCCACATATACGCTACCATAAAAAATCCATTTTGTCAACAGGGAGGTGACGCGATGACGCATAAAAAAGAAGTAACATGTAAACGAGTACTGGTAGGCGGGAAATATTACACCGTACATGTATGCGCTGGAGTGAGAGGAGGGAAGAGATGTCTCTACACAAAGGCGTATGACGATGGTGGAGTTGAGATACCAGCCGTTCGCACACAGAAGCAGAATACATTACCGGAAAATGATAGGGAAAAATGTAGACAGTTGATCAACCGCGTGACAGAAAAGCTCGCAGCATTGGTTGAGGCAGAACGCAAGGACTATAACTACAGACAGGCATACTGTATGCTAAGTGAAACGGAGAAACGGCGGTTGTGCCCTGATACATGGAATGCCCAATCCACCATTCAAACGGGTTTGCAGTTTTATGAGCGGGAGATGACACTGATTTATGATGACATGCTCCACGAGAATTATTTGGATGATGCGGTGCTGGAGCAGGGACGAGAGCGAGTACTGTCCGTTGTGCGACGCAATCAGGGCGGACGGTATGATGAAGGTAACGATGCGTTGGAAAAGCGTGAAATGTCGGCGATAAAGACAGCCAATCAACACATCTTTGATGCGAACCGCATTTATGAGGCTTCACGCAGTGCCCTTGCCCATTTGGATTTGCCACCTATTCGGATTCCGCAGTTTGATGTCAATCGTGCTATTGTATCAGCGGAGCAGTGCAAAGCGATTTCAAGGGATAAACTGGTGCAGATGGGTCATATTTTCTTTCGAGATGTCGAGAAAACCTCATTGGCAGTGGGAGCCATCATCATGATGTGCTGTATGACACGAACGGCGGAGGTATGTCCTAAGTATAAGGAGATTCTGCATTGTGGGGACTACGGTGTGTATGCCATCTTGACGCAATCAAACGGAGAATGTCGTGTCGGACGGACCAAGACAAAAAACAGCAACCGTATCATTATCCTGCCTAAATTTGCCATGGACGCTATGGAAAAGCGGCGGAATTACCTGCTCTCGCAAAAGTATTCGGAAGCGGAAATCGAGGACAGCTATGTGGTATCGGCAGATGCGGATATCCATCATGTGATGAATCCCAAAAAGCTGAGTGCCTATATTAAGGACGTGATGAACCGTGTGGGGTTTGATGCGACATATTGGAATACCGTGACCGAAGTGATGGGGCAGGAGCCGGACACAGACACCTATGGCAATGTGCTGACGGATATCACGGCCTATGTACTGCGGCGCAGTGGCTGTACTTATCTTATGAACTGTGCTGCCTGTCCGCAGGTGGACGGGATGAGCTGCGCGACACCTTTCGGGTTGGTGGATACCTTGATGGGACATGCCTTGCGCCCTGAAGACAGAGAATGGAAAAACTGGATCAAGCGGGACGACAACTGGCCGCTCGTAGCGCAGATGATGGAGAGTATCGTCATTGACCCTAACCACAGCGCCCATCCGGCATTTAAAACGCCGGAGGCACGGGAAAGTGCCATGCGGGTGGGACATCAGGTGCAGGCAATTCGAGTGACGGAGGACGGAGATTTGACCATTACATGCAGGCATGGAATGGACAACGCCATATTAATTCGTCTGCCCAAGGACTGTACTGTGGAGAGAATTGGAAAACCGGTACCTCTATTTACCCATGATATGCCGATTGTGCAGGAGGAGTTGGATCGCGCATTTTATGAAAAGAACATCCGCATGGCGGATGACATATACAACAGAGAAAGGGGATAGTGCCTATGGTCAATGACAACCCATTTAAAGGAATGAAACTGAGTGAGCAACATACACATTTTGAAACCACATTTGAGGCAATGCCTACGGTAAAGATTCGTGTCACACTCAACTATATCAAGCAGGCAGGTCGCTTGGCACGAGGCTGGGTGATGCTGGTGGATCCTCTGACGGGACATCTGATGCAAAAGAATCGGCAGAGCACAACCCATCGGTTTGAAGACGCAATCAAGAAGGAAATCTATGTGCCTTATCCGATGACCGGAGAGAAGCAGGCGGACATTGCGTGGGATGTTGTCGGCAAAAAGGTAGAGGAACTGCGGACAGAATATCAAGGACGTATTCATCAAGCAGAGAAGACCATGCGAGCATTGGAGTGCATCAGCTTTGCTCAGGCGTTGGATATTTACATAGAGAATTTTCTGGTGGACTATACCACTAGTAACAAAGTGCGGCAAACCATTCGGAACCAGTTGAAGAAACTGGCCAATCACTTCGGCCCGAAGCCGATAGGAGAAATTACCTTGCGCAATATCAATGCCTTTGTAAAGGAACATAAGGGTGGAAATGCCGAGGACTATGTGAAGCATTTCGAGGCATTTCTGCGGGAAACAGCACAGCAAATTGACGTGCCAATGCCGTTGGAAGATATATTGAAAAAGAGGGCCGCTCGGCGTAAGAGCAGCAAGACGGACAACGAGAAATGCAAGAGGCAGGCGATGAAAACGGAAGTGCTTCCGGCAGAATACGAAAGAAAGCTGGACACAGCGTGTTGGGGAAATTTAGGAGATCCGCGGTGGATGGCGGTAGTTCTTATCAAAGAAGGCGGTCTACAGGCGTCGCAGGCAACAAAGCTGCGTATACAAGATATTGAGGCGGACGAAAGTGACAAAGAAAAGGTGTTTATTCGCCTGATGCGCGAGGATTTGAACACGGCCACGCGGAACTATACGTTCCCACTATCGCCCTTTGGTGCGTTGTATGTCAACGAATTTCTTGCACATCTGCGTGACAGTTACCCCAAAGAGCGTCTGGGAGGAGAGCGATACCTGCTGTCGGCAGATGCGCAGGGGTTGGAGCCTTTGGAAGAAACGGAGATTACCTCGTTTATTCGACAGGCAGGGTGTACGGAGACTTTCGGCTATAAGGGACGGGTGCGCTTGGATGACGGAAAGATGTTCAGCATGGGTGTGAATAGCTTGCATCAGACAAGGCAAAAGCACTTGAAGGAGGATTGTCGTTTTGCCGGTGATCCGGGGGCGATCAGTTTTATGATGCACCGATCCATGGGCAATCAGGTGCAGTCCGATCACTATCGGTGCTTCACTGATGCTACGGGGCGGGAGAATCTCTATCAAAAGGTGCGAGAGGATCGACATGGCTGCCCTGAGAAACAGGAACGAAAGATTACCAGAGCGTCCAAAAAGTGCGACGGAGATTGTACAAATTGGAAATTTCCCGGCAGAGAGGACAAGCAGGGGGATGCCGTATCCAGCTTTGTGATTAAGGGCTTGAAAGCCGGGGACGTGGTTTATATCAGGTCGACGGGATGCGTTATGCTGAGTAGTATTGAAAAGTGAGTTTCATCTGTTAACACAATAAGGACTATGTGCCATCTGAAGGGCACAAGGGAAAAAAGAATGAAAACGAAAAAGTAAACAACCAGCACTTCACTTGAGTGAATCTGCTGGTTGTTTTTTACATAGCAAAATACGGGAAGTTATATTCGCTTTTTGGGCTGCGGTAATGCTTTATTCCCACTTTTATTGACTGGTACAGCACGATTACCTCCTACCGATCTCTCCAGCGCAGCAATGAAATGCAGCAGGTTACGGGTCGTAAAGCGCAGATTTTCACAACATTTGCCTTTCACCTCGTCAAAGGTATCCGGTGCCGGATTGATGGGAAATACGCCGGATATACCCTCGGCGTAGGCCCCCTCGATCTCCGCCTCGCTGGCACCGACCAACGCCGCCACCGGCACGCCTGCTCTCTTTGCGCGTCGGGCTACGCCAACGACCACCTTGCCGCGCAGACTCTGACTGTCCAGCTTGCCCTCGCCGGTGATCACAAGATCGGCATCCGTCACTAGGGCATCAAAGCCCGTCAGATCCAGTACGGTTTCGATGCCCATGCGGAGCTGACTGCCGAAAAACGCCACAGAACCGGCACCGAAGCCACCGGCTGCACCGCCACCGGGGATCGCCAGCACATCACGGCTTACATCGCGCCTGACTACCTCTGCCAAATGGAGAAGATTGGCATCCAGCATCGCCACCGTTTCGGGATCAGCGCCTTTCTGGGGACCAAATACCGCGCTGGCGCCGTTGGGTCCGCACAGGGGATTGTCTATGTCGCACATGGTGGTAAAGGGCAGCGCCGCTACGGCAGGGTCGAGGCCGCTGATATCGACAGCGCTCAGCTTATCCAATGTACCTCCCACCGGTATGTAGGGTTCTCCGCTTTCGTTCAGGAACCGCACACCCAGTGCCGCCGCACAGCCACAGCCGCCGTCGTTGGTGGCACTGCCGCCCAGCCCCAGCACGATGGATTTTGCCCCATGGTGAGCTGCGTGGGCGATGAGCTGTCCCACCCCGTAGGTGGTCGTCTGCTCAGCATGGCGGCGCTCACCCACCATTGGCAGACCGGCTGCCGCCGCCATCTCAATCACCGCAGTACCGTCCGGAAGGAGCCCGTAAAAGGCGGTAACATCCTCCATATAGGGGCCCTTGCAGGCCACCTCAATGCGCTCACCGCCGACTGCTGTCAAAAATGCGTCCACTGTACCCTCGCCGCCATCGGCCACGGGAATGGATATGATCTCGGCGTCATGAAATTTTCTGCGAATCTCCTCACCCACAATGGTACAGATCTCCGCAGAGGACATCGTACCCTTAAATGAGTCGGGAATGAGAATGAATTTCTTCATATACTGTTCCTCCGTTGGGAGTTGGGAAATAGGGAAAGCATGATTCCCTCTTTCTCGTAAGCAAGACGAAAAGGGACTGCAGCAAAATAAAACAGATCCTACAGCCCCTTCTTCATTTACTTCTTCATAGCTTCATTAATCACTCGATTGATAAAGCCGTTGGTAGATTCGCCGTTTTGCGCCGCAAAATCAGCGATCTTCTCTTTTTTTCCTTTTGGGACACGAATAACAATCCGGTCTACTTTTTCAGCTTCATATTTCTTTATTGCCCTGTCAACTGCCTCGGTTCGTTTCATAAAAATATCCCCTCTTTCCTTGATTCCATTTTATTGGTTAATAAGAAAAAGTCAAGAAAAATTTATACGTGAACGTATTTATCGTTGACATACGGTGACGTATGTGATATAATAGCATTACAAAATAAAATAGACGGCAGCACAGAGGAGCGGCAACTCCTCTGCGCCTGCGCAGGTGGACCAAGCACCTACACAACGGACTACGTCCGCACCGACGGGGATATTATATCCTGTTTTGCCCGGCAAGGCAAGAGGATTCTTCTCCGGGCCGGTGTAACTTTGTCAAATCTACTGACACCGTGTAGGGTACAAACCTGCCCGGTGTCTTTTAATCTTTTTGGGGAAGGAGGATCGATACCTTACTTCAGGTATGTTTGCCGACACACCTTCATAATTTGAAACAAGACTTTTATGGAGGGCTTCGAAATGAACAACACTACGATATCTGTTACTACCACCAACCATCCTGCTACCTTCACTCCCACCTGCACCGTCAAGGGATATCGGGTGGAGCGCCGATATGAAGGAGACCGTACGGCTGCGCAGGTCGTCAGCGCATTGATGAAAGTGCATGATCGCAAGGGGGCTGCCTGATGCCTTCACCGCTGACATATCTGGTTGGATGCTATGAACGCCTGTCCCGGGAAGATGGGGACAAGCTGGAAAGTGACAGTATCATCAACCAGCAAAAATTCAACGAGGACTTCTGCTTAGGGCGCAATGAGCTTTGTATCGTCAAACACTATGTGGACGACGGCTACACCGGCACCAATTTCCAGCGCCCCGGCTTCCGCGAGCTGGTCGCGGATATTGAAGCCGGACGCATCAACTGCGTGGTGGTCAAGGATCTGTCCCGCTTTGGCCGAGACTATATCGACATGGGCTTCTATCTGGAGCGTTTCTTTCCCGAAAAGGGTGTCCGATTTATCGCCATCAATGACCGTGTGGACAGTCTGAAAGGCCCCTACGACATGATGCTGCCGCTGAAAAATGTGTTCAACACCCAGTACGCCAAAGACATCTCGGAGAAGGTCCGCAGCAGCTTCAAGGCAAAGCAGCGCCGCGGTGAGTTTGTGGGGGCCTTTGCCAGCTATGGCTATCTGAAAGATCCGGAAAACCACAATCATCTGGTGGTGGATCCGGTAGCGGCAAAGGTAGTGCGGCGAATCTTCACAATGGCCGCCGCCGGTATGGGACAGATCCGCATTGCCAAGGTGCTGAACGAGGAGCACATTCCCTGTCCCAGTGCCTACAAGAAGATGATGGGAATGAAGTACACCAACAGCCACCAACTGGAGACAACGACCTATTGGACATACGCCACTATCCATCGGATGCTGCGAAACGAGATGTATCTGGGCAACATGGTGCAGGCGTGCTCCGTCCGTCCCACTATGCACGCCAAGGCCAAAAAGACGGCCCGGGATCGCTGGATGGTGGTCAACGAGACCCATGAGGCCATCATCAGCAAAGAACTGTGGGATGCCGTGCAGGCACAGGTGGCGAAAAACAGCCGCGCGTTGGACTTCACCGGTAACGTGGGGCTGTTTGCCGGCTTTCTGAAGTGTGCCGACTGCGGGCGGGCCATGACCAAGACTACATGGGAAAACCGCACGACCTACTCCTGCGGTTCCTATCATCGCTATGGAAAGACGGTCTGTTCCCCTCATTACATCGCACAGGCCGATCTGGAGGCGATCCTTTTGGATGACCTCAATCGCATTATTGCCGCTGTGGCAGACCTGAAGCAGCTGGCAGAGGAAAACTGTCATGCCGCCGCTGACGCAACACCCTGTATCCGCGAAGAAAAACGTCTGCGTTCGGCACTGGAGCGCATCCGGCGTTTGAAGAAAAGCACCTATGAGGATTACAAAGACCAGCTTCTGAGCAAGACGGAGTTTCTGCGCTACAAGGCGGACTACGACGCACAGGAACAGACACTGCAGCAACAGATCGACGCCTGTATGCAGCCCGAAGCTGAGGTGCTGACGCAGCCGTGGGCGGACAAGCTCATTTCCCTGGGGCATCTGACCGAGCTGGATCGCATGACCCTCGCACAGACGGTAAAGGAGATCCGCATCTACGAGGGAAAGCATATTGAGATCACCTATCTCTTCTCTCAGGAGCTTGATGCGCTGCTGTCCGAATCTCATAGAACCATCAAATCATAATAAATAGAGGGAACCAATATAAGACCTCGCCCGGAGTCAAGAGAATTCTTGATCCCGGTCGGGGCTTTGTCATTTCGAAAAGTTCTCATATTCGCATTGCGGAATGATGAAAACCGTGATTTTCGGACACATAAGATCGATAACCAACTCAATGTTGCGTTAACCGATAAAATGAGTCGAATGGAAAAGAAGCTTCAGAACTTTCCGCGCAGCTCCACTACC
>JAUMWJ010000016.1 GCA_030529655.1 Eubacteriales bacterium
CAAAGCACCCTCGTATCGTCTGCTGCACACTGGGCAACGCCGCCGGCATGATCGGCGCGGCCATGTTTGCCAAAAAGTGACAGAATAAAGAGGCTTTTATATGATTCGTATTGATTTATCCAATACACAACAGCTTTTACAGGCCAACTATGTAGCCGCCCTCTCCTCTCGTCTGCATATCGCCCACGAGCAACTGCAAAAGGGCAACGGCTCAGGCGGCGAATTCACCGGATGGGTACATCTGCCCACCGACTATGACCGCGAGGAGTTTGCCCGCATCAAGAAAGCCGCCAAGAAGATCCAAAGCGACTCGCAGGCATTGGTGGTTATCGGCATCGGCGGTTCCTATCTGGGCGCTCGCGGTGTCATCGAGTGCCTGTGCTCTCCCAACTACAATCTCAAAAAGAAGAACACGCCCAATATTTACTTCATCGGCAACGGTCTGTCCTCCGAGGCTTTGAGCGAAACCATGGAGCTGCTTGACGGCGTGGATTTCTCCGTCAATGTGATTTCCAAGTCCGGCACCACCACCGAGCCTGCCGTGGCATTTCGTTTCTTTCGCCGTATGCTGGAGGAAAAGTACGGCAAGGCTGAGGCTGCCCGCCGCATCTATGCCACTACCGACCGCACAAAAGGTGCGCTGAAATCTCTGGCCAATGAGAATGGCTATGAAACCTTTGTGGTACCCGATGATGTGGGTGGCCGTTACAGCGTGCTGACCGCCGTGGGCCTGCTGCCCATTGCCGTGGCAGGCATCGACATCGATGAACTGATGAGCGGCGCTGCCGCTATGCAGGCAAACTGTGTCGCAGACGATATGGCAAGCAACCCCGCGTGGCAGTATGCCGCCGCACGGTACGAACTCTATCGCAGCGGCAAACACATTGAGATTCTTGCCGCCTATGAGCCTTCTTTCCGCTTCATGGCAGAGTGGTGGAAACAGCTTTACGGTGAGTCCGAGGGCAAGGAGAACAAGGGTCTGTTTCCCGCCAGCGTAGAGTTTACCGCTGACCTGCACTCCATGGGTCAGTATATCCAGCAGGGCGAGCGCCATATCTTCGAGTCGGTTGTCCGTTTCGGCACATCGAAAGATGAGAACCCCGTACCCTTTGACGAGGTTAACGGTGACGGTCTGAACTTCCTTGCCGGTAAGTCCATGGACTTTATCGCCACCCAGGCCATGGACGGTACGCTGCTTGCCCATGTAGAGGGCGGTGTGCCCAATATCATTGTCCGTGTAGGACAGAAGAATGCTTACACGCTCGGTGAGATGATCTATTTCTTCGAATACGCTTGCGGTCTGAGCGGCTATCTGCTGGGTGTGAATCCCTTCGACCAGCCCGGCGTGGAGGCCTATAAGAAGAATATGTTCGCCCTCCTCGGCAAGCCCGGCTACGAGAAATTGCGTGAGGAATTGCTTAATAAGCTGAAGAGGTGATCGAGCTCTTTTTTTCATCTATATGCAATCATTCAACGGCCTGATGGTGAAATACCGCCGTAATCTCGGTATAACACATGCTGTCTGGCAGGACATTTGATGAAATCACTTATATTTGATGAAAACGCAATCTCCGAACGGCGTTGCCGGTCGGTGTTAGATGGCTCTGGCAGGGTTATTTCTGCCAGAGCCTTTATCCTACTTCAAAATCGACCACGAAATATACCCCACAATATAGGGGTGTGGGCTTAGCCCGCATTCGGCAGAAGTGGGGCGGGAAAGCGCATGGCGCGAAACCGTACCACAAATGCGAAACTTGCCATGCCGTAAAACGGCATGCGCCTAATTCATGTTTCTCCGTTCCAAACGCTCCCGCCAGTTGACATTCATGCGGTGCTGCCTTTGAAGTATACGACGTACTTGGAGACGTTCGTGCTCCGCTTCGATGTGCTGCTTTGCGACATAGTCACGATACTGAATTGCCAGAACGATTGGTTCAATATGATAGAGTAGATTGCCGTTGCGTATACCGTAGGCGGTGAACAGCTTTGTAGGACAGGTAGTGATGAGCCGTTTCTCCTCCAGCATGTCCACATATTTTTCACAGTGTTTCTGCTGTTGATCCCCACAGCCGCGCCGATAGTTTTGTAACTGGGATAGCACTCGTGCGTCTTACGATTCTCCAGATAGAGGAGGTAGGCATAGACTGCCAGCTCACCGGTAGAGAGATTCAACGAAAAGATTTCATATGGCAGCATGAAGTAATGCGAGCGAGCGCTCAGCTTGCTCCAACTATTGCGTGACATGAAAAATACCCCCCTTGCTGCTTCTATTATGCAGCGAGGAGGGGTAAGAAAGTACGGACAAAATGTAACAAGCTGACTATGCAGGAGGAGAGTGTGCGCAGATACCAGGCGTGGAACACACCTTATCTTGACGTATAAGTTCGAATCATATACAATGAACTTAGATTATTGATGTCAATATGTATCGCTTTTTGCACAAAATGGTGAGCTTATGAAAGAACGAATTTCAAAAATCATACACAATATATACTTTTTGCCAATTACTGTTGCTATTGTATGCTTTCTGGCATTGCTGCTGTTAATCAACCTGTATCGGTCACAACGCAATGAGGAAGAAGCCTTGCGTATGGAATACATCGCACGCACAGTAGAGGCGGAAACCTATGAAACGTTGTCTTATCAGCTGAGTAAGACTCATATTCTGGAGGGGCACCTTATTGAAACAGGAGGCAATTTTGACGATTTTGGGCCTATAGCTGAAGGCCTGCTGAAAGAACCCTATGTGCGAAATCTGCTGTTTGCGCCAAATGGAGTGGTCAAAGGTATTTTCCCGATTGAAGGCAATGAACCTGTGTATGATCTGGATATGAACGGTCAGGGGCAGGGTAATCTGGAAGCACAGGCGGCCATTCAAAAGGGTGAACTGTATATGGCGGGTCCCTTTGAAATGGTGGAGGGCGGTTTGGGCATCTGCGGAAGATTGCCAATCTACCTGCGTAATGAAAGCGGTGAGCGGGAATATTGGGGATTGGTATCCATTACACTCAGTTATCCCGATATTTTTGATAACAGTCCTATGCAGCACATCAATGAGCAAGGATACACATGCCGCATATGGCGCATCAATCCCGATGATAATAAACCGCAGACTATTTTGGAAACGGAAAAGACTGTTGATCGCAATGCCATCGCATTGAGTAGACAGATGGCACTGTTTAATTCCGAGTGGACATTGGATATAGCGCCGCTGAACCCGCTGCTCTCGTCTATTATTTTTACATTTCTCTTATTGGCAAATATTGCTGTGAGCACGCTTGTGGGTGTGGGGCTGTATCTTAACAGCAAGGTGCGCCGCATGAAAGCGGAGGAAACTGCAGCACAGATTCGCTTATTACAGGAGCAGCTGGAGCAGGAGCAGACGCATATGCTGCTCAGCCAGATCAGCTCACATTTTTTCTACCACACATTGAATGCGCTGCAGGCACTGATTGTGCTGCAGCCGGACGCAGCTTATAAGATGGCCGGTGACTTTGCACGCTATCTGCGTTTCAATCTTGATTCGATCACCGCACCCAGTGGTATGGGCACTTTTAAGGATGAGCTGCGCGCTGTCCGCGCCTATGCTGATATCAATGTGCAGCAGCTTGGTGATCGACTTAAAATGGAGTACGACGTGCCGGATATTGATTTCGATATTCCTACATTAACGATTCAGCCCGTTGTGGAGAATGCTATCTTGCATGGTATTAAGCCAAAAATCGGCGGCGGCACGGTGTCCATCTCTGTGCAGGAAATGGTGGCATATTGGCAGGTTACGGTTACGGATGACGGCGTTGGTTTTTCTCCCGATTCGACAGATAACAGCAAGTCTGTCGGTCTGGATAACGTCCGAAAGCGGCTATCCCGTTTTGATGGTTGCTATATGACGATTGACAGTCAACCCGGCATGGGGACAAAAGTCGTATTAAGATTTGCAAAAAACTATGATAATTAAATAAAAACGACAAAAGGCGTACGGTTTCCGTACGCCTTTTTTGCTATAATACAAAAATGGAGGCGTGTCTATGAAAACGATTATAGTTGACGATATGCTGCTGGATATACAGCTGTTGGAACTGAAATGCGCTGATATGCCCGATCTTGAAATCATCGGTAAATTTACTGATCCACAGGAAGCTATGACATTTGCACAGCAGAATGCGGTAGACTTTGCGTTGCTTGATATTGATATGCCCGGCATGAATGGTATGGATTTGGCCCGCAATCTGCGCGCTATCCGTTCCGATATTATCATCGTCTTTATCACAGCACACCCAAAATTTGCGGTTGACGCGCTGAAAATGAAAGCAGACTATATCATTTTCAAGCCCTACGACCGAGAGGATATGGAGGACATGCTGGAGCGTGCGAAGCTACTTCATCAGCGGCAAAAGAAACGGTTTTATTTTCATACCTTTGGCGATTTTGATATGTTTGTTGACGGAAACCCAATCCATTTCCGCTCGGGAAAAGCCAAAGAATTGATGGCGCTTTGCGTGTTTCGGGAGGGACGCCCGGTGTCGATCCACGACATGATCGAGCATTTATGGGGCGAAGATGCTGCTGCCACGCCGGAAAACACAGGCTATCGCCGCACCATCAAGGAACTGTCAGACACCTTAAAAGCGTACGGCGCAGAGGAACTGTTTGCCCGTGAGCGAGGCAGCCTTCGCGTAAAGATGGAACTGACAGATTCGGATCTGCAGGACTTCATGAATGGCAAGAAGGATGCCCTGTGCAGTTTTCAGGGTGCCTATATGCAGCAATATTCCTGGGCAGAAGAAGGAATTTATGCTCTGGTGGAACGCAAAGAAATGATGCTTTCCAAAAAAGAGCAGGATAAATAAAGAGAGGGAGTGAGCACACATTGGATGAACTGTTGCGAATGGAACACATCAGCAAGCGTTTCAAGGATTTTTATGCCAACAAGGACATCAATCTGACCGTGAAGCGCGGCGAGGTCCTTACGCTGCTGGGTGAAAACGGTGCAGGTAAATCTACCTTAATGAACATTCTCATCGGCCTGTACCAACCGACAGAAGGAAAAATTTTCCTTAACGGCAAGGAAGAACACATCGATTCACCCGCTCATGCGGTCAAGCTGGGCATCGGCATGGTACATCAGCACTTCATGTTGGTGGAGGCCATGACGGTGTTCGAGAACATTATTTTGGGTGACCGCAATGTCACTGGTGTTTTCATCGACCGTGATGCACGCAGAAAAGAGATCGAGGAGCTCTCCGCCAGATACGGCTTGGACGTGGAGCTGGACAAGTACATCACCGAGATCTCCGTGGGCGCACAGCAGCGCGTGGAGATTCTCAAGGCACTGTATCACGGCGCCGAGCTGCTGATTCTGGACGAGCCCTCTGCCGCCTTGACCGATATCGAGGTGGAAGGTCTGTTTGCCATCATGCGCAAGCTGGTCAGCGAGGGTAAGAGTATTATCTTCATCAGCCACAAAATGCGCGAGGTGCTGCATATCTCTGACCGCATTACGGTTTTGCGTCTGGGCGAAGTGATCGGTACGGTGAACCGCTCCGAAACTGATGGCAAGAAGCTGGCGAGCATGATGATTGGTCGTGAGTTGTCCGCCTCTCAGTATGAGAAGCTGGAATTCAAGGGTGAATCCGTCGTAGAACTGCAGGATGTGTCCTATAACAAGGAATCCAAGCATAACGGCCTCAACGGTGTCTCCATGCAGGTGCGCCGCGGTGAGATCGTGGGTATTGCCGGCGTGGACGGCAACGGCCAGACCCAGTTGGCACAGATTGTGACCGGCGTGCTGACACCCCAGTCCGGCGAAGTGAAGATGAAGGGCAGCGCGGTTGCCGCCTTTGATCCGTTTTCCTTTATTTCCTCCGGCGTCTCCCATGTTCCCGAGGATCGCAATCTGCAGGGTCTTGTGGGCGATATGTCCATTGCCGATAATCTGGTGCTGAAAGCAACGGACACAGATCGTTTCAGCCGTGGCAAGGGCATGGTGCTGAAGAAGGGCACCATCGACAAGTATGCCGACGAGATGGTGGAGAAATACGATATCCGATGCACCGGCGTTTCGCAGGATGTACGTAGTCTTTCCGGCGGTAACCAGCAGAAGGTCATTTTGGCCCGTGAGATTGAGTCCCAGCCGGATCTTCTGGTGGCGGCACATCCCACCCGCGGTTTGGATATCGGTGCCACCCGCTTTGTTCACGATAAGATGATCGAAGCACGCGAAAATGGTGTGGGCGTTCTGCTCATCAGCGCAGACTTCGACGAAATTCTGGAAATGTCTGACCGCATTATCGTGTTCTTTGAAGGGCAGATCATGGGCGAGTTTTCCGGCAAGAATCCGCCCGTGGATGAGATCAGTCTTGCCATGACCGGTAAGTGAGGGGAGGTTTACGAATGAAAAAATTGACAAAATCGATGACAAGTTTCATCGTACCTCTGCTGTCGATTCTTTTGGCATTCATTATCGGTGCCATTATCATGCTGGCTTTGGGTGCCAATCCCCTGACGGCACTGCAGTATCTGATCAAGGGCGCCTTTGGCTCCGTTGCCAATATCGGCACCACATTTTCCAAGGCAACTCCTCTGATTTTCACCGCACTGTGCGCCTGCTTTGCTTATAAATGCGGCGTGTTCAATCTGGGCGGCGAAGGTCAGTTCATCATCGGCTCCGTGGCCTGCTATCTGGTGGCATACTGCTCCGGTATCACAGGTCTGCCCGGTATTCTGCTGAGCCTGCTGGCCGGTACCATTGCCGGCGGTATCTGGGGCCTGATCCCCGGCGTGCTGAAGATCAGCCGCGGTCAGAACGAGATGATCATCTCCATCATGCTCAACTATGTGGCCACGCTGTTCATGGGCGTTATCTACACCAACTGGCTGCGCGACGCAAGCGTGCCTCAGACCCCGGCCATTCCCGATGGCGTGATGCTCCCCCGTGTAATTAACGGTATGCGTTTCAGCTGGGCATTTGTGATTGCATTGGTCGTCGGTCTTGTGCTGTACTATTTCCTGTTCTGGACAAGCGATGGCTTTAAACTGCGTGCGGTTGGTTACAACATGACGGCCAGCCGTTTCAATGGCTTCCCCGTTAAGCGCTATATTCTGACAAGTTTCATCATCTCCGGCGCTATCGCCGGCCTCGGCGGCGGTGCTGAACTGCTTGGCACCCAGTTCCGTCTGATCAACGGTTTCGGCGCTGGTTACGGCTTCGACGGCGTGGCTATGGCACTGATCGGTCAACTCCACCCCATCGCTACCGTACTCGTTGCTATTTTCTTTGCAGCGCTGCGTGTTGGTTCCACCACTATGCAGGCAGCCACCGGTGTACCCACCAGCGTGTCCGACATCATTCAGGCACTGGTCATCGTGTTCTCTGTGGCAGGCATGGCGCTGACCAAACTCCCTGAGTTTGAGGCATTCAAGCTGCGCTATTTCGGCAAGCATAAGAAGGAGGCGACGGATAAATGAGTTGGATCACCAGTTTGATATTAGCTTCTGTTCGTATGGCTGTTCCTCTGCTGTTCATTGCGTTGGCAGAACTGTATTCTGAGCGTGCCGGTATGGTCAACATCGGTCTGGAAGGTCTGGCAGCTATTGGCTCGTTAGTCGGTTTCCTGGTCTGCTTTATCACCGGCAGCACATGGCTCGGCATTTTGTGCGGCGCGCTGGCCGGTATTGCTGTTAACATGATTTACGCCGTCGCCACCATCTCCCTGTGTGCTGACCACACGGTGTACGGCATGGCCATGAACATTTTTGCTCCGGCATTGGCAGCGTTTATTTACCGCGTCTACTTCGGTGCCGGCAGCGACCTGAGCCAGATTACGCTGATGCGCGGCATCGGCATCCCCGGCCTGAAGGATATTCCCTTCTTCGGTAATCTGTTGTTCAATCAGACCCCTATGGTTTACATTGCCTTTGCATTGGCCATTTTCACCAGTATCTTCTTTAATAAGACCCGCGCGGGCCTGAACTATAAGGCTGTGGGCGAGCATCCGCAGGCAGCCGCCACCTTGGGTATCCCCGTGGTGCGCATTAAATATTTGAGCTGCGTGATCTGCGGTGCCCTGTCCGGTATCGGCGGTGCTTACTTGACTACCTGCTATTCCAACACCTACTCTCAGGGCAACATTGCCGGTCGCGGCTTTATCGCGCTGGCAGCCGTCATCTTCGGTCGTTGGACCGGTGGTGGCGTGGTAGCAGCGTGCCTGTTCTTCGGCTTCTGCGATGCATTGCAGATCCGTCTGCAGGTCGGTTCCTCCGGCGTGCCCTATCAGTTCTTCCAGATGATTCCCTATCTGGCAACCATCATTGTCCTGACGGCTATCGGCTCTAAGCAGGCCGGACCCAAGGCCAACGGTAAACCCTATCGCCGCGAGCAGCGGTAAAAAAGGTAATATCCGCTTTGCGGCTATTATAAAATAATTTAGGAGGAAAACAAGAATGAAAAAGTTTCTCGCATTGATCCTTGCTCTGGCTATGGCTCTGTCTCTGGTTGCCTGCGGTCAGAAGGACGCCGGAAATGAAGGCGGCAACGGCGAAAAGCAGTACAAGGTCGCTATGATCTGCGACTCCAGCATCAGCGACGGTGGTTGGGGCGCTGCCTGCTACAACGCCATGGTCGACGCAGCCGGTAAGATGGGCTGGACCTATGAAGTCACTGACTCTATCGCTCAGAACGAGTATTATGAGTCCATCGCAGCATACTGCGCACTGGGTTTCGACATGATCTATGCTCCCGGTAACCAGTATACTGACGCAGTGCTGCAGGCTGCTGAAGAGTATCCTGACATTGCATTCGCTCTGCTCAACGGCAACGAAGCTACTCCCGGCAAGGCCGTGAACAAGAACGTGACTTCTCTGCTGCCCGATGCTCAGCAGATCGGCTGGATCGCCGGTGCACTGGCAGGTCTGATGACCCAGTCTAACACCATCGCCTTCATCGGCGGTATGGAACTGGACACCACCAAGGGCAAGTATGCCGGCTACGGCGAGGCTGCCAAGTTCGTTGGCGAGAAGGAAGGCAAGACCATCAATCTGCTGGATTGCCCCTTCGCAGGCTCCTTTGATGACTCCGCTAAGGGTCTCGAGTTTGCCAAGACCATGATCGATCAGGGCGCTGATGTCTTCTTCGGCGATGCTTCCGCTGTTGACTCCGGTGCCCGTCAGGCTATCGATGAGTACAACAAGGCTGCCGGCAGCGTGAAGGTCTTTGATATTGGCCAGCCCGCTGATATTCTGGGCCAGAACGAGTGCATCATCTGCTCTCAGGTCACCGATAACTCCGCAATGATCGTTGCTTCCATGCAGGCTGTTCAGGACGGCAACTTCGGCGGCGAGACCCTGTACGGTACACTGCAGAACGGCGCTCTGTCTGCCGGCAAGCTCTCCGAGCTGGTTCCCTCCGAGATCCAGACCAAGTACCTGGCTTACATCGATGAGATGGTCGCCGGCACCTTCATGAAGTAATCACTCCAAAAGGTGACAGTTTACATTCAGTCATCCAAGGGCTGTTAAACAAAGAAAGGGGACACCAATTTATTGGTGCCCTCTTTCTTTGCTATACGCAAAAAGGATATGCCACAGTTCGAACAATCTGAAAGACACACCTATACTTCTCCTCGCTTACTGCGGCTCAAAAATTGACAGCGATAACCAACAGAAAACACTTGTAATAACAATTACATATACCCTCGCTTTTCTTCTACTTCAACAACTCTTGAGCTTGTCGATGGATTACATATTCGAGCAGTTCCAATCGTTTGGGGTTCAGATTGTATCGAACATGACGTTTAAACTTCACATTCAACAAAGCTCGTATTGCGCTTTTCTGCTCATGTGTAATATATTTTCTTGCCTCTTCTGCGAAATCATCGTAGACGCGAGGTTTCTGTATAGAAGCATATTTCCAAATGCTTTTTTCGTCTGTCCATGCATCATTTCCGGCAAAATTCAGCAGTGAATTACCATGGTCAAAAAGCGGAGCAGGTGCGATGATACGATTAGTGTTGTTATCTACCAAGAAACCAAAATTCCCGTAGTGACGATCTGTGTTGAAAATCAATGCGTCAAATACAATCATTTCATTGAGCGCTTGAACAAATTCTTCTCCAAGCTCTTCGTAATACTTGCGAACAGCCTTTATACCGCCAGATCGTACGATACGCCCCACCGGAATAAAAGAAATGTCTTTACTGGTAAATAACTCACAGGTGGAGCAAAGCTTCCCTTTCCATTTTGAAATACCATAAGGAATAGCGTTGACTCCAATTTTGGCAGCAAGCTGAGAGGCATAATACTCCGAATAAGGCTCGAAACCACTATTAGAGGCGCCTTCCGTTCCGCCCTTATATAGACGAATCACTCGGTTTTCCCTGCGCCAACACTTTGGTAGCATTCCGTTAGTTGTAAATTCCGGGCTCGTAGTTAACAAAGTGTTGGAACTCGTACCGTAACCAGTAAATGCAATTTCGCCCAATATGCGACTGAATCGATTATCGTATAAATTGTATTTTTCAAAACTTCCGTCGAATCCGTCCTCTGTAACCCAATAGCAGTCGTTTAAGGAAAGCCCCTTGGACAACCTAATTACATCAAAAGGACGGTTTAAACTCAACCCCATCTTATTTAAAATGGTGTCCACATAAGCTCGGTTCTTTGGTATAGTGCGATGGCGAATCCAAGAAACCAGTTCTGCCTCAGATACTGCACTCAAATCTAATGGCAGCAAGTGTTTTGCGTCTTCGTTCTGCCAAATAACCTTGATTTCGGGTTCCGCACTACCTTCCACAGAAAATCGAAGCAGTGGCACATCAAAGTGCTTCAATGTGTATACCATTTTCACATCACTCCTTCCAAATTTGTTTTATCGTATCATATTTTCGCCTTATCTGCAACGTAATTTTGTCGATTACACTCTCTACACATTTTTAGGGGCTTGTTTTTGTGCGCCCTTTTTTACATGGATGAACTAATTACAATGTTTCAATCTTTTCACCTGCAATTTTTGAACAAGATAACTGAAATAGTTTAAAAAAATCTAAAAAATAGTATTGACATTCTAATACCGTTTTGTTATACTAATCAAGCTCGAGTTCGACAAGATCTCCGGTAAAAATAATGGCCAAGTAGTTCAGTTGGTTAGAACGCCAGCCTGTCACGCTGGAGGTCGTGGGTTCGAGCCCCATCTTGGTCGCCATATGCTGCTGTAGCTCAGTAGGTAGAGCGCATCCTTGGTAAGGATGAGGTCGGCGGTTCAAATCCGCCCAGCAGCTCCAAAGAGCACGGCTTACGCTGTGCTCTTTTTTGCGCCTTGCGCTGAAAAAGCATTTTTTCCGCGGAATCCACAAAAAACTATTGACATGGCTGACGCAATAGCATATATTATGGTGTATCAAGTTGATAGACAAACCTGTGAGAAAGAAAAGTAGCAAAATACAGCAATCCCAAAGAGAGCCTTGGGTGGTGAGATCAAGGCGGTGCGCGGTTTTGTGAATGGCCTTTTGAGGGCGGCTTGAACGGAATGACTTCTCAGTAGATGCCGACGGGATCCCACCCGTTATCCATCGGGTACGCGTGATGGCGCGGAAAGCGAGCGGACATTTTATATGTCAATTTGGGTGGTATCGCAGAAGCTGGAGCTTTTGTCCCATAGTAGGGGACGGAGGCTCTTTTTGTTTTACCTAAAACGAATTTGAAAGCCCTCCATCAACCACTCAAACATCAATTTCAGCCGAAAAGGCAAAAAATGGAGGTACAAAATCATGAAAAACACATTAAAACGCATCATTTCTCTCGTTGCTGTGATGACGGTGCTGCTGACGCTGGCGGCCTGCGGCGCAAAGCCTGCTGCAGAGTCTGACGGCAAGACATTCAAAGTTGGCATCTGCAACTATGTGGACGACGCATCGCTGAATCAGATCGTTGAAAACATTACCAATCAGCTCAAAGCCATTGGCGAGGCACAGGGTGTCACCTTCGACATTAAGTATGATAACTGCAACGCCGATGCCACGGTGATGAATCAGATCATTTCCAACTTCATCGTTGACAAGGTCGATCTGATGGTAGGCGTGGCAACACCTGTTGCCATGGCGATGCAGGCGGCCACTGAGGATTCCGATATTCCCGTTGTCTTTGCCGCGGTGTCCGATCCCGTTGGTGTACAACTGGTTGACAGTCTGGAAGCACCCGGTGCCAACATCACCGGTACGTCCGACTATCTGGATACCGATGCCATTCTGGATCTGATCTTCGCTGCCGATCCCGATGCGGATACCATCGGATTGCTGTACGATCAGGGTCAGGATTCTTCCACCACCCCCATCAAGAATGCCAAAACATATTTGGATAAGAAGGGCGTGAAGTACATCGAGCGCACCGGTTCCAACACAGAGGAAATGATGATGATCGCTGACAAGCTGGTAGAGGACAAGGTGGACGCCGTATTTACCCCCACCGATAACACCGTTATGACCGCAGAGCTGTCCATTTACGAGAAGTTCGCCAAGGCCGGCATTCCTCATTACGCCGGCGCTGATTCCTTTGCACTGAATGGCGCATTCCTCGGCTACGGTGTGGATTACGCCAATCTGGGCGTGGAAACTGCCGATATGATCGCTGACATCCTGCTCAATGGTGCTTCTCCTGCTACATTGGCCGTTAAGACCTTCGATAACGGCACGGCCACTGTCAACACCGAAATCTGCCAGCAGCTGGGACTGGATTTTGATACCATTCAGAACACCTTCGCTCCCCTTTGTACCAAGGTGCAGAGCATCGTTACCGCGAATAGTTTCGATGAACTGAACTAACACATTTTCCCAAAGGAGTTACATCACCATGAATTTTCTCTCCCTCCTGTCATTGGGACAGACCGCCCTGGAGCTGGGCCTGATCTGCTCGCTGACGGTGCTGGCGCTGTTCCTCAGCTATTCCATGCTCAATGTCTGCGACTTGTCCACAGACGGCTGCTTTACTCTGGGAGCGGCTGTGGGCGCGGTGGTGGCCATTTCCGGACATCCCTATCTGGCGATTTTGGCGGCAATGGCTGCCGGTGTTTGCTCCGGCTTCCTTACGGCACTGCTGCAAACACGCATGGGAATTGACAGTCTGCTGGCCGGTATCATCGTCAATACAGGACTATACTCCATCAATATTGCGGTCATGAGCGGCTCATCGCTTCTGAATATGAACAAGACGGAAACCGTATTCACCAAGGCAAAGGCGCTTTTGGGGGGGACGATTTTTGCAGAGCAGTACCGCCTGCTGGTGGCGCTGATCGCCGTTGCGGCAACGGTGACGGCTCTGACGCTGTTTCTCAATACGCGACTGGGACTTGCCATCCGTGCCACCGGCGATAATCCCGATATGGTGCGTTCGTCGTCTATCAATCCCATCTTTACCACTACCGTTGGTCTGTGTGTTGCCAATGCCTTTACAGGTCTGTCGGGCTGTCTGCTGGCACAGTCCCAGAAATCCGTCAGTATTGACATCGGCACAGGCATGGTCACTGTGGCGCTGGCTTCTCTGCTGATCGGGCAGGTGGTCATGGACAAGGGCAGTATTCTCAAGCGTGCCATTGGCATGGTAGTGGGTGCGTTCGGGTTTCGTCTGGTCTACACCGTGGCGCTGCGCCTCCAAATGCCGGCGTTCATGCTCAAACTGGTATCCTCGGTGATCGTCATTCTGGCCATTGCCACGCCGTATCTTAAAAAACAGTTGCCTGTGCTGCACCGCCGTATGGCTGCACGGAAAGGAGTGAGGTAAAATGCTGACGATTTCTCATATTTCCAAAACATTCTATTCCGGTACAGGCGATGAAAAGCTGGCGCTGAACGATTTGAGCCTGCACCTCGATCCGGGCGATTTTGTGACGATCATTGGCTCCAACGGTGCCGGCAAATCCACCCTGTTCAATGCGATCTGCGGCAGTTTTCTGACGGACAGCGGCAGCATTGTGCTGGATGGAGAGGACATCACTTTTGCGCCGGAATATCAGCGTGCCCGACAGATCGGACGACTGTTTCAAGACCCTATGCGCGGCAGCGCTCCCCATATGACCATTGAGGAGAATCTGGCGTTGGCAGCCGGCAACGGCGGCTGGTTTTCCCATGTGGGGAAAAGGGAAAAGCAACTGTTCCGCGATCGGCTTCGTCTGCTTGGTATGGGGCTGGAGGATCGGATGCGTCAGCCGGTAGGATTACTCTCCGGCGGTCAGCGCCAGGCATTGACGCTGATGATGGCCACCTTCCATCCGCCGAAGCTGCTCTTATTGGATGAACATACCGCAGCCCTGGATCCTGCCACGGCGGAAAAAGTGCTGGCGATCACCCGGGATACGGTGGCACAGGACCGCATTACCACGCTGATGGTGACCCATAATATGCACCAGGCACTGGAGCTGGGCAACCGTACGCTGATGATGGACAGCGGCCGTATCGTGCTGGATGTGAAGGGAGAAAACCGCACGAAGATGAGCGTAGATGATCTGCTGGATCAGTTCAAGGCGGGTGCAGGTAAGACGCTGGATAATGACCGCATATTGTTAGCGTAACACAATGAAAGGCGAGGAGAAAACTCCTCGCCTTTGCTGTTATTCATTTGTTTCTTCCGGTTGTTCTTCCGATTGCTCCTCGCCTTTTTCATCGAAATCCGGCATGGGAATCGGTTCGGATACGATGTTGATATGCTTGGCAGGCGCCTCGATCACATCGGGCACGCTGGGGCGGAACAAAGGCTGATCACCTTCCTTTGTGGCACCGTAATTGTCCACCGTTTCCGGATCGCGTCCCTCGATAATCGCCATCATTTCCTGACCGGTGATCGTTTCCTTCTTCAGTAGGTATGCGGCGATCTTATCCAGCAGTTCACGGTTGTCACGCAGGATCTGCTTGGCTTCCTCGTGGCACTGGCGAATGATCTGAATGGTTGCGCGATCGGCAGCGGCATAGGTTTCCTGGGCGCAGGACATGGAATAGGTGCCGTCCAGATACTGATTCTGCACTGTGCCCAATGCCATCATGTCAAACTCATCGCTCATACCGAAACGGGCCACCAGATTCCGTGCCAGCTCTGTGGCGCGCTCGATGTCGTTGGCGGCACCGGAGGTCATGGTGTTGCACACAATTTCTTCGCTGCTGCGGCCTGCCAGCAATGTGCGGATCTCGGCCAGAATATCCTCCCGGGACATGAGGAACTTTTCCTCTTCCGGCAGGTGCAGCGTGTAGCCCAAAGCACCCTGGGTATGAGGCACAATGGTAATTTTCGACACGGGCTGGGCGTTTTTCTGCTTGGCAGCCACCAATGCGTGACCCACTTCGTGGTAAGCAATGATGCGCTTTTCCTCCTGCGTAATAACTGTGCCTTTCTTTTCGCTGCCGGCAATGACCACTTCAAAGGCGGCCAACAAATCGTTCTGATTCACCGCCTTGCGGCCTTTGCGAACGGCTCTCAGGGCGGCCTCGTTGACCAGGTTGGCGAGGTCTGCGCCTACGCAGCCGGCAGTTGCCTGTGCAATTTTCTCCAAATTGACATCCTCTGCCAGATGAATGTTGCGCGTGTGTACCTGCAAAGTGGCCAGACGGCCGGCCAGATTGGGACGGTCAACGGTGATGCGGCGGTCAAATCGACCGGGACGCAGCAGTGCCTTATCCAGCACTTCGGGACGGTTGGTGGCGCCCAGTACGATAATACCCTTGCCGGGATCAAAGCCGTCTAATTCTGCCAGCAACTGATTCAGCGTTTGCTCACGCTCATCGTTGCCGCCGAAGCGTCCGCTGTCACGGGTTTTACCGATGGTGTCGATTTCGTCGATAAAGATAATACACGGTGCGACCTTGGCGGCTTCCTTGAACAGGTCACGCACACGGCTGGCACCCACGCCCACGAACATCTCCACAAAGTCCGAGCCGGAGATGGAGAAGAAGGGCACATTGGCCTCGCCGGCTACTGCCTTGGCAAGCAGCGTTTTGCCGGTACCGGGAGAGCCGACCAACAGCGCACCTTTGGGCAGCTTGGCACCGATGGCAGTGTATTTCTGGGGATTATGCAGAAAGTCGATGATTTCCTCCAGCGATTCCTTTGCCTCGTCCTGACCGGCCACATCCTTAAAGGTGACGCCGGTGGATTTTTCCATATAGACCTTTGCGTTGGACTTGCCCACATTACCGATACCGCCGATACCGCCGCCGCTCTTGGAAATAAAGCGTATCAGCAGCATGAATAGGCCGACCATCACAATCGTGGGCAGAATATAGGCCACCATAAACTCCAGCACCGGTGACATCTTGGCCTTATAAGGGCTGGTGTAGTCCACATGATGCTCGTTGAGCAGCGGCAGCAGGTCCTTGTCGTTGAGTTGTGTGGTATAGAGCGTGATCTTGGTTTTTTCGGTCTGGGTGTGTGTCTTACCGTCCTTGTCGGTATAGACATAGCCATCCACAGGGGTGGCATACACCGTGTTGTCCTTAAACTCCACATCTGCCACCTGATTACGCTCCACCATGTCGATGAATTCGCTGTATTTCACTTCATAGCTGGTGGATTTGTTGGAGGCGTTGCCGGTGTAAGCGTTCAGGTAGTTGAAGCCAACGACAAATACCAGCGCCCAGGCGATCAGCGTGAGAACGCCACGCAGGTAACGGTTGGGTTTGTTGTTTTTGTTTTGGTTGTTCTTGTTGCTATTCGGGTCCATAGAGGCCCTCCTTCCCTAAAAAACGCCGAAGCGTATACCTTTTCATTTAATTGGCAGTATACCATATAATTTCCAAACTCACAAGTCACACAATCAGCGTTTTTCTGTAAAATTTCTATGAATGGTGCTTTATCTTGCCGAAAGAGTATGCTATAATAGCAAAATAAAAAATGATGCCAAACTGAGGATCGACATATGAGAGAGAACGAAACGAAAAAAACATTTGATGAGGCCGTGTCGGACGGCATGATCGAGGGCCGTAATGCGGTGATCGAGGCACTTCGCACGGAAATGACCATCGATAAGATCTACATTGCCAAGGGCGAGACAGACAAGACACTGGGTCATATCGCCTCCAAAGCCCGTGACATGGGCATCGTGGTAGTGGAGGCGGATCGCCGCAAGCTGGATAACATGAGCCGCACCCATTCCCACCAGGGCGTGATCGCCCTTGCCGCCGTGCGGGAATATGTGAGCGTGCAGTCTATGCTGGAGGCGGCGGCAGAAAAAGGGGAAGCACCTCTGCTGGTGGTGTGCGATGAGATCTCCGACCCCCACAATCTGGGTGCGATTCTGCGTACGGCAGAGTGTGCCGGCGCCCACGGAGTCATTATTCCCAAGCGGCGCAGCGCCGGCCTGACTGCCGTGGTGGCAAAGACCTCTGCCGGTGCGGTCAGCTATATGCCCGTGGCCCGTGTGCCGAATATTGCCGCGCTGCTGAAGGATCTGAAAAAACAGGGTATATGGGTGTTCGGTACGGCTGCCGAGGGTACCACCACACTGTACGATGCCGATTTGAAGGGCGCAGCCGCCATTGTGATCGGCAGCGAAGGTGACGGTATGAGCCGTCTGGTGGCAGAAAACTGCGACTTTTTGGTTAGTATACCCATGAAGGGTAAGATTTCATCTTTGAACGCATCGGCCGCAGCCGCTATTTTGCTGTACGAGGCGGTGCGTCAGCGTTTGCGCTGAAAGTGAGTTTATGAGCAGGGAATACAGCGATGAACTGCATAGCGCATTGGATGCAGCGCACCTTTTGGATGGCATAGAGCCATTGGAGGGCGAGGAGTATTCACTGGATGCCATCCTGGCAGAATTCGGTCAGGGTGAGGCGGAGCCTGCCCAAAAACGAAAGACAGAAGAAACGGCACATGAGACAGTGGAGACATCACCGGAGACAGCACCGGAGACAGCACCCGTTGTGGATGAAGATACGGACGGGATGCGCGCCTTGATCAGCGCAGTCGTGGGAATGCCGGCGGAAGAGGAATCTGCCATCGGGGAAGAAGAACCGACGACGCAGAAGACGGAAATCGTTATGGACCGGGATCCCGGTGAACCGGAGGGGAATGCCGACCAAATATCCCTTGCACAGGTAATGAGCCGGACAGTGGAGGCCGTACTGGAGCAGGACGATGAAATTTTAGAGGCGCAGCCCACTCTGCGTGAGCGCTTGGCCGCTCGATTTTCTGCGGTGAAAGAGCATCGTGCCGCAAAGGCGCCGATACTTGGCGATACGGAGGAGCTGTGGGATCATCCGGAGACGGAAACAGCGGATGAACCGGAAGAACCGCAGGAAGCAGAACCGGATATGGAGCAGGCGGACCGGGATGAAAAACGCCGCATGAAGAAGCTGCGCCGCCAGACGCTGCTGGCAGCGGTGCCTGTTCTGCTGGTGGTGGCGGCATCGGTGCTGCATGAACTGATCACAATGCCTGCCGTGTGGCTGGATCAAGCGGTGGTACGCTGCAGCTTGCTGGCAGGACTGCTGGTGCTGACGGGCATCGCCTGCGCGGATGTGTGGAAAGAAATGGGGAAACGGTTGGCCAATCGCCGCGCCAGCTGCGAGCTGGCGGCGGCGTTGGCGGCATTGGTGTCGCTGGCTGACTGTGTGCAGGGCTGTGCAACGGGAAACAGCGGAAATCTGCCCTTTGCGGCGGTTTCGGCGGTACTGATCTGGCTGTGCCAGTACGGGCTGCTGCTGGAAAGCTCATCGCGCCGCGCCGGTTTCCATTTGGCGAATCTGGGCGGTACGCCGCCGTATACGGTATCGCAGACATCTGCCGGTATGTGCAAGCAAAAGGGCCTGATCGAGGGCTTTTACCGCACTGCAAACGGACGGGACCCGGCGCGTATCTGGCAGTCGATTCTCGTGCCGCTGCTGCTTTCGGCAGCCACGGTGCTTGCCGGCGTAGTGTGCTTGTCAGGCAAGGAAATGAGCCGCTTTTTGTGGGTGTGGTCGGCCATGCTGTCAGCATCCGTGCCCTTATCCCTGCCTCTGACATTGCCGCTGCCCCTGTATCATCTGAGCAAACGGCTCAATAAAAGCGGCAGCGCCGTTGCCGGCTATCAAGGGGCGAAGTTTGTCAGCCGCGGCCGCCGTATGGTGCTGACGGACAACGATATTTTTCCACCCGGTACGGTGAGCTTAAACGGACTGAAGGTGTTCGGTGAGGAGATCGGCAAGGTGGCCTCCTATGCTGCTACGGTGGCTGCGGCGGCAGGCAGTCAGTTATCACCGCTGTTTGACCAGCTTCTGGCAGGTGAAGGCGGCGTGCATAGGAAGATAGAGGATCTGCACTTCTATGAGGAGGGCGGTGTCGGCGGTACCATCCGCGGCGAAACCGTTACCATGGGCAGCGCATACTTTATGAAAAAGTCCAAGGTGGTACTGCCCCGCGACCTGAAACTGAAAACAGGCGTTTTTCTGGCGGTGGACGGCGTATTGGTTGCGATTTTTGCCATTAAATACCAGCCATCCCGCAATGTGGAGTGGGCATTGCGTGCCCTGCGCCGCAATCGGATCGAACCGGTGCTGGCGGTGCGCAGCGGTAATATTACCCCCTCGCTTTTGAAGCGAAAGTTTAATCTGGACGTGAAGCCCATTTATCCCGATGTATCTACGCGACTGGCGTTGTCAGATGCTTGCCGTGAGCGCGGTGAACGCGCCGATGCCGTGATCTATCGCGAAGGGCTGATGCCCTTTGCCGAAACGGTCATTGGCAGCCGCCGCTTGGTGCAGACAGTGAAATGGACAACGATACTCGCCTATGTGGGCGGTGTGTGCGGTCTGCTGCTGAGCTATTATTTCACCCATGTGGGGAACTCCGGCGCACTGTCGGCACTGTATATGATGGCGTTTCTGGCACTGTGGCTGCTGCCTACATGGCTTTTAAGCGGACTTGTGAAACATTACTGACCTTTGAAACCGCGACTTGTTGCACCAAGTCGCGGTTTTTGGCATACACGATAAATTTTCGGCTGTAATTTCTACTAAAAAAACGGAAAAATGTAGTTGTCAGATGAGAAAAAATAAGATATAATCAGCATATTGAGCGATTTGCGCATTTTTCAGAAAAATGCGCTTTATCAAATGAAGGGAGAACTCAACATTATGACCGCTAATGACATTCGTAATATCGCGCTGCTGGGCCATGGCGGCTCCGGTAAGACTTCCTTGGCTGAGCAGATGCTCTTTATGACCAAGGGCACTGACCGTTTCGGCAAGACGGCCGACGGCAACACTACCTGCGACTACGACGCAGAAGAAATCAAGCGCCAGATCTCTATTTCTCTGGCATTCGCTCCTGTGAACTATAAGAACGTGAAGATCAATGTGATGGACGCTCCCGGTAACTTCGACTTCTCCGGTGAGGCCCTGTCCGCCATCCGTGCCGCTGAGTGCGCTGTGATCGTTGGCAACGCCAAGGACGGTCTGTCCGTGGGCATGGAGCGTACATGGAAGCTGCTGGGCAAGAAGCCCCGCATGATCTTCGTCAACCGTACCGAAGAGGACAACAGCGATTATGCCACCTGCCTGGAAGCCATCAAGGGCAAGTTCGGTCAGAGCATCGCTCCCATTGTTGCGCCCGTGATCGACGACAACAAGAAGGTTACCGCCATCGTTGACCTGCTGCACAACACCGCTTACGAAGTCAAGGGCGGCAAGGCAGTCGCCTGCGCCATTCCTGCCGACATGGCTGACGAGGTGGAGGCACTGCGTGCCGAGCTGATGGAAGCTGCTGCCGGTGCTGACGAGGAACTGATGGAGAAGTTCTTTGAGACCATGGAGCTGTCCGATGCGGATATGGCCAAGGGCCTGAAGCTGGGCGTGCGCGACGGCAGCATCTGCCCCGTGCTGTGCGGCTCCGCTATGACCGGTCTGGGCGTGGAAATGCTGATGCAGACCATTCTGGATCTGGTTCCCGTTGCTACCGATATGCCTGCTGAAGAGGCCGAGGATGATGACGGCAACGCTGTGGAAGTGGCGATCGATCCCAACGGCGCTACCGCTGCTATCGTGTTCAAGACCATTTCCGACCAGTATGGTAAGTACTCCATGATCAAGGTCGTTCGCGGTAAGGTGACCGGCGATATGGCTCTGTACAATGTGACCACCGGCAACACCGAAAAGCTGGGTCGCCTGTACTTCATGAAGGGTAAGAAGGGCGAGGAGACCAAGGAAATCTGCTGCGGCGACATCGGCGCCATCGGCAAGATGGATAAGGTCAAGACCGGCGACACTCTGTGCGATGCCAAGAACATCGTGAAGCTGTCCGCTATGGATTATGCACAGCCCTGCTATGAGCGTGCCATCTCCCCCAAGACCAAGCAGGAAGTGGAAAAGCTGGGTACGGGTCTTAACAAGCTGAACGAAGAAGATCCCACCTTCAAGGTCACCAATAATCCCGAAACCCACCAGACCGTCATCGCCGGTGCCGGCGACATCCAGATCGATGTTCTGTGCGCCAAGCTGAAGTCCCGCTTTGGCGTGGATGCTGAGCTGGATACTCCTCGTGTGGCTTACCGTGAGAAGATCCGCAGCACCGTTCGCAAGCAGGGTCGCTATAAGAAGCAGACCGGCGGCAGCGGCCAGTTCGGTGATGTTCATATCATCTTCGAGCCTCAGTCCGAGCAGGAAGAGATGATCTTTGAAGAGAACGTGTTCGGCGGCTCCGTGCCTAAGAACTACTTCCCCGCCGTCGAAAAGGGTCTGCGCGAGAGCTGCCTGCACGGCGTGCTGGCCGGCTATCCCGTGGTGTACCTGAAGGCCACGCTGGTCGATGGTTCTTACCACCCCGTTGACTCCTCCGAAATCGCCTTCAAGCTGGCCGCCAACCTGGCATTCAAGGCCGCTCTGCCCGAGGCGAAGCCCGTGCTGATGGAGCCCATCGGCGAGCTGAAGGTCACCATTCCCGATAGCTATCTGGGTGATGTGATGGGCGATCTGAACAAGCGTCGCGGCCGCGTGATGGGCATGAATCCCACCGGCGACGGCGAGCAGGTGCTGGAGGCCGAAGTGCCCATGGCCGAGATGATGAGCTATGCCATCGATCTGCGTTCCATGACCCAGTCCCGCGGTACCTTCACCTTCAACTTCGTCCGCTATGAGGACTGCCCCGGTGCAGCTCAGGAGAAGGCGATTGCTGAGGCAAAGGCCCTGGCAGAAGCTGAGTAATTTATCCATAAAAATGCGGCTGTTGAAAAAACAGCCGCATTTTTCATCCCCCTATTGACAAACGCAAAATATGGTATATAATACTAATTAAGAATAGTTATCAATAAGGAATGGGTACTATGAACGAGCGACATACCATACAAAAGGATATTATTTATGCCGCTTTATGCGAGATGAAAAACCACCCTACAGCGGATATGGTGTATGAAAAGGTACACGGAACGAGTCCCACGATCAGCAAGGCAACGGTCTATCGTGTGCTGGGTCGCATGGCGGAACGGGGAACGATCCTGCGGATACCGGTGACAGATGGCGCGGACCACTACGATCACCAGACGCACGCCCATTACCATGTTCATTGCGATGTCTGCGGCAAGGTAGATGATGTGGATATGCCTGCTTTAGGCGATTTGTGTGCTGCGGTCACAGACCGCTGCGGATACGAGCTGGCTGACTATACGGTGTTGTTTCACGGACGATGCGGTGAGTGCCAAATGTGAACTGCCGCAAGGGAAACCTTGCGCGTCAATAAAATCAATTTATTATGAAAAGGAGATTACGATGATGAAATGGGTTTGCAGTGTTTGCGGTTATGTACATGAGGGTGACCAGGCCCCGGCTGAGTGCCCTGTTTGCCATGTGGGCGCCGATAAGTTCCTCCAGCAGTCCGAGGAGAAGTCCTGGGCGGCAGAGCACGTTGTTGGCGTAGGCAAGTCCTTCGGCGCCGATGTGCCTGCGGAGGTACAGGAAGAAATCATTGCCGGTCTGCGCGCTAACTTCGAGGGTGAGTGCACTGAGGTCGGTATGTATCTGGCTATGGCTCGTGTGGCACACCGCGAGGGTTATCCCGAAATCGGTCTGTACTGGGAAAAGGCCGGTCTGGAAGAGGCCGAACACGCTGCCAAGTTTGCTGAGCTGCTGGGCGAAGTCATCACCGATTCCACCAAGAAGAATCTGTCCATGCGCGTAGACGCCGAGAACGGTGCCACCGCCGGTAAGTTCGAGCTGGCTAAGCTGTGCAAGCAGTACAATCTGGACGCTCTGCATGACACCATCCACGAGATGGCACGTGACGAGGCTCGCCACGGCAAGGCATTTGAGGGTCTGCTGAAGCGCTACTTCTAATTGTACGGAAAAGAGCATAAAAAGGACCTTGGCGATCGCCAAGGTCCTTTTACTATGGTATTCACAAAACACGCAGCATTACTAAAATCAATCCTGCCAGTTCGGCAGCACCGATGCATGACATAATGATGATGCCTGCAAGCCGCGGCTTTTTAATATGTAACGGCGTAATAAAGAGGAGACCGTTGATTACCATGCCGACAGTCAGAATTGCCAGCCGCGCATTGGGCAGCAGCAATGTCAGCAGATACAGAAACGGGAAGATCAGAGTGCTGGAGGTAATGGGCAAACCGAGATAGTACTTGCGCTTATCGCCGGACGTTTGTTGCCGTTCTTCTTCCGTTACATTGAAAAACGCCAGACGGATCAAACCTGTCAGCATAAAGAAGCACAGTGACGCGCTGATCAATACCGGCACATTGCCGTCTGTCCAGCCGCGGCACAGACAGTAACCGGTGGCGGCAGGCAGCACACCGAAGCAAATCAAGTCATTCAGGGAGTCGATCTGAATACCGAAACGCTTCTCCTGCTCGCTTCTGTTTTTCTTGGTGCGTGCAATGCGACCGTCTACCGAGTCCAGAAGGCCTGATAGCAGCAGACAGAAAATAGCGGGCAGAACCTGCCCGTCAATGGCCATAAACACGCCGAATAAACCCAGAATACTGGCCAGATAGGTGGCGATAACCGTATAATCGTAAACCCCGATCATGGTGAGAGCTCCTTTATTACAAATATGTATCTATATATAATTATACTACTTATGCACCCAACAAACAAGTGGCAGACGATAATTTGGCGCCTGATCGAAAAAGAACACAATTTATACTTGCGATGTAAGCGCATTACGTGTAAAATAACCCTATAGAAGCAATAAATAGTAAGGAGGATGTTGCATGACACAGGATCTGCAAACGATTTTGTCCAAGGTGGACCACACCCTGCTTTCCCAGAGCGCCAAGTGGAGCGAAATCAAAGCAATTTGCGATGACGGCATTCGCTATGGCTGTGCCAGCGTCTGTATCCCTGCCTCTTATGTCAGACAGGCGGCGGAGTATGTGTCCGGAAAGATTGCCATTTGCACGGTGATCGGCTTTCCCAACGGCTACTCCACCACGGCGGTCAAGTGCTTCGAGACTGCCGACGCGGTGAAAAACGGCGCGGAAGAGATCGACATGGTGATCAATGTCGGTTGGGTCAAGGACGGACTGTATAATCAGGTGCTTGATGAAATTCGTGCAGTAAAGGCGGCCTGCGGTGGCAAGCTGTTAAAGGTCATTATCGAAACCTGCCTGCTGACCGATGAAGAAAAGATTGAAATGTGCCGTGTAGTCAGCGAATCCGGTGCGGAATACATAAAAACCTCCACCGGTTTTGGCGGAGGCGGTGCTACACGGGAGGATGTGGCACTCTTTAAGGCGCATATAGCGCCTCATGTGAAAGTCAAGGCGGCAGGCGGCATTGCCGATTTAAACGATGCCCGGGATTTTATCGCATTAGGCGCCGACCGGTTGGGGACAAGCCGCATTGTCAAAGCAGTCAAAGCGATGGAACAGTAAACACGAACTGAGAAAGGAGAATTTCTATGACCCCTCATAATAATGCCCCTAAGGGCGCGTTTGCCAAAACGGTGCTGATGCCCGGTGATCCGCTTCGTGCCAAATTTATTGCCGAAACCTTTTTGGAGAACCCGAAGCTTGTCAATAATGTGCGCGGCGTTCAGGGCTATACCGGCACCTATAAGGGTGTGCCTGTCAGTGTAATGGCCAGCGGTATGGGTATGCCCTCGATCGGCATCTATTCCTATGAACTATACACACAATATGATGTGGAAAACATTATTCGCGTGGGCAGCGCCGGCGCGATGCGAGCTGATATGGAGCTGGGCAGTGTGGTGGCCGGTATGGGTGCCTGCACCAACTCCCGTTATGCTGAGCAGTATGAGCTGGGCGGCACCTTTGCGCCGATCTGCGACTTTGATCTGCTGACGGCTGCTGTGGAAAGTGCCAAGGAGCTGGGTGTGAAGATGCCGGTGGGCAATCTCTACTCCTCCGATACTTTCTATGATGCGGCAAATCGCAATACACGCTGGATCAAGATGGGTGTTATGGCTGTGGAAATGGAAGCGGCAGCGCTTTACTGTAATGCGGCCTATACCGGCAAGCGTGCATTGGCTATCTGCTCTATTTCCGATAATTTGGTTACGGGGATGGAGCTGTCTCCCGAAGATCGCCAGAATACCTTTACCAATATGATGAAAATTGCGTTGGAAATCGCCGTGAAGATGGAAAACAAGTGAAAGCAAGCAGGTGTTTGTCCATAAGTATGGATAAACACCTGCTTCTATTATTTTCCGGGAAAAATACCATAAAGTGCTTGCTATTGACGGCCGCTTTTGATATAATTGTCTGCAAGAGGATTACCCTCAAATTTTAAAGAAAGGTATGAAGATCATGAAAAAGTTTCTGGCTCTGATTCTGGCTCTGGTTATGGCACTGTCCCTGATGGCCTGCAATAACCAGAAAACCCCCGCTAATGACAATACCAATCCCGATGCGATCGCTGACGAAATGACCAGCAAGGACGGCAAGTATGAAATTGCCTTCGTTACCGACGTTGGACAGTTGAAGGACAAGTCCTTTAACCAGGGTACTTACGACGGTGTGAAGCTGTTTGCTGCTGCCAATGAGAAGTCTTATAAGTACTATCAGCCCGCTAACGGTGCTGAGGCGACCGATGATGACCGCTATGAGGCGATGAAGGCCGCTGTGGAAAACGGCGCTAAGGTCGTCGTTTGCGCCGGCTTTATGCAGGGCAACGCTCTGGCAAAGGCCGCTGCTGAGTTCACCGATGTGATGTTCGTATTCATTGATGGTTGGTCTCTGGGTAAGGATAATGTGGCCGGTATCGTCTTCCATGAAGAGCAGTGCGGCTATCTGGCCGGTTATGCCGCTGTTATGGACGGCTACACCAAGCTGGGCTTCTGCGGCGGTGGCGGCGGCACCAACGATGCTTGCTGCCGTTATGGCTACGGCTATGTTCAGGGCGCTGAGGCCGCTGCGGCTGCCAAGGGCGTGAAGGTCGAAATGAACTACACCTGGCAGTATGGCGCCAGCTTCCAGCCCTCTGCTGAGCTGCAGGCACTGGCCTCCGGCTGGTATGAGAATGGCACCGAGGTCATCTTCTCCTGCGGCGGTTCCATCTTTGACTCCATCACTGCTGCTGCATCCGCTAACGATGCCGCTGTGATCGGTGTTGACGTTGACCAGTCCTTCTCCTCCGAAACCGTTATCACCTCTGCTCTGAAGGGCATTGGCCAGGCCGCTCAGATGGCTCTGACTGCTGCTTATGATGGCACTTTCGTTGAGAAGTTCGGCGGCGCTAACTGCGCTAACCTGGGTGCTGCTGAGGGCGCTGTGGGTCTGCCCACCGCTACTTGGTCCCTGAAGAACTGGAGCGTGGATGATTACAACGCTATGTTCAAGCAGATCGTGGATGGCACCATTGCCATTGATGCTGACTTCAGCAAGCTGGCTTCCACCGAGCATGTGACTCTGAATGTCATCTAATGCAAAGACATTAAATAAAAGAGAGCTTCGGCTCTCTTTTATTTTTTACAAAATTTTGCTCAGATAGACAAGAAAATTTGTGTATAACTTGCATTTTGAAATAATATCAGATATAATTATAACGTGATAAACCCTCGGACAAGAAACGAGAGAAAGTAGGTGACGGCATGGAGAATACGATCCCGTATGTGATTGAAATGAATCACATCACCAAAGAATTCCCCGGCATTAAGGCCAATGACGACATCACCCTGCAGCTTCGCAAGGGCGAGATTCATGCGCTATTGGGGGAAAACGGCGCAGGAAAGTCCACATTGATGTCTGTCTTATTTGGCTTATATCAGCCGGAAGAGGGCGAGATCCGCAAGAACGGACAGGTAGTCACGATTAACGACCCTAACGATGCTACGGCACTGGGAATCGGAATGGTGCATCAGCATTTTAAGTTGGTGGATGTATTTTCTGTATTGGATAATATTATTTTAGGCGCAGAAACCACCAAATGCGGCTTTATCCAGAAGAAGGAAGCCCGTCAAAAGGTGCTTGACCTGTCTGACCGCTATGGTTTGAAAGTGGACGTTGATGCCAAGATTGAGGACATTACCGTTGGTATGCAGCAGCGTGTAGAGATCCTGAAAATGCTCTACCGCGACAACGAGATCCTGATTTTTGACGAACCCACTGCCGTGCTGACACCGCAGGAGATTGATGAGCTGATGCTCGTTATGAAGAACCTTTCAAAAGAGGGGAAGTCGATTCTTTTCATTTCCCACAAGCTCAACGAAATCATGGCGGTGGCAGATCGTGTTACCGTTTTGCGTAAGGGAAAATATATAGGAACGGTGAATACCTGTGACACCAACAAACAGGAGCTGTCCAACATGATGGTGGGTCGCCCTGTGCAGCTGGAGGTCGAAAAGGATCAGGCGAAGCCGGAAGATACGGTTTTGTGTGTGCGGGACTTGTGCGTACCTTCCCACTTACATAAGAAGAACGCCGTGAATCATGTCAGTTTCGATGTACGCAAGGGCGAAATCGTTTGCATTGCCGGTATTGACGGCAACGGTCAGACAGAGCTGATTCACGGACTGACCGGACTTGATAAGGTGAGTGGCGGTACAATTACATTGTGCGGTAAGGATATTTCTCACGCGACTGTGAAACATCGCGGCGAAAATATGAGCCATATACCGGAGGATCGCCATAAACACGGCTTGATCCTGGACTTTACGCTGGAGCAGAACATGGTGCTGCAGCGCTATCAGGAGCCGCAATTCCAAAAAAGCGGATTCATTCGCTTTGATGCCGTGCGTGAATATACGGAGAAGCTGATTGACCAGTTCGATGTCCGCAGCGGACAGGGCCCCGTGACGGTGGCGCGCAGTATGTCCGGCGGTAATCAGCAAAAGGCAATCATCGCCCGTGAAGTAGATCGTGACAAGCCGCTGATCGTGGCGGTGCAGCCCACTCGCGGTTTGGATGTGGGTGCGATTGAGAATATCCACAGCCGACTGGTGGCGGAGCGCGATGCCGGTAAGGCGGTACTGCTGGTATCGTTGGAGCTGGACGAGGTCATGAGTTTGAGTGACCGTATCCTGGTCATTTATGAGGGCGAGATCGTGGGTGAATTTAACCCCAAAGAGATCAGCGTGCAGGAATTGGGCCTGTATATGGCCGGTGCCAAGCGCATGGATAGGGGAGATGAAAAGGAATGAAAGAGAAGCTATCTGCATTGTATGAACAGGACGGAACGAAAAAAGTCCTTTCCTCATTGATTTCTATTGTGATTGGTCTTCTGGTGGGCGGCATTGTGGTGTTCATTGTGGGCCTGATTATCCCGAAAATTTCCTTGTCCGGTGCATGGGACGGCGTGCGTATCATTTTTGCCGGCATTTTCAGTACCGGACGCAATACGACCGGAATGCTGACATGGGGCTTTAACGCCACCAACTGGGGCAATATGCTCTTCCGCGCAACACCGCTGATCATGACGGGTCTTTCCGTTGCCGTCGCGTTCAAAACCGGTCTTTTTAACATCGGCGCACCAGGTCAGTACCTGATGGGTACCATGGTCACGCTGATGATCGCGCTGGGGATTCCCTCCACATCTGTCCCGGCAGGGATCATCTGGATCCTGGCATTGCTGGGCGGTATGCTGGCAGGTGCCATTTGGGGTTCGATCCCGGGTCTTGTCAAGGCGTTTTTGAACATCAACGAAGTGCTGGCGTGCATCATGACAAACTGGATCGCCGCCAATATCGTCACATGGATGTTCGACATCAGCAACTTTAAAAATGTGGTGGAGAACACCAAGTCCGGCTATATCTATAAGACCACCTTTAATGGCGTGGCTACGCCGAAGCTGGGATTGGATAAAATTTTCCCCGGCTCTCAGGTCAACGGCGGAATTCTGATTGCCATTGTGTTGGCCGTTGCCATGTATATCCTCATCAATAAGACCACATTGGGTTACGAACTGCGAGCCTGCGGCGCTAATCGCCACGGTGCGCGCTATGCGGGTATTCGCGATAAGCGCAATATTGTGCTGTCGATGGCTATTGCCGGTGCATTGGCCGCAACCGGCGCATCCCTGTATTGCCTTTCCGGTAATACGGAGTTCTTCTGGTCCACCTACCAGTCTTTGCCTGCCATCGGCTTTAACGGGATCCCCGTAGCATTGCTGGCACTGAACAATCCCATTGGTGTCGTCTTTTCCGCCATCTTTATGGCCATGCTTGACATCGTGGGTATGCAGCTGACAAATCTGACCGCCTATAATGAGTACATTACCGATGTGATTATCGCGGTTATCGTGTATCTGTCTGCGTTCTCCCTGGTGATTCGTCTGTGGCTGACAGGACGGAAGAACAAGAAGTCAAAAGAAAATACGGCTGCGATTCCGACACAGGTAAAAATAACAGATCAATCGCCGGATGCAGTTCCTGAAACAGAGGAAGGAGGCGAGGAAGCATGACATTTCTGATTCAACAGACCTTGATTTATGCCATTCCGCTGATGATTGTGGCGCTGGCTGGCGTGTTTGCCGAGCGCAGTGGTATCATTAACCTCGCCCTCGAGGGTATCATGATCTTCGGCGCATTTGTGGGCGTACTGTTTGTGCGTATTATGCAGGGCAACGCCGGTATTCTGGCAGCCAAGGCGGCCGGTGATTGGATCACGATGCAGGGCTTTGAACTGCTGGCAATGTTGGTGGCAGGTGTCATGGGCGCGATCTTCTCGCTGCTGCTGTCCTTTGCCTCCATTAACCTGCGTGCCGATCAGACCATCGGCGGTACGGCATTGAACATGATGGCGCCGGCTCTGGTGCTGTTCCTGGTCCGTATCATTGCCAATCAGAACACCCTGCAGATGGCAACGGGCGACTCCGCCAGTTGGTTTATGATCAAGAAATCCACGCTGGGCATTGATAAGAATACAGATCTGGGTTTCATTGGCGAAACATTTTTAAATAAGACCTATATTGCGACCTACATTTGTATTCTCCTGTTTGTGGTACTTTCAATTATTCTGTATAAGACGAAGTTCGGTCTGCGCCTTCGTGCCTGCGGTGAAAATCCGCAAGCTGCCGACTCGCTGGGCATCAATGTTCACAAAATGCGCTATGTCGGCACGACGATTTCCGGTTTTCTCGCCGGTATGGGCGGTTTCGTCTACTCGCTGACCACAGCCAACTGCACCGCTAACGGTGATGTGGCAGGTTTCGGCTTCCTGGCACTGGCCGTCATGATCTTCGGTAACTGGAAACCGCTGAATATTGCCGGTGCCTCGCTGCTGTTCGGCTTGTTTAAGTGCATCGCTGCCGCGTATTCGTCTATCGACATCAATGGCGATGGCGTTTACTGGCTGGCGGAAATCGGCATCAGTTCCCACCTGTACCGTATGCTGCCCTATCTGATTACCCTTCTTGTGCTGGCATTTACCTCCAAAAAATCCCGTGCACCTAAGGCGGAGGGTATTCCCTACGACAAGGGACAGCGCTGAAATGAATCAAAAAACGCACCGCTTTGGCGGTGCGTTTTTTATGGCAGAAAATAGCTGACGGGCCACGCCAACACCATGGAAATGACCGCTTGCAATACCTTGCCGATCACATAACGCTTGATGGAAAGACCGCTTTCCTGCAACACCGCCGCTGTTTGACAATGTACGGATAGGCCACCCCATCCCAAAAGTCCGGCAGACCAAATAAAACCGCTTCTATCGCACCCTAAACGCAAAATGCCGTTGGTCAGTTCAATGATTCCCAGAATGGCGCCGTGCTGTATGCCGGTAAGTCGTGAAATGAGCCGCAGAATGACCAGAAAGAACGCCACGAACGCGCAGATGTTGACCATGCTCATGGCGCCGCTCCGCATGGCGCTGATAAAGGCATCTGTCCACTGGGGCAATTTTGTTTTTGGAGCCGGTTTAACATCAGGTGTCTTAGAATGAAAGAGTACGCCCACGATGATTGCCGCACCTACATGAATGAGATACAGCCAAGCCCCCACCCTTACGCTGCCGAAACAGCCCAGACCTGCAATGCCAAGAATAAACGACGGGCCGGCATTGTTGCAAAAGGTCAACAGACGCTCACACTCCTCACGGGAACATTGACCGCTGAGATAAAGCTCGCCTACGGTACGGCCGCCCACCGGATAGCCACCGATGATTCCCAAAAGAAATGCCGTACCGCCTGCGCCCGACACGCCGAACAGAAGTCGGGTGAAGGGTGCAAGTGTCTGCCCTAACACAGCGGCACAGCCCAGATCAATAAACAGGGAGGATAGCACGAAAAAGGGGAACAAAGCCGGAACAACCGATTGGGCGCAAAGCACCAGCGCATCACGCACTGCCTGCGCTGTGTGTGCAGAGCAGATCAGCAACAGTACCATGATGCTCAGCATTCCGATTGTCAAAGATAAACGCCGTTTCATTGCCGATCACCTCGTCCCACTCTATGAACAAAGCAGCGCATTTCATGCAAGTTTTTCTGTTTTGCGGCATAGCTTTAAGGGAAAGGCGGTGAAGCAATGGGGCGAATGGAAAAACGCAAGCTGGCGCAGGCAGGTCAGGCGGCTATGGAAAAACTGGATCTGCCCGGCGAGATTGCAGTCGGTGTGCCGCGAGTGGAATTGGTGGGCAACCGGGAGTTCTACATGGATCGCCATAAGGGTGTGCTGTCTTACAGCACGGAGTTGGTGGAGATCGGCGGTGGCAGTATGGCGGTGCGCCTGATCGGACACGACTTGCAGTTGCTTGCCATGACAGATGATGAGCTGCGTATTACAGGGCGAATCGAAAGGGTGGAGTTGGTAGGATAATATGTATCGGTCACTGTTTCATTTTTTGCAGGGCAGCGTGCTTTTGCGTATAGAAAGTCCCAGTCCGGAGCGGGTGCTGAATTTGTGCGGCGTACACGGCATCACCTTCTGGAGCTTACGATGGTTGGATGAAACCACATTTACGCTGCGTACCACACGCCGTGATGTTCACCGCTTGAAACAGGCGGTCAGATCGGTAGCCTGTACAATTTCCGTGGAACGCGAGCGTGGCGCACCGGCCTTTCTGCGCCGTTTTCGCAAGCGTTATGTATTGCTGACGGGTGTTATCGTGTTTGGTGTTCTGCTGCTCTGCGGACATATTTTTATTTGGGATTTTGAGGTACAGGGCAATGAAACCATTCCCACAGAAACCATATTGCGCGCTTTGGAGGACTACGGCGTGGGTGTGGGAACGTTGAGCTTGTCCATCGACCAAGAGGATCTGCGAAATCATGTGCTGCTGGAGCTGCATGATGTGTCGTGGATGGCGGTGAATGTCCGTGGCTGTACGGCGCACGTTCAGGTAGTGGAGCGACATCGTCCGCCTCCGATCGTATGCGATGCGGAACGCTCCAATGTGGTGGCGCGCTGCGCCGGCCTTGTGACGCGAGTGGAGGCGTTAGGCGGTCGCGCCCAGGTAATGGTGGGCACGACAGTCACGCAGGGGCAGTTGCTTATTTCCGGTGTTGCGGACTTTGATGCAATGGGTGTGCGCTTAAGCCACGGTATGGGCAAGGTCTGGGCGCGCACATGGCACGAATTGTCGGTGTCTGTGCCGCTGCAAATCACAGAAAAGGAGAACGAAAGGAAAAAAGTGACCTATGTGGCCCTTGATTTGGGGAAACAACGCATAAAAATCTGCGGAAAGGGTAGCATTACAGGCGATGAATGTGATAAAATAATACGATACAAACCGTGGACATTGCCCGGGGGCTATCGCCTGCCTGTCACCTTGGTGACGGAAACGGTCACGCAATATGATACCGCTGCCTACAAGCGCTCTGTGGATGAAGCACAGCAGGAGGGCGAAGCGGAGCTGCTGCAGGCCTTAGAGGAAATGCTGGCAGAGGATGCCGCGGTGGAGCAAACAAAATTTTCCGTATTGCCACAGGGCGATCGGCTTCAGGTTTTACTCAGCGCAGAGTGCTTGGAACAAATCGGTGAAATCGCGCCGATTGAGGTGGAAGAACAAGGGAATTAGCACAAAGGAGGGAGCGCAGTTGGAACAGCGTATCGGCATTGAACGAATGGAGGAGGCCATCAATCTTTTCGGCTCTTTCGATGAAAATATCCGCCTGCTGGAATCGGAATTGCAGGTGGTCATCACCAACCGTGAAGGCGAGATCTGCATTTCCGGGGAGGCGGAGAATGTGATGCTGGGCACCAAGGCAGTGCAGGCATTGCTGACGCTTTCTGCCAAAGGTGAGAGTATCAACGCCCAGCATGTGCGCTATGTGATCGGTTTGTGCCGCACCGGTCAGTCCGAACGCATTGCCGAACTGACTCAGGATGTGATCTGCATTACTTCCAAGGGGCGTCCCGTCAAGCCGAAAACCATCGGACAAAAGCAGTATGTAGATTCCATTTTGAATCAGACAGTTACCATCGGCGTAGGCCCTGCCGGTACGGGAAAGACCTATCTGGCGGTGGCGGCAGCGGTGGCGGCGTTCCGTGATAAGCAGATCAATCGCATTATTTTGACCCGTCCGGCGGTAGAAGCCGGTGAGCGTCTGGGCTTTTTGCCCGGTGATCTGCAAAGCAAAGTGGATCCGTATCTGCGTCCGCTGTACGATGCCCTTTTCGATATGCTGGGCGCGGAAACCTATCAGAAATATCTGGAACGGGGCAATATTGAGGTGGCGCCGCTTGCCTATATGCGCGGCAGAACGCTGGACGACAGCTTTATCATCTTGGACGAGGCACAGAACACCAGCCGTGAACAGATGAAAATGTTTCTCACCCGTATGGGCTTTGGCTCCAAGGTGGTCATCACCGGCGATATTACCCAAATCGACCTGCCCGGTGATAAGCCCAGCGGATTGAAAGAGGCCATGAAGGTCCTCAAGAATGTAGAGGGCGTGGGCATCTGCCAACTGACACAGGAGGATGTGGTGCGCCATGTGATGGTGCAGCGTATTATTGAGGCCTATGCCAAGTACGAGGAACATCGGGGAGGGAACAGAAAATGACCCATCAAATTTCCGTCACAAGTAACCGCAAAGGCATCAATAACCCTACCCTTGCCGCCAAACTGCGTAAAACGGTGAAAACCGCACTCCAATGTGAGAAAGTAGAGCAGCCCTGCGAGGTCAATATCATGCTTACCGACGATGAGGGGATCCATGAAGTCAATCTTGCCATGCGTCAGGTGGATCGCCCCACCGATGTGCTGAGCTTTCCTATGTTCGATTTGACGCCCGGTGAGCATCCCGATGTGTACGATGCGGACCCCGAAACGGGACTTATCCCGTTGGGCGATATGTGTATTTCGGTGGAGCGTGCCAAAGCGCAGGCGGAAGAGTACGGCCACAGCTTCGAGCGCGAGATCTGCTACCTCGCTGTCCATTCCGCATTGCACCTACTGGGCTACGACCATATGGACGAAGGTGAGATGAAGCGCCAAATGCGCGAGCATGAAGAAGCGATCATGTCTGCGCTGAAACTGAAAAGATAACGACAAACAGTAATATTTTGCCAAAATATGACGAATAGTTATCAAAAATTGCTCAAAAGAGAAAGAAAGTTGAGGATCACCTATGAAAATCACGAAAACCGCCATGATCACCGTCTGCGGCCGTCCCAATGTGGGCAAGTCCAGTCTGACCAACGCCCTTGTGGGTGAGAAAATTGCCATCGTATCCAATAAGCCACAGACCACACGCAACCGCATCTACGGCGTGGTGAACCGGGGCGACACGCAGTTTGTCCTGCTGGATACGCCGGGTCTGCATAAGCCCCGTTCCCGTCTGGGCGACTACATGGTCAAGGTGGTGCGGGAGAGTCTGGCCGATGTGGAGGCCGCTTTGCTGTTGGTGGAACCGATTGCCCATGTGGGTGAGCCGGAGAAGGTGCTGCTGCAGCGTATTGCCGAGGAGCAGATTCCCACCATTTTGTGCATCAATAAAATTGATACCGTGGAGAAAAAGGACGACCTGCTGGCCGTCATCGCAGCATACAGCGAAACAGGTGCGCGTTTTGACGCCATTATCCCCATTTCCGCTCGTACCGGTGATGGGCTGGACGAGCTGATGAAGCAGCTTGCGGTGTATGCACAGGAAGGTCCACAGTTGTTCCCCGACGGCATGACCACCGATCAGCCGGATGCACAGGTCTGTGCTGAGATCGTGCGTGAAAAGATGCTGCGGTGCTTGGATAAGGAAATTCCCCACGGTACGGCGGTGGAAGTCACTCGCTTTACCGAGCGCGACAGCGGCATTATCGATCTGGATGTGACCATCTATTGCGAAAAGGCCAGCCATAAGGGCATTATCATCGGAAAGCACGGCGATATGATCAAGCGCATCAGTACCCTGGCACGCAAGGACATTGAGCGTTTCATGGGCACCCAGGTCTACATGGAAACATGGGTGAAGGTCAAAGAAAACTGGCGCGATAATGTGAACTTCATCCGCTCACAGGGCTACGACGAGCAGTAAAAATTACCAACCATAATCGGCTTGCTCACCACGCAAACTATGCGTGGGAGGTGGGACGATGAACGAAGAAAACTACTGGGAATTATTCAGCCGGACAGGCGCACCGGAGCTGTATATGCTCTACCGCGCGGCACAGGAGGAAACATCATGCAAAACGGAAAACAAGTGACCTCCGGCATTGTGCTGCGATCGACAGACACCAAGGAAACGGATCAGATCCTGACTGTCCTGACCCCCGATCGAGGCAAAATTGCCGTCATTGCCCGCGGTGCGCGCCGTAAAAACAGCCCTCTGGCGGCGTCGTGCCAACTGCTGACCTATTCGGAAATGACGATCTATCAGCGGGGCAACTGGTACTATCTGTCTGAAGCGAGTACCATTGAGCTGTTTGACGGTGTGCGGCAGGATTTTGTGCTGCTGTCATTGGCGTCCTATTTTGCCGAGCTGACCGAAGCGCTGACGGAGAGCGAAAACCCGTCGCCGGAAGTGTTGTCACTGCTGCTCAACGCATTGTATGCCCTGGGCACGCAACAAAAAGACCCGCAGTTGGTCAAACCGGCCTTTGAACTGCGCCTGATGGCTCTGAGCGGGTTTGAGCCGTTAGCGGACGGCTGCGCGATCTGCGGCAAGCCGGAGCCGGAGCGTCCTATGCTGGATGTGACGCAAGGCATTGTGCATTGCGCCGGCTGTAAGCAGATGGGCGGCTTGTCACTGCCGCTTTCCTCCGGCGCATTAGCGGCGATGCGCCATGTGATTTACGGCAACCCCAAACGACTCTACAGCTTCTCGCTGGACAAGCTGCCGCTTTACCAACTGGATCATGCATCGGAGGCATTCATCGCCACCCAACTGGAGCGTAGTTTCCGTACACTTGACTATTATAAATCCATCCGAATGGAGCATTGACTACATATATGAGTGAACTATTTGAAAAATCCATCCGCACGCTGGAGCTGCCTGTTGTGCTGGAGCTGCTCTCTCGCTTTGCCACCAGCGATGCGGCAAAAGAGAAGTGTCTGCACCTGTCGCCTGCCACCGATATGGATGATGTGCTGCGCTTGTTGGACGAAACCGATGCCGCCAAAGCCAGATTGGGACTGCATGGCAGCCCACCCTTTGCCGGCGTCAAGGATGTGTCCGCATCGCTTAGCAGGGCAGACCGCGGCGGTATGCTCAACACCCGAGAACTGCTGGACATTGCCGGCGTACTGACCGCCAGCCGCCGTGTGGCGGAATACGATGAAGAACGCCAGGGCGCAGCCACGGTCATCGATCATATTTTCTCCGCGCTGCATACCAACAAATATCTGGAGGAGCGGATTCATTCCGCCATTTTGGATGAGGATACCATTGCCGACAGTGCCAGTCCGGAGCTTTTGGATATTCGCCGCAAAATGCGTCAGGCGGCGTCTAAGGGCCGACAGATTTTGCAGCGCATTATTTCCTCCCCCTCCTATGCCAAGGTGCTGCAGGAAGCACTGATCACCCAGCGTGACGGGCGATTTGTGGTGCCTGTCAAGGCAGAGTATAAAGGCAGCTTACCCGGTTTGGTGCATGACATCTCCTCCTCCGGTGCCACACTGTTTGTGGAGCCCATGGGTGTGGTGCAGGCCAATAACGAATTGCGTGAACTGCAATCCCGTGAGGAAAAGGAAATTGACCGTATTCTGCGTGTTCTGTCCGGCGAATGTGCGGCACAAATGACTAATATATTGTCGGATTATGACAATTTAGTGCATCTTGATGTGATTTTTGCCCGTGGACAGTTGAGTTTTCACCTCAACGCCAGTCGTCCGGAAGTGCGGAAGCGAGGCGGTATTACACTGCGCCGTGCCCGTCATCCGCTGCTGGATCAGGCCAAGGCCGTGCCGATCAGCGTGGAACTGGGCGAGCAGTTTGACACACTTGTCATCACCGGACCCAATACCGGCGGCAAGACAGTCACACTGAAAACGCTGGGACTGTTGAGCTTGATGGCGCAGTGCGGCTTGCATATCCCTGCCGATGACGGCAGTGCCGTGCGTGTGTTTGATCGGGTGCTGGCAGATGTAGGCGATGAGCAGAGTATTGAGCAGAGTCTGTCCACCTTCTCAGCCCACATGGCCAACACGGTGGCAATTTTGCGTCAGGCCGATGAAAAGAGTTTGATTTTATTTGATGAGCTGGGTGCCGGTACTGATCCCGTAGAGGGTGCGGCATTGGCCATCGCCATTATACAGAATGCCCGCAGTAAAGGTGCGTTAACGGCGGCAACTACCCACTATGCCGAGCTGAAAACCTTTGCCATGACCACGGCAGGAGTGGAGAATGCCTCCTGCGAGTTTGATGTGGCAACGCTTCGTCCCACCTACCGTTTGCTGATCGGCATTCCCGGTAAGTCCAACGCTTTTGCCATTTCCCGTCGTCTGGGGTTGGACGAGAGTGTTATCGAAGCGGCTAAGGCACAGATGGATAGTGAGTCTGTACGCTTTGAAGATGTGCTGGCTCAGTTGGAGGAGAAGCGACAGCGTCTGGAAAAGGCGCAGAATGAAGCGGATCGTCTATGGCGCAGTCGTGAGGAGGATGCCCGCAAGGCGCGTACCTTCCGCGAACAGATGGAACGCGCCAAGGAGAACGCCCGCAGTAAGGGCGAGGCAGAGGCCAAGCGCATTGTCCGTGAAGCACAGCAGCGAGCCGATCAGATTTTTGCCCAACTGGACGAGCTGCGAAAAGCGCAGCAGAAGCAGGCCAATGTGCAGGCAATGAACGATGCCCGTGCTGCAGTGCGCCATCAGCTCAAGCAGGCGGAGCAGTCGCTCCATATTCGTGAAGAAACAGCGGAGCCGTCCTTTGCACCCAGTCGTCCCATTGTAGAGGGAGATGTGGTGGAGCTGCCCGGTGTGAAGATGGGCGCTACGGTACTGCATGTCAATGACGACGGCACCTTGCTGCTGCAGGCAGGTAAAATGAAAATGACCACCAAGGTATCCCAGGTTCGCCTGATGGAGGGCGCTCCCCAAAAGGTACAAAAGCCGGCATCGGTGGCAAGCACCCCGGTGATATTGGCATCTCGCGCATCATCGGAGTTGGATATTCGCGGATTGGAAACGCTGGAAGCAGAGAGTGTGGTGGAGAATTATATCGACGCTGCTGTCATGGCAAAGCTGGGCACGGTGACGATCATCCACGGCAAGGGAACAGGTGCGCTGCGTAAGGCAGTACACGAAATGCTCAAGCGCAACCGGGCAGTCAAGAGTTTCCGCCTGGGACGCTATGGTGAGGGTGAAGCCGGTGTCACTGTGGTGGAATTAAAATAGCTTATTTTCGTCATAAGTGACAAAAAAGATTGATAATTGAGTGACAATCTGCGAAAAAATTGTGGGAATGTCCATTGCAATCTTTTGACAATCCGATATAATAAGTATTATAGGGTATAGCGCTTTCATTATCATTTGCTATATGCGAAGGAGAGCTGTTAGATGTTTACAAAGGAAATCACTGTAAAAAATGAAGTTGGTCTGCACGCAAGACCGGCTACTTATTTCATTCAGAAGGCCAATGAGTTTAAAAGCGGCATTTGGGTGGAGAAGGAAGAACGCCGCGTGAATGCTAAGAGCCTGCTGGGTGTGTTGTCCTTGGGCATCATGCAGGGTACGACCATCACCCTGATTGCTGACGGCAGCGATGAACAGGATGCGGTGGAATCTCTGAGCAACTTGATTGATCATAATTTCGGCGAATAAACGATACACAGGAAAAGCGACGGACTTTTGTCCGTCGCTTTTTTACTGCCATCTATGGCGGCGTAGGATTTATAGCGTGTCCTTTTTGTGAAAATGGTCATAAACCGACTGTGCAGCAGCGCGAGGCAAAATAGCTGTCAGTTCTGCCAAATCCGCCTGCTCAATGGCCTTCATGCTCTTAAAATGCTTCAAAAGTGCTGCTTTACGCTGATTGCCAATGCCGGCGATGCCGTCCAATCGGGAACGATAGGTGTTTTTGGTGTGTTTCTCGTGGTGATAGGTGATGGCAAAACGGTGTACCTCATCCTGTATGCGGCCGATCATGGCAAACAGAGGCGGACTCTGCTGAATGCCCAGCTCATTGCCGTCCGGCGTCATTAAGGCACGGGTGCGATGTCGGTCGTCCTTGACCATGCCGAGAATGGGAATGTCGGTCAAACCCAGTTGCCACAGGGCTTCACGGGCAGTACGCGCGTGCATTTCGCCGCCGTCGATCAGCAGCAGATCAGGGCGTTCCTTAAATTTGCCGTCGCCGTCCAGATAGCGGCGGAAACGGCGCGTTAACACCTCACGCATGGCGGCATAGTCGTCAGGTGCTGTCAGCGTTTTGATTTGAAAACGGCGGTAATCGCGCTTCAATGGTTTGCCGTCCACGAATACCACCATAGACGCCACCATATCTTCGCTGCCGGTATGGGAAATGTCGTAGGACTCCATGCGATGGGGTGCTTCAGTCAAACCGGCCAATGCGCCCAACTGTTCCAAGGTCTTATTGGTACGCTCACAGTCGGTGGTGATGCGTTCTACCTCCTCACGAGCGTTGCGCCGGGCTAAACGGAGCAGCTCCATGCGCTCTCCCCGTTGGGGAACGCGAATACTCACCTTATGACCGCAGCGCTCGCTCAGCAGTGCCGCAAAGGACTCGCTATCTTCCCAGAATTGGGAAACAACAATTTCGGCAGGCAGTACATGCTTGTCCAAATAATACTGGCTGAGCACGGCGGCAAGAATAGCAGCTTCTCCTTCGTCTGCAGCGGCAGGGAATACCTCTAACTCGCGGCCGAGGAGATTTCCCTCCTCAATATGCAATACGGCGGCACCGCAGCGCACTTGGCCGGCATAAATACCCCAAATGTCCGTGTCGGCGCAGACACCGGCAATTACCTGCTGCTGTTTTCCCAACACCGAAATGGCGCGAATCCGGTCACGCAGGGCGGCGGCCTTTTCAAATTGCAGTGCCTCGGCGGCCTCCGCCATCTCCTGCTGCAGTTCGGCGGTGAGCTGACGGTAATGTCCGCTGAAAATACGGACAGCCTGCTCGATGCGCCGCTGATATTCCGCCTGCGAGGGATCGCCCGGCAGACAGAAGCCGTCACAGCGACCAATGTGGTGATTCAGACACGGACGATCCTTGCCGATGTCCCGGGGGAACTGTCGCGAACAGGTGGGCAGCTTCAAGGCACTGCACACCGCGTCAATGGCTTGCCGTGTTTCGTGGCGACCGCCAAATGGCCCGAAATACTTGGCACCGTCATCCTCCGCTTTGCCCACCAGCGTGAAGCGGGGATAGGGAACACCGGTATTCAAACGAATAAAGGGATAGCCCTTATCGTCCTTGAGAAGAATGTTATAACGGGGCTGATGGTGCTTAATGAGGGAGTTTTCCAAAATCAGCGCCTCAAACTCCGTGCGGACGAAAATGGTATCAAAACGGTCTACCTGGGATACCATCATGCGGGTTTTCTCGTTGTGCTGAGAACCGCTCTGGAAGTATTGGCTGACACGGTTTTTCAGCTTTTTCGCCTTGCCTACATAGATGACCTTGCCGGTTTTGTCCATCATGAGATAGACGCCCGGCTGCTGCGGCAAATCATTCGCTTTTTGACGCAGTTCTTCCTTTGTCATGCCAAACCCTCCTTTTGCGTTTTTGCTATTGTAGCATGATGCGAGTGAAAAGAAAAGAGCACTATTGTATTTTGCGCCGTTGCGGATATAATAAAAATGATAATACATCATTCGGGGGACACTATGATTCAGGATATTGGAAACCATCAGTTTGATAGAAGTTATTCACTGAAGAAGGCCGCGGCAGAGGATATTGCCCTGTGCTATCAGGCAGGCAAGGTGCTGCTGCGCCAAGAGGAAGGTACTTACACATTGCCCCGGTTCGGTGACTTTCCGGCACCGTATCAGCCAAATCGGGAAGGTGCCTGCCATGTGTTTACGCTTGACGGTGTGGCCTGCTACACAGCACAGACCGACATGACGGAGGAACAGCTCCCCGACACCTCATGGGAATATGTATCCATGCGCAGCTTGCGGGCGGTACGACCTATGGAAGTGGCATTTGCCGCCGTTACCGGCGAGCAATTACGGCGGTGGTATGAATGTCGGGCTTACTGCGGACGGTGCGGCGCGAAAACCGAACACAGCCAGACTGAACGGGCTGTGATATGCCCCCAATGCGGCTTGACCGAATACCCGAAAATCTGCCCGGCGGTCATTGTGGCAGTAACAAACGGAGATCAACTGCTGGCCACCCGTTATGCCAACCGACCCTATAACGGCTGGGCATTGATCGCGGGATTTACCGAAATCGGTGAAACGCTGGAGGACACCGTACACCGTGAGGTCATGGAGGAAGTGGGCTTGCGGGTGAAGAACCTGCGCTATTACAAGAATCAGCCCTGGGCCTTTACGGACACGCTGTTGGTGGGATTCTACTGCGAGTTAGACGGCGCGGCGGATATTACGCTGGACAGCAGCGAGCTGTGTCAGGGCGTATGGCTGCACCGTGACGAGATCGTGCCGCGAGAAAACGACATCAGTCTGACGGCAGAGATGATGGAACGGTTCCGTTTGGGAATGGAATAAATACGTGCCGGCGCATATGCGCCGGCACATTTCTTGTTTAATTCAAACTGTCGGCATTCAACGCAAACAATTCGTGGATACGCTCACGCAGGAAGCGGTGTTGGGGTTGAGATAGCTC
>JAUMWJ010000017.1 GCA_030529655.1 Eubacteriales bacterium
ATACTTCATGAAAATACCCCCAATACTGGGTGTCCAGTATTGGGGGTACATATCATTCAGAGATGGCCGATGCTTTTTCCTTTGAAAATGTCAAAGGTAACTTGCCGCAAAAAAGAGCACCCACCGAAGTGAGTGCTTTATGGGCTTCGGCACTGTCCCTGATATTGCAGATTATGATAAGTGCCAGTGCCCTTCAGTTGCATTTTATAAACGGTCCCCGATTCGATTTTGCTATCAAATCGGGGACCGCTTTATCAATCCGGCAGTTCGGGTAAATCGTATATTCTGCTTTTAGCGTTCGACATACGATCACGCCCTGTCAGCCATCTCATGTCCTGCTCCAAAATGTTTTATTTTGATTTTGGTTCATAGAACATGCGAAGTATGAGTTCCTTTAACGGTGCTTCATCTGCGCGGAATTCCATATACTGCTCGCCCTTTCGCGCTTCGCCTTCAATCGTCTGAACGCCGTCAAAACGGTAATTCTGAATGACATCCGTTATAGAGAGAAGATCTTCTGCGCGCATATCGGAAACCAGATATTCAGATATACTCAAAAGAATATCCGGAGCAAGAGCGGAATTTTCCTGCAGTGACGCCTTGGCCTGCTCAATAAACGCAGCAACATATTGCTTCTGCCTTTTCATGCGCTCAACATTAGTGCTGTCTGCAAGGCCCTTTCGCGCGCGGACATAATGGAGCGCGTGCTCACCGGTCAGCGTAACGCTTGCGCCTTCGACCAGCTGTTCATCCACATTGGTCATATCGTCCAATACGGTCAGCGTAACCCCGCCGATCTTATCGTTCAGCACGGCAACGGCATCCATACTGATGGAGGCATAATGATCTATCTGCAAGCCATACAGATAATCGGATACAGACCAGACTGTATTTTCGCAGCTGTCCTCACGACCGGAGCCGTATGTGTGGGAAATGGCAAGCTGTCCCTCGAAAGTGTTATACGGATTTCCGTTCAGGTCCAGCATACGGATATTGGCCAGTGTATCGCGGTTGATATGGATAATGGAGTATGATTTGCTGTCGTGGTCTATCGCAAGTAAAAACAGCGCATCGGACTGCTGGCTGTTGCGATAGCCGTCCTTGTTCTGTATAGCTGCTTCGTATTTATCAATACCGATAAGCAGGAATGTTTCCACATTTTCTTTTCCGATATACCACTTTCCGTCAACCAGATACTCCGGCCGACCGTTGCTTCTATAGGCGTAATCGTCATCGCCTGCTGTGTCCAGCCGACTGTAATACTTTTCCAATGTGGAAAAAACAAACGCGATCAGCACGATAAAAACAACAGTCAAGACAACTGCAAAGACTCGCAAAAGCAGGATGCTTTTGAAATCTTTTGTTTTATCTGTCATGGTTCAGGATCAGTTTTCATGCTTTTTCTTCGATTTTACAAAGAAGAACGCAGCGATTCCGACGCAAACCACAGCAATGCCGGCATAGATGGGATTGAAACCGGTGCCGATATCAGTCTGAGGAGCGTTGGGGCCGTCTTTATCAATGGGAAGGTCAGCGGTCTTTTCCATAGCAATGGCAAATGCGGGCAAAGAGTCAACAGTGACAACCAGGTATCCTTCATCTGTCCACTCGACATCGTTTACGACTTCCCAATTCGTTCCCTCGGTGTTGTGGAGAAGGACAAAGAAATCGTTTTTGGCGAAGTTGGGCTTGAACATGAAGCGGATGCGCTGATTGCTATCCAACTGTGCGAGGTGATCCTTGCCTTCCACGAGAGAGGCATCAAACAGATCAGAAACGATCAGGTCGGTGATGCTGATCTTGCCAGCGGAATTCCCGTAAAATGTGTCAATGGCCTTCTGGATGTCCTTATCAAGACCCACGCTCAGCTGTCCGAGGTCAGATGCATTTTTGATCTGCTCTTCTGCGCTGGTCAGATTCTGTGCGATTTCGGGAAGAACGGCCTGTTCCTTATCAGCCGACGAAACTACATAGAACTCGAAATCTGTGCCGGCAGCACTCTTGTCATACATGGGGACGCCGCTTTCGGTTTCCTCTGTGCTGGCATCAATAATAACTGCACCATAGGACTTGCCGTCGATTTTCACCTCGATAATTTTGGGCGCGGTTTTCACTTCGATACTATCAACAAAGGGCACTGCAAAAGCGGACACGCTCATTGCTGCCATAGTAACGATTGCCAGGATGAGGGATAATACTTTTTTCATTTTGATTTGCTCCTTTCAAAATATGTTTTTAATTTATTTCAGTTTTGCCATTACAAGATATCTTCTTGTGCTATCGCCCTTCAGGCATGTGGAAAGAATCAGCACATGATCGCCGTATCGCGGCTTTTCATCCGGATTTATATTTGCATTAAAAGAACGGATGGACACGATACTCTTGAAAAAGGAAAAGAAAATTCTGGGATTTGAAAAATCGTAGTTGTACAGGATATGCCGCATATCATAAGGTACGGCGGCAAATGCCTCGTATTCAAGCCTTTTATCCGGCGTATAGACTTCAATCGTCTTATAATCCTCAAGTCCGTTTTCGGATGAATAGTAGGACTGCATTTGACCAAACATCGCACCGGACATCATACAGTGCCCGTATAGGATGGTGACGGGATCGCTGAAATCCGTCCCATTGTATGCGTGCTCACTCATGACAGAGCCGGCAGGTAAATAGTCTCCGTTGATATCCCGTGCCAGATAATAGGAATCATCCGTCGGACTTTGCAAGACCGGATAGTCAATATTGGTCCCGGGGACATACAGCCATGCGTATACATCGGGGTTTGTATTCCTTGCCGCTGTCAGCTTTTCAGGACAGCTATACGGAGTTTCCTCCGCCTCCTTCCCGGGTATGGGCGTATCGGCTGCGGCTGCACCCGGTGATGCGGATTCAAGCGGGAATAACTTTGGCTGAAGCGCGAAGAAGACAAGACAGGCTGCTATCAGACAGAGGACAACGCCGCAGTATATATACAATTTTTTCAATCGGCTATACCCCGCTTCGTAATATATTTTTCGCAATCGCTAAGCCACTCAAGATATTTATATCCGAGCTTCTTTTCGATCACATCATACGCATCGCGCAGTTTTGGCGGCCTTGAAGTCATATTGTGACAATCCGATGCGATAAAATGCACGGTTTTCTTCTTAAGTAAGTCCAATGCCGCAGACCGTTTCTTTTTATCGAGAAAGGCGGTTGCGTTAATTTGAAACAAGACCCCGAAATCCAGCAGGCTTTCAATATGAGCCATGTTTTTCCGGCTGAGGTACCTGTCAATATGCGCGATGACTACATTAAGCTTTCTGTCCCGCTGGATAGAGAAGACCTCGTTTATTACGGAAGGCGTCCAGTCGTAAAACGGCATTTCGAGCAACACCAGCTCCGAAGAGCCGATCGCAAACTCGGGCAGTTCTTCGGTCCGGCTGACCCCCTGATAGTAGCAGACCTCTGCACCGGGTAAAAGGGTAAGGTCGAAATCAAGCTTTTCCGTCAGCGCAGATAAGGTTTTTTGTCTTCTCGTTAAAAAGCTTGATGGGTTTTCCCTGTCGGCATAGAAATGCGGTGTGGCGGCAACGGCAGTAACGCCTTGCCTTGAAAGCTCCGAAAGCAACTGCAGACTTTCTTCCACGGTACTGCACCCGTCATCCATGGCGGGAAGAACATGCGTGTGGATATCAATGATTTTTTCACTCATCATGCTTTTTGGTTACATCGCGACCTGAATCCGGTGAAACGGAGTGAGCAGACGCTCTTTTTGCCGCGCGTTCGTAGCTTTTTTCATAAGCCTTGTTCTGACGACCGTACTTTTCGTTCCCGTATCTGGGACCCTTACCATATTTGCGTTCCGAAGAATTATCGTCGCTATTGACCACATAGCCGAGAATATTGGAGTTTACAATCTGAAGCTTTTTAACAACATCCTGAACGCCTTGTCTGGTTGTAAATTCGCTTCTCACGGTAATGATAAACCCGTCAAGATATTTTGCTATTGCAAGCGGGTCGGATACGATATTTACAGGCGGAAGGTCAACAATGATATAGTCATAAACTTCTTTGAAGGAGGCAAGCAATCTTTCCATACTTGCCGAGCCGAGCAATCCGAACGGATTGGGCGGAACAACACCGGCACATATAACCGACAGGGCAGGGGCCTTTGCACTGTACTGTACACCCTCATCGTTTTTAATCTTGCCCGTAAGATAGTCACTCAATCCCGGGGTCGAATCAATGCCGAGCTTTCTGGCAATACTGGGAAGACGCATATCACCCTCGAGGAGCAGCACCTTTTTCTTATCACAGGAAAGCATATACGCGAGGTTGATAGCAAGTGTACTTTTACCCTCGTTTCTTTCGGAGCTTGTAATGCCCACGACCTTGCATCCGTCATCTTCAAAGCTGTACTGCACACTCGTCTGAAGCAGCTTGTATGCTTCTGCTGCAGCAAAATCAAGATCATCGCATACGCCGATGCAGTCGTCAAAAGACTTTCCTCTTTGCACGCCTCTTTTGCCGCCGTCCTTATGCGCATATCCGTATTGTGAGTAGTTCACACTGCTGCCTCTGTGCGGAATGTTTGCAAGGACGGGAATGGTATTCGAGAATTCATTCAAGGTGCCCTCACCGTGGACCTTGTCATCGATCAACTCACGGATGCAGATATATACACAGGTCCAGATGAAGCCCAAAAGAAATCCAATAGCACCGGATTTGGTTAAATTGGGGGCAACCTTACCGGACGGCTGTGCCGCACAGTCGACGACTTCCACGGAGCTGCCTTTAATAGTGTCTGTCAAAAGATCCGGAAAGATCTCGGCAATCGTATCGGCAATGATCCGCGCCTCGTTTGGATCGGTAGATGTGATGACAACGGTAAACCATTCCGTCTGGTTGACCGATTCGGCAACGATCATGTCACGCAGCTGCGCTCTTGTATACGGCAAACCTGCCTTTTTAATAACTGCGTCCAGACAGGTTCTTGACTTCAATGCCACAACATAAGAATCCAGCAGCTGTCTTGCGGCGGTCAGCTCTCCCGTTGTGAATGACAGAGAGGTCCCGCCAAGAGATATGGAGCTGTTGTTTACATATACAAGGATATCTGCCTGGTACTTGGGTGTCACAAAAAGCCAGGTGCCGACCGCCAATACGATGGCACAAAAAACAGATATGATTCCTATCAATATTTTCTTCTGCCATAAAGCCCCGAGGAGCTTTTGCAAATTAACTTTTTTGTATTTTGCTTCTTTCATCTTAAACCTCCGCATATATCGCTATTATATAACTTTAACGCACAGGAATCAAGTCATTGCAATATAAACTTATCGAAATACATCTTCTTATAGTAGTTCATGTATTCTCCGGATACACATTCTGACAGCCATTCCGTATTTTTCCGATACCACGCAATGGTCAGTCTGATTCCGTCGTCGAACTTTGTCGTCGGACTCCACCCAAGTTCTCGTTGTGCCTTTGCGGGGTCGATGGCATACCGAAGGTCGTGACCTTTACGATCGGTAACATAAGTGATAAGCGACTCCGGTTTTCCGAGCTCCCTAAGGATGAGTTTTACAATTTCGATATTTGCCTTTTCGTTATGTCCTCCGAGGTTATAAACCTCGCCGGTTCTACCCTTTTCAAGAATGGCGAGGATACCGTAGCAATGGTCCTTTACATACAGCCAGTCCCGGACATTGAGTCCCTGTCCGTAAACAGGGAGCGGCTTGTCCTGCATGGCATTATTGATCATAAGCGGAATGAGCTTTTCCGGGAACTGATACGGCCCGTAATTGTTCGAGCAGCGGCTCACCGTTACCGGCAAACCGTATGTCCTGTGATAAGCCAATGCAAGCAGATCTGCCGACGCCTTCGACGTGCTGTAAGGCGAGGAAGTGCGGATCGGCGTCTCCTCGGTAAAGAACAGATCCGGCCGGTCAAGCGGCAAATCGCCGTACACCTCATCTGTGCCGACCTGATGGAAACGTGCCACGCCGTATTTTCTGCAAGCGTCCATCAGCACCTGCGTACCGATAATATTCGTTTCAAGGAAAATTCCGGGGTTTTCAATGGAGCGGTCAACATGACTTTCCGCCGCAAAGTTGACAACGATATCGGGCTTTTCCGTTTCAAAGATCCTGAAAATACCGTCACGGTTTCGGATATCCTCTTTATAAAACCTGAAGCCCGGATTTTTCAACGCGCCGTCCAGCGTATGAATATTGGCAGCGTAAGTCAGCAGATCCACGCATACGATTTTCCATTCAGGTCGTTCTTCAAGAAGAAGATAGATAAAGTTGGAGCCGATAAAACCGGCACCTCCGGTCACAAGAATGGTTTTGTTCATGTTTAATGTTTCAGCCAAGACAGAATTTTCCATATATTCTCCCGTTCATCTTTATATCGTACTGAAAGACGGAACAAATTTCAGAAGCAGGAATGATACAACTGTCATCAACACAACAACAATAACAGTAAGCTTCCAGCCCTCTTTTAACATATATTTCGGTTCAAGCCCGTAACCGACCGGTATTGCCCGAATAGATGTGGGCAGACAATAGGAAAGGTTGACGCCAATCGTTGCAATAAATATCCAGGGAATAGGATTCATTCCCAAGCCGCCGACAATGGAAATTACAATGGGCAAGGCAACCGACGCGGTGGCGGTATTCGATGTAACATCAGACAGAATGACTGTGACTGCGAGGATAACAAACACGGTAAAAATCCCGCCGCTCAGGCCCATATTCGCCACGATAGAGCCAATGGCATCGGCAGCACCCGAGCCGTTTATCAGGTTTCCTGCGGCCAGGCCGCCGGCAAAGACAAAGATCAGATCCCAGACGATCTTACCCTGTACTTCTTTCCATTTTAAGACCCTGTTGTGCTCCTTGTCGGTAATCAGGAAAGACAGGATGGCGCAGACAATAAACACATAGGCCGGCTTCAGATCAGGCAAAATCTTCTGATAAAACGATCTTGTAAACGCAAGGACTGTGGCGGCCAAAAACAAAATCAACGATAACGCCTCGGCCTTGGTCATTTTGGACATCTTTTTATATTCCTGCTTGAAATATTCCTTAGACTCCTCCAACGCATCCTGCTTCTTCACATCGCGAAGCATAAATATGATGTTGCTTATTATTAGGACAGCCGTGATCGGCAGGAACCGGATCACCCACACCCAATACATGAATTCCTGCCCGCTGACCTGCTGCAGATAATCAACGGTGACGAGATTCATAGCACCGCCTAACGGGCTGAACAATCCGCCAACGCCCACACCGTAAGCTATATAAAGAAGAAGCTTGGATCCGATTCTGCTGCTTCGGATATCGCCCTCTCCGGCAAATCGCAGCATGGAAACTGCAATAGGTGTAATAGATGCACATACCACAGCGTTAGGAAGGATAGCTGACAGAAAAGCAGACAGTAAAAACCAGAAAACCAGCTGCGATCTGAGCTTTTCGCCTATGACACTTAAAAATTTGGCGGCGATCCGCTTGTCCAATCCGGTCTTTTCCATGGAAACCGCAAGGATTGACGAGCCGAAAAGCAACACAATGGTTTCGGAAAAATAGTTTGCTATAACAGACGACATTGCTGCCATCGGGATAAAAGCATTTATTGCAATCGGAAGCAATGCCGTAACTGCCAAATCCACAGGTCTTGTAACCCACCAATAAGCCAACCATATTACAGTTCCTATTGCCGATTTAACAGCGAGAGAACCGAATATGCCCTTAGGAAGAAAAAGACAGCATAGGACCGATAATTAGGTTTATTATTCTCTTTTTATCAGTCATCATAATCACCGTAGTATTTGTCTATTAAGTCTACTTCAAATGGTGAAATCAGTATGCTCTCACCCTTTTCATTCTTTGCAGTAACGGTTTTTTGAATATATTCAATTACGTTTTTCATCTGTGATCTATTCCTATCACATAAAACCGAAATTTCACCTGCGCGATGTTTAATATCGCCGGTATTTTCAATGGTTTCTCCTACAAAATGACGCTGTTGAACGTCAATTATCAGCGGGTGGTTTATCACTTCATTAAGTCCGTTAAATTCCGTGACCTTACCCGCACCGAAGTTTATCCTATATTGAATTGCGACCTTACCGTCAAGATCGTACGAACCGTTAATTTTTCCGTCATAGTCAAGAATTTCTCCGCCGACACAATACGAAATAACACTTTTCATAAGATCTATTCCGGTAGCCTGCTTATAAATTCTCTCGTACTCGTTTCCGGGGAAGCGAATTCCCGGATCATATAATCTGACCGTATTTCCGTCAGCAAAGCCCTGGAAAAATACAGGTCCGTTTTTTATGCCGAGCAGCTCGATCATCTTCTTTATTTTTTTATCAGCATAAGTCAAATACATATCTATATATCTTGACGGCTGAATTGTACAAACTGACTGGCGGTTTAGATTATCCTCTTCTTTTCCGAGGTGTCTGTCACCCAAGCTAACTAAAGTGGCGACTCCGTCCTTAACAAGATATGAAATTGTCAAATCTTGTTTTCCCACCATATACTTTTCGATAATACATTCACCGTTATTTGATACGGATTTTGCAAACTTAATTGCTTTTTCCGTTTCACTTCTGTTTCTGCATACGGTTATACCGCGTGATCCGCGGCTTTCAGCGGGTTTTACCAAGCACGGATATTCGACACTGTCAAGCTCGGCTTCACTATATTCGGGAATGGTGTCTACACCCGCCAGAAAACATAGTGCCTTAAAACGCCTCTTATCCGTTAATGACATCACCTGATATTCATCGCCGAAAACGGGAAGTCCGAGTTTAGATGCAATTTGCTGTGCCGGCTTTTGAGTAGGATCAAGGCAAAAGCCCAAAACACCGTCAACGTGATTTTCACGGCAATACCGAACCAACTCATCTATATCATAGATGTTATTAAGCAGGCTTTCATCTGCAATTTCTTTTGCAGGTGAATCAGGCAAGTAGTCCGCAACTATCGTATATATGCCCATTTCCTTTGCAGATTCAACAACCTTGACGTGAGGACCGGCTCCACCTAATAAAAGAAGCTTTTTCATTGATTTATTCTCCTTTCATACATTCTCTCATAATAGTTCACATAGTCGCCGGATGTACATTCTTCCATCCAGACCATATTGTTTTGATACCATCGGATCGTTTGCTTTATCCCATCCGTAAACATGGTGGTCGGATGCCAACCAAGTTCCATTTCTGCTTTTGCAGGATCAATGGCATACCGCAAGTCATGTCCTTTGCGGTCGGCAACATAGGAAATAAGCGATTCCGGTTTTCCGAGTTCTTTGAGAATGATTTTTACAATTTCAATATTTGCCTTTTCATTATGTCCGCCGAGATTATACACCTCTCCGGTTTTTCCTCTTTCAAGGACAGCAAGGATGCCGAGACAATGATCTTTAACATACAACCAATCCCGAACATTAAGTCCTTGCCCGTAAACCGGAAGCGTCTTATCCTTAATTGCATTGTTGATCATCAGCGGAATCAGCTTTTCCGGGAACTGATACGGGCCGTAATTGTTGGAGCAACGGCTTACCGTCACGGGCAGACCGTAAGTTCTGTAATATGCTAAAGCTAACAGATCTGCCGATGCTTTTGAGGTGCTGTATGGGCTGGATGTATGTATCGGAGTTTCCTCCGTGAAGAACAGATCCGGTCTGTCAAGCGGTAAGTCGCCGTAAACCTCATCTGTACCGACTTGATGAAAACGCTCCACACCGTATTTACGGCAGGCATCCATCATAACCTGTGTGCCAAGTATATTGGTTTCAAGGAAGATGCCCGGATTTTCAATGGAACGGTCAACATGGCTCTCCGCAGCAAAATTGACAACGATATCCGGCTTTTCGATTTCAAATATTTTGAAGATTCCGTCACGGTTGCGAATGTCTTCCTTATAAAACTTGAAATTGGGATTCTCTATTGCTTTATTCAGCGTATGGATATTTGCGGCATATGTAAGTGCATCAATACAGATGATTTTCCACTCAGGGCGTTCTTCAAGGAGCAAGTAGATAAAATTTGAGCCGATAAAACCTGCACCGCCTGTGACAATAACTGTTTTTTTCATTTTGAGCCACCTTTTGCGAGTGCAAGAAGATACTGCCCGTAATCGGTCATTTTCAGTTCTTCGCCAAGGGTTTGCAATTGTTCTGTTGAAATAAACCCACGCCTCCATGCAATTTCCTCAATACAGGATAGATAAAATCCCTGTCTGTCTTGCACGGTTTCAACAAATTCAGCCGCTTTTAACATTCCTTCCGGCGTTCCGGTATCAAGCCATGCAACACCTCTTTCAAACGGGATAACACGCAGTTTTCCCATTTGCAGGTAAGCATTGTTGATAGCTGTTATTTCCAATTCACCACGTTCTGACGGTTTTATCGACTTTGCAATATCGACTACATGGTTATCATAGAAATAAAGTCCCGGCACAGCATAATTTGATTTCGGATTTTTTGGTTTTTCTTCAAGAGAGATGACATTTCTGTCCTTATCGAACTCAACCACACCAAATGAATGGGCATCTTTTACCGGGTATCCGAAAACCGTTGCACCGTTGTTTTCATTAATGGCTTTTTGTAAAATCGTAGTCATGGAAGAGCCGAAGAAAATATTATCGCCAAGTATAAGGCAGACAGAATCATCTCCGATAAAATCCGCACCGACCACAAAGGCATCTGCGATCCCTCTGGGATTATCCTGAACCTTATACGAAAAACGGACTCCGATTTTTGAGCCGTCACCGAGCATATTCTGAAAAAGCGGAAGATGCTCCGGAGAAGAAATGATCAATATATCCTGAATACTTGCAAGCAGCAGGATGGACAGAGGATAATAGATCATCGGCTTGTCATATATCGGGAGAATTGATTTCGGCACGACCGTTGTCATCGGATACAGCCGGGTCCCTTTTCCGCCTGCCAGTATAATTCCTTTCATACGCTACCTCGTTTAACCAATAATTAAATCACAAATTCGTCTGACATCTTCCGGCGCAAGGTCTGCGTACAGAGGAAGAGTCAATATATGCTCCGCCATGTATTTTGCGACCGGCGTTCTGTCGCCTCCGGCGAACGGCCGGCCCTTATAGCATTCAAAATCGCTTGTGAGGGGATAAAAATACTTTCTTGCATAGATCCCATTTTCCGCAAGCATGGCGCAGATATCGTTTCTGTCCTTTTTATATCCGTCAAAGACGACCGGATAATAGGAATAATTATGTTCTACACCCTCTGCGATTGTGGGAAGAGTAATTCCTTTTATTCCGGACAGCAGCTTGCCGTACTGCGCCCAGGCTGTTTTTCTCCTGGCAATTTCGTCTCTTATGTGCCGCAAATTGCACAGTCCCATTGCCGCCTGAAATTCATTCATTTTTGCATTGCCGCCAATATGCGTGACAGATTCCGAACCGTGTATTCCGAAGTTTTTCAGCTCATTCATGATCGGCAGCAGTGAATGATCCCGAAAACACACGGCGCCACCCTCGATCGTATTAAAAACCTTGGTGGCATGGAAGCTGAACATCGAGGCATCGCCGAAATTCGCCACGGACTGCCCGCGATATTTTACGCCAAAAGCGTGTGCCGCATCATATATGACCTTCAGCTTATGCTGCGCTGCTATCCGCCCGATGGCGTCAACATCGCAAACGTTTCCGTAAACATGGATCGGCAATATTGCCACTGTTTTTTTCGTGATCAGCGACTCGATCCCAGCCGGATCTATCGTAAAGTCATCGGGTTTTATATCACAGAAAACGGGGACAAGACCGTTCCTGACGATTGCGTGCGTGGTCGATGCAAAGGTAAACGGTGAGGTGATGACCTCGCTGCCGGCCGGAAATTTCATCGCGGCAATAGCGCCCTCGAGGGCTGAATGACCGTTTGAATACAGCACCAGTTCCGGGCAGTCGAAATACTCCTTCAGGGCCGCCTCAAACGCTTTGTGCTTTTCGCCCGCATTGGTGAGCCAATGACTATCCCACAGATCTTTTATTTCATTGCAAAACTCACTATAATCCGGCATAGATGACCGTGTCACATTGATACTCATTCTGCATTTCCCTTTTGTGCATGGATTATTTATGTATTAACTCATCCTGCGGTTTTTCGGGATTCCAAAAACCCATTGCCGCACCCGAGCGAGTCTGGTTGTTCTTTGCGTCGAAAACCATCTGGAATAACCTGAAGAACTGGTGCACATCGACCTTGAGGCTGCAGTGCTCAGCGTACCAGACGTCACTTTCAAAGCGCTCCTCCCAAGTCCACACATGATCTTTCTTTGTATAAGTCGGACACTCAAACCCGGGTTTTACGATATGCCGTCTGAATTGCCTGTCATTATACGACAACAGGTAGCCCGTAAGCAGCGGCCGCGGGCCTATGAAGGACATATCGCCTTTTAATATATTAAACAACTGCGGAAGTTCGTCCAAAGAAGTCTTTCTTATAATCTTGCCGAAGCGCGTAAGTCGCTGGTCCGGCGGAAGAAGATTGCCGTCCCCATCACATTCATAGGTCATATTTCTGAACTTATATATGACAAACGGTTTCCCGCCGAGGCCTATTCTGACCTGCTTGAAAATGATGGGAAAACCCACATCAATTGCCGTGACAATCGCCGTAATAAGCATGATGGGGGAAAACACTATAATTCCCGTTAAGGAACCGATTATATCAACCAGACGGCGGACCACGGTGATATAAAAGCTTTTTCTTGCGGGAATTCGCCTTGTATTAAGTGCGTTTTGATATTCCTGCTTTATATCTGCAAAATGAGAGTTCATTGCTGATATCCTTTCTGTAAAAAGGCTAAGTTTCGAAGTCTGACTGCCACATTGCCAGCATCGCAAAAAATAACGGATAGGTAATATAGCTTGATGAGAACAGCAACGGGGCAAAGCCGATCATCAGCATGACCCAGAAAATATTTTTACCGGAGCTGGTTTTCCTTGAGACAATAAATGCTCTGACGGCCAAAATAATAAAGCCTATCATGATAACGGTGCCGATAACGATTCCGAACTGCACCAGTAAATCAAGAAGGAAATTATGAGAATATGTGCCCAACGGATTGGAACTGTTCACCAGTCTTGCCAACGCTATTCTGTCCGTTCCGATTCCGACGCCGGTCAGCGGATGCCTGTCGATCATCTGTAACGCCGCAGCATATATTCCGTCTCTGCCGCTGTCGTAGAGGGTTCCCTGCACCAGCTTTTTAAAAAGCCTGTTGCTGAAGTCCATTGAAACTGCAAGCCGGTTAAGCAGCTCAAGAATGGTATACATATTGAAGTAGATGAAGGTGCCGCCACCGGCAACGGCAACGGAAGTGATGACTTTCCCAAGGGGATGGATAGGCTCATCAATGAAACGAATGATAACAAAAAGCAATTCAAGTATGACGGGGCCTCTTGCGCCCATCATGAAGGTCATCACAAGGCATACGGCGGCAACCAACCCGTAGAAAACACTCTTTCTTCTGATCGTTTCATTCATGCTGATAATGAATGCCGGGAAAACCATATATGCGTAATACTGGCTGTACGAGGCATCAAACAATTCGCCCCGCCCGGCAAGCAGCGGAAGAAGGATCATTGCGACCGTCATTATCACAGACAGCACCGCCATGTCATTCAAAAGCCGTTCTCGGTCATCGCAGTATCGGAAAAACACATAGGAAACGATGCCGAGTGCAAATTGCTGCAGCATTTCAAAAAACATATCCGTATATCCGGTGCTGCGCATATAACCTATAAGCAGGAATGAGAGCAGCGCACACAGCAATATGATTTCGGTTATTTTCAGGCGAAATCTGCTGAACAGCAACTTGCCGTAAAGTCCGCATACAGCGATGAAAGCAATGATCGCATATAAAATCAGCGTGTCGATTTTGCCGGGGACATGAAGAAACGAGTGTGTAAATTGCAGAATTGGTTTGCAAACCAGCTCACCGCCGATGAGATAACACAAAAAAACATAATAGCACTTAACGAGGGAGCGCTGCTCCGATATGCGATTTTTAAGATCAGTCACTTCTGCAGCACCCTCTTGTGATTTTTAATGTATCCATAAGAACTCAACTTTCCTCCTGTGCTATTCATCGCTGCAATTTCGGCAAAAACGGGTAATTATTTTTCCGAAAAGCCGCTTTCCGTTTCTTCATAGGTTTTTCCGCAGCGCTTACAACGGTAAACGCCGCTATCGTCTTTGGCTATGCGTTCCCCGCATTGACAGACATAGCCGATCTTCTCTGCCGGATTTCCGACAACAAGCGTATATGGCTGCACATTTTTTGTCACAACCGCACCGGCACCCACCATCGCATATTCCCCGATCGTGTGACCGCAGACGATCGTTGCGTTGGCGCAGATGGTCGCACCGCGCTTTACAAGAGTCGGCAGGTATTCATTTTTCCGCGAAATAAAGCTTCTGGGGGTTAAAACATTTGTAAAAACACAGTTCGGGCCGAGAAACACATCGTCCTCGCAGGTGACACCGCTATAAAGCGCCACATTGTTCTTAACTGTTACATGGTTGCCCAGCGCAACACCCGATTCAATGAATGCGTTTTGCCCGATGTTGCAGTTCTCGCCGATGGTGACCCCGCTCATAATATTGGAAAACTGCCATATCCTCGTACCCTCGCCGATCTGCACATTTTCGCCGACGATAGAGGTTTTATCAACTTTGTATTTCTGCTCCATTATGTTACTCCGTCCGTCATTTTCCGGCGGCTTCAAGCAAGGCCGCAATAATATAATCTCTTTCCTCGTCTGTAAGCTCGGGGAATACCGGTATGGCAAAGGTCGTTTTGCTGAATTTTTCGGAGTTAGGTATGCTGCCCTCGGTGTATCCTAAATGCCAAAACGCGCCCTGCAAATGCAGCGGAACAGGGTAATATGTTCCGCACGGCACGCCTTTGGCGTGGAGCTTCTCCATAATTTCAGCGGCATTATCATGACCGAGGACATACAGGTAATAAGAGTTCTCGGAGTATTCCCTCTGGGGATGAAGGATATATCCGGCACCCTTCAGGGCCTCGTTATACAGCGCAGCATTTTTCCTTCTGCCTGCCACAAATTCATCAAGGTGAGTCAGCTTCTTTCTGAGCAGAGCGGCCTGCACGGCGTCCAGACGGGTATTATAACCGATCAGGTAATTGTAATATTTGCTGGTACCCATCGGAACATTTTCGGGAAGTGCCGTATTCTGCTTTGCCAGCCGGTCTTTGAAGGTCACAAAGCCGTCTGCGCCCGAACCGTGTACTTTATACGATCTGCATGCCTTTGCCAGAGCTTCATCGTCGGTCAGCACCATGCCGCCGTCACCGTCGCATCCGAGGTTCTTGGTGGGGAAAAAGGAGAAGCAGGAAATGTCACCGAGGATTCCTTTGCGGCTTCCCTTATATTTTGTTCCTGCTGCCTGCGCACAATCGCAGATCACAGCAAGGGAATGCTTCCGTGCGATGGCTTTGATTTTATCCATATCGGCGCAGTTTCCGTAAAAATGTACCGGCAGGATCGCCTTTGTTTTCGGCGTGATCTTTTCCTCGATCAGATCGGCATTGATACAGTAATCCTCATCTACATCTACAAATACGGGTGTTGCCCCCACTGCCGCAACACTTTCGGCAGTGGCGAAAAATGTAAAGGGAACGGTAATTACCTCATCGCCTGCGCCGATCTCCAGTGCGCGCAATGCCAGCACGATCGCGTCTGTTCCGTTGCCGCAGGAAATACCGTGCTTCGCGCCATGATATGCCGCGAATTCCCTTTCAAACGCTTCCACTTCTTCGCCGCCTATGTATTTGCCGCTGCGCAGGACAGACAGGACCGCTTCCTCGTATTCCTCAGCATAGGTTTCATGCTGACGCTGAACATTCATGAGTTGTATTTTTTCCATAATGCACTTCTCTCAACTTATTTATCAAATATATTTACCATATCCAGTGTTGAAAAGTCATCAAGCGGTAGCTTGACGGCCTGGCCGGTAAGCTGGCTCTTGTATATGGCGAGTACCATTTCCAGGGCATTTCTTCCGGCGACGGCATCAACATACGGCTTTCTGTCATTCTGTATCGCATCTATCACATCTGCGAACAGTCTTGCGTGTCCGTTTCCGTATACATTGACAGTTGCCTCATGTAACATTTCAGCGGGATTTGCTTCGTCCTTTTCGTCCTCGAAATCCCAGGTCACGATATCGTTGGCTGACATTCCTCCAACTTTGACCGTGCCCTTGCTGCCGAATAAGCAAAGGGTTTCCTCCAGATTTCTGGGGTAGATATTTGTCGTTCCTTCTATGGTCGCGACGGCACCGTTTTTGAACTTGACTACGGCAACGCCGATATCCTCCGCTTCCAGATAATCATGGAAACGCTGTCTTGTGGCACCGAAGACCTCCTCAACATCGCCGCCCATGAGCCAGCGAAGAAGGTCTATTCCGTGGATGCACTGATTCATCAGGGCGCCGCCGTCCTCTGCCCAGGTGCCGCGCCACGCCGCCTGCTTGTAATACGCCTTGTTGCGATTCCAGCGGACATTGATGCTGCCGTGCGACATCATGCCGAATTTGCCGGCATCAAGCGCACCCTTCACCTTTTGGATGGCAAGATTGAACCGGTTCTGATGGCACGCAGAAACCTTGACGCCCTTTTCCTCAGAGCGTCTGACGATCTCGTCAGCGTCTTTCATATTCATGGCCATAGGCTTTTCAACGATAACATGGATTCCGTGATCGATGCAGTACAGCACGATCTCGGCATGAGCGCCGCTTGAGGTCGCGATACTGATAAGGTCAAGATCATTCTCCTCGATCATTTTTTTATAATCGGTATAGCGCTTGATGGAGTTATCATCTGAGATGCCGTTTTTTTCAAGCACGGCCTCCATCTGCTCCGGTAAAATGTCGCAGACCGCAACGATCTGCAAATGATTTTCCAAAGCAGATGCTATATGGTTTTTAGAAATATTTCCGCATCCTATTAGTGCATATCTCATTTTTTTACTCCTTTTTTTTGTAAACAAAAAATACTCATTTTGCTATCCTATTAAAAGTCTTTTCGCTTGAATAACTTGCCTTTCCAACTATTATTGCTTTCAATGAACGAATTCTCGACTTTAAAGGCATATACCAGTTATGCGGATGAGATAAAAAGACAATGTTTTGATAACCAATTTCTATCGCATCATACGGATTGTCTTTGTAGCTGAAGCCGAAATTTTTATGTAAGTGTGCGTCCATGATATGGCAATCCACATCATTTTCATACATTTCTCGTTCATATGCCTCAAAAATAATACCATATTCACTTAAATCCTGATCCTCTGTTATGGCATTATTTGAGATGCCGAGTTTTTGATTCAATTCATGTCCGTGACTGCATACAGATCTGACTTTTACCCCTGTTTCTTTTTCAAATCGCTCTATGTCTTTTTTGAAACGCATACGCATTTCATCCATATTGATATCATATTTATTATTGCAGCCAGACTCAGCGATATAGTCTGCGATCGTTTCAAAATGCAATCCGACATTAAAATGATCCATAATCATATCTTTTATCAGTTTATTATCAATTGTGCTGAATCTAAAATAATATGTTGACGTTACACCGACCTGTTTCTCTGCTTCATACATTTTTTTGTAGCGATTCCATTGTGATCAACATCGTGTCTCAAAATAAAATGCTTTTCTGCTCTTCTGTCATTCAAAGAATAAAAATCCTCTAACGAGATCACACGATAACCATGGTCACGAGCATAGTTGATATAATCCTGATATTTTTTCAGCCTGTTATTTAGCAACAATGCTTTTATTATAAATTTTTTGGATTTATCTGTATCGTTTCTATACTGTAGATAGCTTGCGTTATCCGGTCTATGTGCCATATTTATTCCCCCGGCTATTTTTTTATATGATATGCCAATCGCACATCGATTCATTTATGTCAGTAAATAATTATACTGCGTTTTTATGATTCCTTTTGAGAACTTTGTGAACTATTCTTTTTGCAAAGCCAAGCAAAAACTGAAATTCTTTGGTTTTTCTAAACATTAGCCACCAAAGCAGGTTTGGTATCAAAACACAAAGGAATGTTCGTATGATAAAGAACAGAATACTGTCTTCCGGCATCCACAGACAGATAACCTTAATCAGACCGCCGGTTGCGATGACCAGGGCAAGGGACGCAAAATATTTCAGGAAATAAGGCTTCGGCGATGTGTGCAGCACATGCTTATGAACAAGATAGGTGTCGACCCAAAGTGTAACCGCAAGGCGGGAGATGATGGTTGCCAGCAGTATTCCGGGAATTCCCCAGTTCAGCACCTTGGCGGCAATGATGGACAGCGCCACATTGACCAGTATCGCCACAATAGCCCTGTATCGACTCTGCCAGTATAATCCGCAGGCGTTTCTGAACTGCAGCGGAGCTCCCATCAGCCAGTCAACAAGATAATTCATGCACAGGGCGAAAACTACGAGATTGCTTAAACGGAATTTCGACCCCAGCCATACAGATACCAAAAACGGATTAAGCAGATTCCACAGGCAGATCACGCAAAAGCCGTTTATCCAAAAAGAGGCAAAATGAAGCGTGTTGAAAATTTTGCGTTTCTTTTCGACGCTTTCCGTAACATTCAGATTACCTATACTCGGCACCAGCGAAGAAAACAGAAGCGTCAGCATTTTCCTGACGGCCTCCCCAAGCAGGAGATAATTGGAATAAAGTCCCAAAATGACCGTCCCGATGAAAGCGGAAATGATAATGGAGTCCGCCGAGCCGTTAAGTGTTGCACTGATCCTGTTCAGTGATACGCCATACACATTCTTGACGAGATCCGTTTTCTCGCTTTTTGAAAGAGGCGCCACATTCTTTTCTTTGATAAACGGATATTTTTTGTTCACATAAGAGGAAATCGCAAGATTACAGCAGACGCTGACCACAACATCGTTGGCGCAGTAGATGTAAAACGACAGCTGCGGTGTGCTCTTGAACAGGAACAGCAATACGATCTGAACGATTTTGAAGACACACTGCAGACCGTAGCTGAACACATTAAGGATATACCCCTGCTGGTCGGCCTCCAGTATGGAGCGCTTGTAAGCAAACAACCAATAGGAAAGTACATTTTTAGCCACATACATCAAATATACGACTGTTACATTTACGACATCGGTCGTGCCCTTCATCAGATACGGCAAAAAGGGGACCAGCCCGACACCGATCACAAGTACGGCAATGCCGACAAAGTAATAGGCAGTTCGGTATATTTTCAGAAATGATTTGATTTTTTCTTTGTCGCCGGCTGCTAACGGCTTATAAAGCGCAACGTTGATTGCTGTGGCAAGGCCGAGCTCAGTCAGATTAAGAACATTCAGTATATTGGCAAACAGGCTTGTCACACCGAGATATTCTTCAGACAAAAACCATATAAAAACAGTTCTTGAAACAAATGCCAGTATTTGTTCCGTTAATCTTGCACCGACACTGACAGCGGCGTTTCTCGCTGCATTTTCCGAGCGAATTCCTTTATTCATACATCATCTTTCTCATTTGACTATTTGCCAAAATACTGCTCCATGATCTCTTTCATTTTTTCGCAGGCATGACCGTCACCGAACGGCTTATATGTCGGATCCATTTCAACAGGCTGCGAAAGCTTATCCAGGATGTCGTTCTTGTCCGGTTTTACAAGACGGTTCATTCCGCCGTGCAGAGTTTCCGGCCACCAGGCATAATTGAAAACGGTAACGCACGGCTTCCCGGCGAAGAACGCCTCTCTCTGCAATCCGCCGGAATCCGTAATGACCTTTTTCGCATTTTTCATAAGCGCAACGGAAGAAAGATAACCGACGGGATTGATAAACGAGATGTTATCAAAGGGATCTTCCTTCTGCAGCTCTGTTATCCGCTGCCGGTTTCTCGGATGAACGGCATAGACAACCGGCGCATCCAGCTCCTGCGCGGCAGACAAAATCTGCAATAAATGCTCATTGGCATTTTCCTGACGGTGGCAGGTCAGATAATAGAAATCGTCGGGGATTTCCACCCTGTTGCCGCCGAAGTCCGTGAAATCGGTCCGGGTTTTGATGTCAACGATTTTTGCGTAATACAAAAACGCATCCAGCATGGAATCTCCTACGAAGAAGGAGCGATCGGCAAGATTTTCATCTCTCAGGTTTTTCATTGCGCTCTCCACGCAGGCAAAGAGCAAGGACGAGGTATGGTCGCTGACAATTCGGTTTACATCCTCCGGATTATTCAGACTTCCACGGTTGTTTCCGGCTTCAATATGCACAACGGGAATGCCGAGTTTAACGGCGGCAAGTGCACCTGCCGTTGTAGAGTTCGTATCGCCGTAAACGATCACGGCATCCGGCTTCTCAGAGAGCAGTACTTCTTCAATGGCAATCAGCATCCTGCCTGTCATTGCTCCGTGTGAGCCGCCGGAAATATTCAGATTGTAAGCGGGAGGAGCCATACGCAATTCTTCAAAGAACACATCCGACATATTCTTATCGTAATGCTGTCCGGTATGAACCAAAATTTCCTCATAATCATCTTTCAGCACCCGTGACATCATGGCTGCCTTGACAAACTGCGGTCTTGCACCCACAACGGTCAGTATTTTCTTCATAGTCTGCTCCTTTACAGATACTTGGCAAAAGCGGCTTTCAGCTTTTCTTTTTCTTTTTCCCAACACAACTCGTCTTTTGCTTTCACCAAATTGAATTTGAATTTCCGATACAGTTCTTTGTCTGTTCTCATTTTCTCTATGTTTTCGGCGAGCTTTTCGGCATCACCCGAAGGAGACAGAATACCGATATCATACTGTCTGATGATTCTTGCCATTTCTACTGAATCAGAGCAAATGATAGGTGCCATGGACTGAATATTCTCAAAAAATTTGTTTGGCAGAGCATAAATATAATTGGGATTATCTGTATTATTCATAACAATTCCGCAATCCGCCGCAGAAACATATTTCCAAAGCTCGCAGAGCGGCTGTGCAGGATATTGCAATATCCGGGAACTGATCTGATATTGATTTACCATTGACTCAAACGCCGTCTTATAACGGCTGTTCGCATAATCACCTACCGTAACAAGATAAATGTCCGGCACCATTGACATAGCTTTGCAAATCTCTTCTATGCCACGGTAGCGACACAATTTTCCGTGATACATAATAATAAACGAATCACCGGAAACACCAAGCTTATCGCAAAATTCACGGTGCATTTCATCGGATACCGAACTGTCAATATTCCAATAATCCGGTGTACTGCGAACAACGACTCTCGGATAATCAAGTTTGTGTATTTTGGCAACTTCGTCTGCAATGCCGTCATTGATCATGATCGTCAGAGAACTTTTTTTCAGCAAAAAGAATTCTAATGATTTTATAAAAGAATAAATGATTATGTTGCGGGGTTTCTTTTTCAGCTCAAATTCATGCGAATCATATATAAATTTCGGCTTGTTTTTGCGAAAGGCATAGGTGAAATATGCAACAGCAAGACTGACAATATTATGGCAGCTTATGATATCTGCTTTGATCGGCTTTAATTCTTTTATGTAAATAAAAACATTCCTGAAATTGATCAAAAAACGCTTTACTGCATTTTTTTCTTCCAACGGACGTTTGCAGCCGGAAACAATCAGCTTAAAATCAGGGTACAATTCGGGTATGGCGCCTTCGCTTTGATCGCAATAGCAATAACAATCGTAACCGTACTCTTTTGCGACGGCGAGTTCCCGTTTGTTCCGACTTGCATCATCAATTGCTGCAACCGGCATAAATTTCAGATATTTCAACACTTCACCCTCTGACTGCTTACAGATATTTTTTATACGCTTCCAGCAATTTCTTTTTTTCGTTTTCCCAGCACAATTCGTTTTTCGCTTTGGTTAAATTCGCCTTGAATTTCCGATACAGCTCTTTGTCTGTCCTCATTCTCTCAATATTCCCGGCGAGTTTTTCGGCATCACCCGAAGGAGACAAGATACCGATATCGTATTGATTTACGATTCTTGCCATTTCTACTGAATCAGAGCAAATGATAGGTGTCATGGACTGAATATTCTCAAAAAATTTGTTTGGCAGAGCAACGGCATAATTTTTGCTTTTGCCGTTAAACATCACGATTCCGCAATCAACTGCCGAGACATATTTCCACAGTTCACTATGAGGTTGTGCAGGTATATGCACGATCCTATTACTGATTGCGAGCTCTTCCGCCAAATCATTTAACTCATTTTGATATCGTTCATTCGCATAGTTTCCTATGCTTATAAGGTAGATATTAGGATTCAATTTCATGGCGCGGTATATTTCTTCTACCCCTCTGTTGTGAAAGATATTACCGTGATATGAAATCAAAAACGAATCTTTCGGTACTCCGAGTTTTTCACAAAGTTCAGCATGCATATCAGCAGATACAGTGCTGTCTAATTTCCAATAATTCGGCGTGCTGCGAACGATGGCTCTCGGATAATCAAAACCGTGTATTTTTGCGACCGCATCGGCAATATACTCATTGACCATGATCGTAAAAGCACATTTTTTGATGAGGTAACCCTCTAACGCTTTGATAAAGTGATACATGATCTTGTTTCGGGGTTTCTTTTTCAGTTCAAACTCATGCGAATCATATATGAATTTCGGCTTGTTATTATGAAAAAGATAAGCAAAGTAAGCGATACCTAAAGCATATATATTATGACAACTGATGATATCCGCGTCAATTTGCCGTAATTCTTTCATATGAACAAGGGCATTATTAATGATAATAAGATACCGTTTCAGCACAAATTGATCCAACGTTGGTTTTCTGCTGTTTAAAACAATCAGCGAGAAATCCGGAAAATTTTCTTGTATAGCACCATTGCTTGGGTCGCAATAACAATAACAGTCGTAGCCGAATTCTTTGGCTGCTATCAGCTCACGCTTATTTCGGCTGGCATCATCTATTCTGTTTTTTGGCATGAATTTCAGATATTTCACCCGTTTTTTCTCCGATCTGACAATACATCGTCAAAGATTCTTTCCATGCTCTTTGCATGAACGGCATAATCAAATTGCGCCGCCAATCGTTTTGAATTTTCGCAATAGCCCTCATACTCTGTTTTATCCATCTCAAAGTACCTGATGATCTCTTCGGCCAGGCGCTTGCCATCCGGACTGTCGATCTCGCTGCCTGCCCCGTTCCCTGCTACAAGGGAATCCGAAAGCACGGTCGGCACGATAACCGGTCTACCTGCCTCGAAATAGTCAAACAGCTTATTGGGAGAGGCACCGTATTTCTGTACGCTGCTGAAATTTGCAGTCAGGATAAAGAGATCTGAACGATTCGCTATGGACGGAACATATTTCTTTTCGACACGGCCTTTTAAGATGATATTATCAAGTCCTTTATCAGCGATCATCTGATTGATTTCGCCGGTCTTTGTTCCAGCGCCCCAGACCAAAATCTTTATCTTGTCACATCCGCTTTTTTTCAAATACTCCGCCGCCGAAACAAACAGCGGGATATTATTGAGAAACCGAACAGAACCGATGTAGCTGACAATAAACAGATCCGGATCATCCAGATGCTCATCGGGATGCACAAAGGTTTTAGCATTACATTCCGATAATTCGCAGTCAACACCGTTATTTACATAGTACACTCTGTCATCGGCAATAAAACCGCCCTGTCTTTTATACCAACCCATATCCTCTATGTATTTTTGCCCGCCACTCATGGTGAAAATAAGGGCATCCGCTTTTTTATAGGTGCTTTTCATAAAGGTACGCAATATCTTTGCCACGATCCCGGTTTCTTTCATGATTCCTTTTCCGGCGAACCCCTCCGGAATAATATCGCGCGTTTCGTTAATGGATTTGACCTTGTATTTTTTCGCAAGTCGGTTTCCGGCAACAAGAGCCGTCGGCGACATAGTCGAAGAATAAACAATATCGGGTTTCCCGTATTTTTTCTCGATTTTTTTGGCGGTCTTCAACACAGAGAAATAAAAGGAAAAAATATTCAGAATGCGGTGGATGTCGTTTTTGGTATATTTATGGGTTTTTACATAGACAAAACGAACGCCGTCCAAATATTCCTCTGCATATCCGTCTTCTCCGACTTCAATGGCATTCCCGGTAGCAGAATGCAGTTGGTTGCTTGAAAACACAATCGGTTCATATCCGTCACGCACGAGATATTTTGAGATGGCGTAATGCCGGATACTATTACCGAGTTTAGGAGTTTGTGCGTGTTGATTGATGATCCAAATTCTTTTTTCGTCCATATTTTCACCCGTTCAGTTATTTCCGAACACATCTCTGGAATATACTTTCTCCATTACATCGTTCAGTTCATCAGACTTTCTGTTTGCAATAATGATAGCTGCCTTTCTTTTGAACGAATCCAAATCATTTTCAACAACATACCCATGAAATTCTTTTTCCTTAATTGTCGGTTCGTAAATGATGATTTCAAAGCCCTTGTCGTAAAGGCGCTGCATAACGCCCTGAATGCTGCTTTCTCTGAAATTATCCGAGCCGGATTTCATAGCAAGTTTGTAAACACCGACTACCCGCCTGTCTTCGGGGAGCGTCATGAGCTTTGCGGCAATGCGGTCGGCAACGAAGTCCTTTCGTGTGTCGTTGCTTGCGACGATGGCCCGTATCATATCCTCGGGGATCCCCTCGTAATTGGCCAGAAGCTGTTTTGTATCCTTCGGCAGACAGTATCCGCCATATCCGAAGCTCGGATTGTTGTAGCGGTCTCCGACTACGGGCTCAAGCGAAACGCCCTTGATAATAAGACCGGTATCGAGCTCATTGACCTCGGCGTATGTATCAAGCTCATTAAAAAAGGCAACACGCATCGCAAGATATGTATTGGAAAACAGCTTTACAGCCTCCGCCTCTGTTGTCGGAACGATCAGGGTGGGGATATTTTCCTTAATTGCTCCGCCCTGCAGCAGTCCCGCAAAGGTTCTTGCCACAGCCTGACTTTTTTCATCTTTACCGGCGCCCACAATAATTCGTGAGGGATAGAGATTATCGTATAAAGCCTTGCCTTCTCTCAAAAACTCCGGGCTGAACAGTATCGTCATTCCGGGATGCCCTCTTTTGACCTTTTCCGTAAATCCGACCGGAATGGTGGATTTGATAATGATCGGCACCGTCGGATTTATCCTCTGCACAAAATCAATAACGGCCTCCACAGAAGATGTGTCAAAGCATTTTGTGTCGGTATCGTAATTCGTAGGAGTCGCAATGATAACGATATCAGCCTCGCTGTATGCTGCTTCGGCATCCAACGTAACGTGCAGGTTCAGATTTCGGCAACTAAGATATTCGGTTATTTCCGGGTCGACAATAGGTGATATTCCGGAATTTATCATTTCCACCTTTTCGGGAACTACATCGACGGCGATCACTCGGTTGTGCTGCGAAAGCAGTACCGAGTTTGCAAGGCCGACATATCCCATTCCGGCAACAGCGATTGTCAGATTTGAACTATCCATTTTTCAACCTCTTTGTTTCTCATATTAGCTTCTGAATGCCGCCCCGAATGCCCCTTTTTGCGGTTTTATATCACCGCTGCAGTCCGTAGATTTGATTTAAGAGACATCGTTTGTGCGGACAAATCTATACAGAATATATTGTAGCAGGGTAAACGGCTGTTTGCAACAGATTTCGCGGGAAAAAGCAGGAAATCGACAGGCCTGCGGCCGCCATAAAATGACCCGGATCTACTCTCTGCTATTGTAAATACGGCAATGCCAAAGGCCGCTCGGCGCAAAAAAAGAGCACCCACCGAAGTGAGTGCTCTTTGTAAATACCAATCGTAGATTAACGCTTGCTGAACTGAGGTGCGCGACGAGCAGCCTTGAGGCCGTACTTCTTACGCTCCTTCATACGAGGATCGCGGGTCAGGAAGCCGGCCTTCTTCAGGATAGGACGGAACTCGGGATTCACCAGCAGCAGAGCGCGGCTGATGCCGTGACGCAGAGCGCCGGCCTGACCGGACACACCGCCGCCCTCGACGGTAGCGACGATATCGACCTTACCCAGAGTCTCGGTAGCGGCCAGGGGCTGACGAACGACCATCTTCAGGGTCTCCAGGCCGAAGTACTCTTCGACGTCACGACCGTTGATGGTGATCTTGCCGGTGCCGTTGGGGAACAGATGAACGCGAGCCACAGAGGACTTACGACGGCCGGTGCCGTACATATAGGGATTCTTAGACTGATACATTCTTCTTCTCCTCCTTACTTGACCAGCTCGGGCTTCTGAGCCTGATGCTCATGATTCTCACCGGCATAGATGTGCAGACGCTTCAGGGAGTCCTTGGTGATGATGTTGCGGGGCATCATGCCGCGAACAGCAACGCGCATAGCGACTTCGGGCTTCTCCTGCATCAGGATGCGATACTTGGTTTCCTTCAGGCCGCCGACCCAACCGGAGTGAGTACGATAATACTTCTGCTCCATCTTGTTACCGGTCAGAACAGCCTTGCCGGCGTTAATAACGATGACGTTATCGCCGCAGTCAGCGTGGGGGGTATAGGTGACCTTACCCTTACCGCGCAGCAGGTCAGCCACGATAACAGCGGTCTTGCCCAGAGGCTGGCCGGCTGCATCGACGACGTACCACTTGCGCTCAATGTTGGCTTTGTTTGCCATGAAAGTGGACATTGTGATTTCCTCCAATTTATTATAATCTATTTTGCTTTACTTTTTGTCGTTCCCTTGCTAAAATCAAGAAAACAAACGCGATTCACGCGCAAGGATATTTATATCACAAGTCCTGTCACTTGTCAACACGATTTTAATTTACGACAGTAACATCTGCGTTTTTCTCTTGTTTTCTCTCGTTTGCTCTCGTTTGCTTGAATCGCAATTTCAATTTTGGAGGATTTTATATGCAGCACATCTTGGGTCTGGTCCGTCGCTGCGTGGAGGACTACCATATGATCGCGCCGGACGACCGCATTGCCGTGGGTGTCAGCGGCGGCAAGGACAGTCTGCTGACGCTGGTGGCACTGGCGCAATTACGCCGTTTTTATCCCATTCCGTTTACTCTCGAGGCAATCACCCTGGAGATGGGTATGCCCGGCATGGACTTCTCCCCCGTGGCAGAGCTGTGCGAAAAATTAGAGGTGCCCTATCAGCGCATTCAGGTGCCGGTCTATCAGATCGTGTTTGAGGAGCGTAAGGAGAAGAATCCCTGCTCACTGTGCGCCAAAATGCGCCGAGGCAGTTTAAATACCGCGCTCATCGAGCGCGGTATTCACAAGATCGCTTTGGGTCATCATTATGACGATGCCATCGAAACACTGCTGATGAACCTGCTCTTTGAGGGGCGCATCGGCTGTTTCCAGCCGGTGACCTACCTCGATCGCACCGATGTGACCCAGATCCGTCCCCTGCTCTATTGCCATGAGGACGAGATCCGCCGCACGGTGGAGAAGCTGCAGCTGCCTGTGGTGCACAATCCCTGTCCTGCGGACGGCTCCAGCCGCCGTCAGGAGATCAAGGAGCTGATCGGGCAGCTTGAGAAGACCTATCCCGATCTCAAGCAGAAGCTGTTTGGCGGTATCCAGCGCTATCCGCTCTACGGCTGGAATTTGGAGCAAGACGAACGCTGATTATGTAAGCACCCACTGCATCAAAAGCAGCAGTCCGAATCCCGGCACACCGAGGATGCCGATGGTGATGGCGTTGAACAGATTGAGTCCCAAGGACAGTCCGGTCACGGCGGTGGTCAGATTCAAAAGCCATACGGCGCCGAACCCCAGTGCAGAGTTCAGCGCTACACGCAGGGCTATTTTCAGTGGCGCGGAGAACAGCTTGGCGATAGCCACCACCAAAAACAGGATGACCAGACCCAGTGCAATTTTTTCTACGATTGACATAGCCGACCTCCCTTCATGGCACCGGCCGCCACGGATACGGCCGATCCGTCCAGTTCTTTCACGCGGCGGATCAGATAGGTATACCGTGCGTTAAGCGAGCGAATCTCGAAGATAGCGGCCTCCACCAGCTCCGGCTCGGTGACGAAGTTAAATTTATCGTAGGCAGTGCGTAATGCCTGTGCAGTCATCTGCAGCTCCTCTTTCAGCTCATCGACTGTGGGTGTATAGTGCGATGTCGGGGCATTTGCCATGATATTCCCTCCTGTAAGCGAACAGCAAACCTGCTGTCCTATATTTACGATTAGTTTGTACAATTTAGACGCACATTAAACGGAGCGGCGCAAAAATTTTCCAAACAGAAAGGAATCCCCTATGGAACACGAAATCTATATGGCGCAGGCACTGGAGCTGGCAAGGGAAGCGGCTGCGGCAGGCGAAGTCCCCGTGGGCTGTGTGATCGTCAAGGACGGCACCGTGATCGGACGGGGCCGCAATCACCGGGAGGAGAAGCAGGCGGTTTCTTCTCACGCGGAGATGGAGGCCATGGCGCAGGCCAACAAAGCGCTGGGTACATGGCGCTTGGACGGCTGCACATTGTATGTGACGCTGGAACCCTGTCCCATGTGTGCCGGAGCCATGATCAACGCCCGTATCAGCCGCGTTTACTACGGCGCCCGTGATACAGCAATGGGCGCCTGCGGCGGTGTGCTGAACCTGTTTATGGAGCATTTCCCTCATCAGCCCCAGTTGGTAGGCGGCTTGATGGCAGAGGAATGCGGCAGCGTCCTATCGGATTTTTTTCGGAAATTGCGGTGATTTAATACTTTTGTAATAAAGCTGTACGAAATTTTGTAACAAACCCACGATATTGTATATTTGCAAGAAATCAATACTTTTTCATCTTCCTACCTTATAGAGCGGAGTGCTGCATTGTCGGCACTCCGCTCTGTGATTTTTTCGGTCATACACCGGACAGGCCTGCCATACCATAGTCTGAAAGGAAGTGTGGATCATGCGTCAGACCTTGATTGCCTCTGTGCTTTTGACGGCACTTTTATTTGTAACGCCGCTGTTTCTGTTCACCGCCGCCGATCCCAAGCCGCAAAGCACCCCCACACCTGCTCCCGTCACCCAAGCCGTTTCCTTGCAGGACGAGAATGTCACACTGCAGGTATGGAACGGCAAAAAGACGGTGTCCATGACCATGGCGGACTATCTCAAGGGCGTAGTACGAGGCGAGATGCCTGCCAGCTTTGCCGAGGAGGCGCTGAAGGCGCAGGCGGCAGCGGAACGCACTTACATCTACTATCAAATGCGGGGCGGCCATAAGCCGGCTCATCCCGATGCAGACATCTGCACCGATCACACCTGCTGCAACGCCTGGCTTTCCCGGGCTGATGCCGCCGAAAAGTGGGGCGACAAGGCGGAGGAATACGAGGCGAAGATCACGCAGGCGGTGCGTGACACAGACGGTCAGGTGGTGCTCTATCAGGGTGCGCCGATCCTGGCGGTGTTTCATTCCTCCTCTGCCGGCAAGACCGCCAACAGCGGTGATGTGTGGACATCCGATCTGCCGTATCTGGCCAGCGTGAAAAGTCCGGAGGGAGCGGATCAAGTACCCAATTATTACAGCGTCAAGACGCTGACCGCCGCGGAATTTTGCGACACCTTTCACGCTGCCTATCCCCAGTCGGACTTTTCCGGCAATGCAGAGCGCTGGGTGCAAAATCTCAGGCGCAACAGGTCTGACCGAGTGGAATCCGTCACCATCGGCGGTGTCAGCGTAACCGGCACGGAGGTACGAAGCGTGTTTTCGCTGCGCAGCGCCTGTTTCACCGTAGAGGTAAGCGGCGGCAGCGTTACCTTTCATGTTACCGGTTACGGTCACGGGGTCGGTATGAGTCAGTACGGTGCCAACGAGCTGGCCCATGAAGGTAAAACATGGCGGGAGATTCTGAGCTGGTACTATACCAACACCGTCATCGACACATATTCTCCTTAAAGGCTATACAATCGGCCCGATTTGTGGTATAATGAAGTGGTTGAATTTACAAAATGTTCAGGAAAACACCCTGCTTCCTGCTATAATGCAACCATAGAAAATAACCGTCGGGAGGGTATCGTTATGGCACGCAACATTTTGGTCGTAGAAGACGATCGCAATATTTCGGATCTGATCCGTATGTATCTGGAAAAAGAGGGCTTTGAGGTCCGCATTGCCTATGACGGCGGCAAAGCGGTGGCGGAATTTGACGCGCAGAAGCCGGACATGGTGCTGCTGGATATTATGCTTCCGGTGCTGGACGGCTGGGGTGTGTGCGCCCACATTCGTGAAAAGAGCCAGACGCCTATCATCATGCTCACCGCCAAGAACGATGTGGATGACCGGATCACGGGCCTTGAAATGGGTGCAGACGACTATCTGGTCAAGCCCTTTGAGATGAAGGAGCTGATGGCGCGGATCAATGCGGTGCTGCGCCGCAGCGAGATTCCCGATGACACCAAGAAAAAGCTGGTCTTTGATAAGCTGGTCATCAATCTGGACAGCTATGAGCTGTTGGTGGACGGCAAGAAGGTGGATACGCCGCCGAAAGAATTGGAATTGCTGTACCATCTGGCTGCCACGCCCAACCGGGTGTATACCCGCAACCAGCTTTTGGACGAGGTCTGGGGCTTTGACTATTTCGGTGACAGCCGCACGGTGGATGTGCATATCAAACGCCTGCGGGAAAAGGTGGAGAACATCTCCGATCAGTGGGCATTGAAGACGGTCTGGGGCGTGGGCTATAAGTTTGAAGTGAAATAACATGAAAGATCGACTGAGAAAACGCTTTCAAAGCCTGTATTGGCAGCAGTTTTTGCTGACCGCCGGCATGGTGTTGCTGACGCTGTTGCTGCTGGGTGCATCCTTTTACACCTTAAGCTACCGCTACACCGTATTGGAAAAGCGGAGCGAAATGGAGGAGCGCGCGGAGCTGATCGCCCGTATGTCTGCACCGTATTTGATCTCCGCAGCGAAAAACGAGCAGCCGGATGACTCGCTGCGCAGTATGGCAGGCGTGGCAGCCCGTATGTCCGATGTGGATTTTCTGATCTGCAATGACAGCGGCAACGTGCTTTTGACCTCCGATACCCGTATTGTGGGGCAGGTGGTAACGATTCCCGATGAAGTGTCACAGGCCATCATGAATGACGGCGCACTGTATGAAAATCGCACGGATCTGGGCGGCATATACGACACCAAACAGTTTGTGGTGGCAGTACCCGTAACGGAAAGTGAGAGTAGCACCACCATTGTCGGCATGGTGGTTGCGGTGATGGAAACCACGGAGCTGATGGAGATCTGGCGTTCGTTTATCGCGCTGTTTTTCATGACTGCCGCCACCATATTGCTCATCGCTTTTGTGGTCAGCTCGCTGACCTCCATGCGCCAGACGCAGCCCATACAGGAGATGGTTCGTGCCACACGCGCCTATGCTGCCGGTAATTTTGACATTCGTATGCAGGATGCCGAGCGCAGCGATGAAATCGGCGAACTGGCCTCATCGTTTAACGCCATGGCCGACTCGCTGGCGGAAACCGAGCGGCAGCGCCGTGACTTTATTGCCAATATTTCCCATGAGCTGAAAACGCCCATGACCACTATCGCCGGTTATACCGACGGTATCCTGGACGGCACGATCCCGCCGGAAAAGGAGCGGCAGTATTTGCAGATCATCTCCGATGAAAGCCGCCGTCTGAGCCGACTGGTGCGCCGTATGCTGGATATTTCCCAGATTCAGTCCAAGGAAATGAAGAAAGAGGACTTTGACATCTGTGAGAGTATGCGTCTGGCACTTTTGAGCATGGAGCAGAAGATCATCGAGCGCGGCTTGGATGTGCAGGCGGACATTCCCGACGACTCTGTGATGGTGCAGGGCGACAACGACCTGATCACGCAGGTGGTCTATAATCTGCTGGAAAACGCCGCAAAATTTGCCGCGCCGTCCTCCACACTTTATTTGGGTCTGACGGTCAATGGGGAAAAGGCACTTGTTACGGTCTGCAATTCCGGTGCCACCATTCCGCCGGAGGAAATACCGCTGCTGTTCGAGCGTTTCCACAAGTCGGATAAATCCCGCAGTGCCGACAAGGACGGATACGGTCTGGGTCTGTATGTGGTCAAGACAATACTGGAACAGCACAAGGAGAAGATCAGCGTTACCAGCGAAAACGGTATGACCTCCTTCAGCTTCACCATGCAAATGGCACATTCTATGCACAATAACTGAGAGGACGAGAAGATTCATGTCAGAAGAAAAGAGAGCATTGCAAACCGATCAGCCCCGGGAGATCACTCTGTGGTATACGCCTCAGTCTGAGCAGGGCAAGGAAGTGGTCTGTTACTATGAGCAGCCCACTCCGCTTCCCGGCAAGCGTTGGCGTGAAGCGGCGCTGAAGGATACCGGCATCTGGCGCGAAGCGGCCATGAAGGAGAAAAAGCGTCGCCGCTGGCCGTGGATCGTTGCCGCCTGTGTGGTGTTGGCTATTATTTCGGCAGTGGTGGTGAGCTTGCTGCTCCACAACCGTCCGTCCCGAAACCTTCCCTCCGATGAGGATGCCGCCAGTAGTATTGTGGATATTTTTGCGGATAAAAACACCTCTATCCCCCGTTATCAGGGCGAGTCCGACCTGCGCTTGCGCTGTCGGCGCGACCATGACGATGTGCTCACCGCCGGGGAGATTTATGCCAAGGTGTGTCCTTCGGTTGTGACGGTGGTGGCAACAACAAATCATTACAGCTCCGTCGGCACAGGTATTATTATGAGCGAAGATGGCTATATTCTCACCAATGCCCATGTGATTTCCGGCGGTAATAGCTGCTGGGTGGCGCTGTATTCCGGCGTAACCTATGAAGCGCAGTTGGTGGGCTATGACATAGATGAGGATCTGGCGGTCATCAAGGCGGTGGACGCGAACGGCTTGACAGCGGCGGAATTTGGCGATTCCGAGGCAGCCGATGTGGGTGACACGGTGTATGCCATCGGCAACCCTCTGGGTCTGGAGCTGCAGGGTACGCTGACGGACGGTATTATTTCCGCCATCAACCGGAATGTGAAGGTGGACGGCAGGACTATGACGGTGATCCAGACCAATGCCGCGCTGAATAACGGCAATTCCGGCGGTCCGCTGATCAATGCCTACGGGCAGGTCATCGGCATCAACACGCTGAAAATGAGCCGCAGCGAAAGTCTGTCGGAGGCCACGGTGGAGGGACTGGGCTTCGCCCTGCCTATCAGCACCGTTTCCTTTGTGGCCAACGACATTATAGCCACCGGTTCTTTCCACGGCTACCCCACCATTGGCGTGACGGTTGTCAGCGTGATCTCCGCTGACAATGTGGCATGTGTGGGTGTTCTTGAGGTAACAGACGGCTCCGGCGCGGCAAAAGCCGGACTGCAAAGTGAGGATCTGATCCTCGCCGTCAACGGCCAAACCGTGTCCGACACAAAAGACCTGCTTGCCGTGCGCCGCGATCATATAATCGGCGATGAGATCACACTCACTGTCTGGCGTGACGGAGAAACCTTTGACGTGGCGGTCACGCTGCAATCTGACCGATAACTATGATACAGAAGGTGTGCCGGAAGGCACACCTTTTTCTTTTCAAATGCGGCACGGTATGATACAATAAAAATGGGAAAGGAGGGCGGTGTATGTTCAAGCGTATCTATCTGGAAATCACCAATGTGTGTAATCTGCGCTGCTCGTTCTGTCCCGGTACGGTACGGGAAAAGCATTTTTTGTCACCGGAGGAGTTTCGCCTTCTTGCCGCAAAGCTCCGCCCCTATACCGACTACCTCTATTTTCATGTGATGGGTGAGCCGCTGCTGCATCCGCAGCTGGGTGCGCTTCTCGCCATAGCCCATGAGCTGGGTTTTCGGGTATGCCTGACCACCAACGGTACGCTGCTTGGCAAGGTGCAGGATGTTTTGCTGGCATCTCCGGCGCTGCATAAGGTCAGCATATCTCTTCACAGCTTCGAGGGAAACGACCGACAGGAAGGCATGAGCGACTACTTGGACGGCGTATGGCAATTTTGCCGCCGTGCCGCGGCGCAGGGTACGCTGTGTGCGCTGCGGTTGTGGAACGAGGGCGGACAGGATCAACGCAACGGAGACATCCTCCGTTATCTCTCCGGACAACTGGGGTTTTCGGTGGAGACAACTCCCGTTGATGCGCGGGGCAACCGCCGTTTGTGTGACCGCATTTTTCTTCAGCACGCAGAAAAGTTCGACTGGCCCGATTTGTCGGCGCAGGAGCGTCATGTGCAGTTCTGTCACGGGCTGAGCCAACAGATCGCCGTGCTGTGTGACGGCACAGTGGTGCCATGCTGTCTGGATGGACAGGGAGCGATTCCGCTGGGCAATCTCTTTTCCGATGACCTCTCCGCCATTCTGGATTCTCCCCGCGCCACCTCCATGCGTGAAGGATTTCGCCGCAGACAGCCCCAAGAGGAACTATGCAGAAAATGTGGCTATGCCACTCGATTTAACAAGTGATATGGACAAACAACAGGAGAAATTGAATCGTCTGGCGCAGCCGCTGTTGAACTGGTACGGTGAAAACCGCCGAAAACTGCCCTGGCGTGAGGAAGTGTCTGCCTACCGCACATGGGTATCGGAAATTATGCTGCAGCAAACCCGTGTCAGCGCGGTGATTCCGTATTTTGAGCGGTTTCTTTCCGCCTATCCCACGGTGGAAGCGCTGGCAGATGCCCGGGAAGCACAGCTTTTAAAGCTGTGGGAGGGCTTGGGCTACTATTCCCGTGCCCGCAATCTGCAAAAGGCCGCCAAAATCATTGCCCACACTTATCACGGGCAGTTTCCCCAAACCTACGAGGCGCTGATGGCTCTGCCCGGGATCGGGGACTACACCGCAGGGGCGATTTTATCCATTGCTTTCCATCAGCCGATCCCTGCGGTGGACGGCAATGTACTGCGTGTGGCAGCACGGATCACCGGTGACGAGCGAAATGTGCTTGACGGCAAAGTCCGCGCCGATTTTCGTAAGCGTATGGCAAAAGCCATGCCAAAAGAACACAGCGGCGCCTTCAATCAGGCGCTGATGGACTTGGGCGCCACCATATGCCTGCCAAACGGCGCACCTGTTTGTGCGGAGTGTCCGGCAAGGGATTTTTGCGATGCCTACGCTACAAATCGGCAAAAAATCATACCTGTGCGGGAGAAAAGCACCGCCAAACGAGCGGAGCGGAAAACCGTCTTTCTCCTGCGCCGTGGCGATGCCATCGCCCTGCGGCAGCGACCTGACAGCGGCCTTCTGGCCCGGCTATGGGAATATCCTCATGTGGACGGTATATTGGACGAGTCGGCGGCAGCCGCGCAGCTTGCCGATTGGGGAATTACGCCCCACAAATGGCTCAAGAGCATACAGTTTAAGCATGAGTTTACCCACATTCGATGGGAAATGGTGGGGTATATATTGGAAATAACGGGTGATGGCCCCACCGGCTGGGTGTGGGCTGACAGGGAATTGCGGCGGCAATGCGCCATTCCCTCCGCCTTTGAAAAACTGACACGGGAAAGTGAGGAACAGTAAATGGCACAGTTATACTTCAAATACGGCGCCATGGGCTCGAGCAAAACCGCCAACGCGCTGATGGCTCGCTTCAACTATGAGGAGCGGGGCCAGAAAACGCTGCTGGTCAAGCCCCGTCTTGACACACGGGACGGCGATCACATGGTGCACTCACGCATCGGTCTGGAGCATCCCTGCATCTATTTTGACGAGATGCGCGAAATGAAAGAGGACACTTTGCAGGAATACGCCTGCATTATCATTGACGAAGCGCAGTTTCTGACCCGAGAAGAGGTCTACTATCTGGTACATCTGGTAGATGATTGCCGTATTCCCGTGATCTGCTACGGTCTGCGGGCGGACTTTAAGGGCGAGCTGTTCCCCGGCAGCTATCATCTGTTGGTGCTGGCGGACAAGCTGGAGGAGGTCAAGACCATCTGCTGGTGCGGCAAAAAGGCGGCATTCAACGCACGCTTTGACGCACAGGGCCGCGTGGTCAAGGAAGGCGCACAGGTGGTGCTGGGCGCCAACGACAAGTATATCGGTCTGTGCCGCCGCCATTGGATCAGCGGCGATCTGGGCCCTGACTTTGATATACACAAGATATGATCTGCCATCTGTGTCCCCGAAACTGCGGCGCAGAGCGCACAGCGCAGTCAGGCGGCGGTGTATGCCGTATGCCTGCCGCGCTGAAAATTGCCCGGGCAGCGCTGCACCAATGGGAAGAGCCGGTGATCTCCGGCACAAAGGGCAGCGGTACGGTATTTTTCTCCGGCTGCAATCTCCAATGCGTATTCTGTCAGAACGGCGATATTTCCGCCGGCGGCTTCGGAAAAACCGTCACTGTCAAGCGCCTGCGTGAGATATTTGAAGAATTGATCGCACAAGGCGCACATAATATCAATCTGGTGACGCCTACCCCTTATGCGCCGTGGATCTTGCAGGCATTAGAACCGCCGTTACCCGTTCCGGTGGTCTATAACTGCGGCGGCTATGAGTCGGCGGAAACGCTGCGTGCCTTTGCAGGCAAGGTGCAGATCTACCTGCCCGATCTGAAATACGCCATTCCCGAAACGGCGCAGGCGATGTCCGGCGCAGGGGATTATTTCGAGGTGGCCACGGCCGCTATTGAGGAGATGTACCGTCAGGTCGGCCCGTATCGCATAGAAAACGGTCTATTAAAGCAAGGCGTCGTCATTCGTCATCTGGTGCTGCCGGGGCAGTTGGAAAACACCAGGCGCTGCATCGACTGGGTGGCTTCCCGGTTCTCAAAAGGGGAAGTTCTCTTTTCGCTGATGAGTCAATATACGCCCCAGCCCCACGCCCAAGGTGTGCTTGCCCGACCTGTACGGCACAGCGAATACCGTGCGGCAGTAGAATACATGGAAAACTGCGGCATTCAAGACGGCTTTTTGCAGGAGCGCACTTCAGCAAAAGAGGAATACACACCGCCCTTTGATCTGACAGGTGTGTGACCTGCTTTACCACATTTTGCCGCCTTGCATTCGGCGGCGTAGTGTGGTATGGTAAAAGCAGCAGGACGCATGGCATACCATGCAGCAACCATCGAAAAATGACAATCGAGGAGGGCAAAAGCATGAGTTATCCGAAAACCGGCCACGAGGTCTATGTCAGCTTAAATCTATCCAACACCATGCTCACCGGCATCGGTAAAGGTACCATTACCCGTGAGGAAGTATCCGCCGACTATCTGAAGCGTCTGTTTGCCGAGCACGGCGTTATCGTGTCCGCCAAGCCGGAGCAGCGCCGTCTGCTGGAGATCGTCAACGAAACCTACGATCTGGGTCTGGAAATTCCCGATTCTCTGAAACTGTTCCAGTTAAGCGAAACACACCGCCGCCTGGTGGTCATCAACGTGCAGGGTCTGCGCCGCAAGGGCGGCTCTCTGCTGAGTGAGTACACCGAGGAGGAGTTCAACGAGGCCACTTTTGCTTTCGTCAAGTATTATGTGCAAGGCAAGCACTATGACGAGCTGGTGGAGGAGAACAAAAAACTGCAATTCGAGCTGAATCAGGAGATCGAATGGCGTAACCGCACCGACAGCTAAGTGATACATACGAAAAACCGACTCTCAAATGAGAGTCGGTTTTTTTACACAATGCGGTAGTTGCCTCGAGCGGCTTCTTCGATGCGCCGTGCCTTTTCACAGCTAAGTGCCTCCTGCAGCTCGCCGATGATCTGATTGGACACCAAAAATCCTTTCGGCGTCAAGCGCCAGCCGCTCTCGGTACGCGCAGCCAAGCCATGCTGCTCGAAGGATGTGAATTGCGCCTCCAGCGGCGCAAACCGCTGACGGAAACGGTTTTCAAAGGTGCGGCGATCGATCCCTGCCGCGGTACGGAGGGAGAGCATGATATACTCCATATCCCGCTCCAAGGGCGGAACCAGTTCACTTTCCGACAGAACCAGTTCGCCGCCGATATAGCGGTCCAGATCCCGTATGTAGCCATAGCGCACATTGCCGAAATCGGAGTGAGCACCGGGACCGAAACCGGCATATTCTCCCAGTGTCCAATATTTGAGATTGTGCCGCGAGGCAAAACCCTCTTTGGCAAAGTTGGAAATTTCATACTGTGCGTAACCCGTCTGCGCCAGATATTCCACGGTATAAAGGTACATATCCGCCTGCAGCTCGTCATCGGGCAGATCGGCGGTTTCACGGCGGTCATAGAGGGGCGTTCCCTCCTCTACCTTGAGCCCGTAGCAGCTCAGATGCTCCGGCGAAAGCTCCACCACATGGGATAGCGTCTTTTGCCACGCCTCCAGCGTCTGGTGGGGCAGACCGTAAATCAGGTCAAGGCTGAGATTCTGAAATTTCGCTTTGCGAATGGCATTCACCGCCGCTCCCACCTGCTCCCATGTGTGGACACGCCCGATCTCACGCAGCAGTGCATCATCATCGGTCTGCACGCCTAAGGAAATGCGGTTAAAACCGGCATGACGGAGATGGCGCAGCATCTTCACATCGCCGGCGCTGTCGGGGTTGGCTTCCAGCGTGACCTCTGCATCTTTTGCGAGGTGATACCGTTTTTTTACCGTTTGCAGCAGCTTGATCAGCCGCTTCTCTCCCAGATAGCTGGGCGTACCGCCGCCGAAATAGACCGTATCCACCGTGTGATGCTCTGCTTGCGGCGCTACTTCCTCCAAATGGCGGATCAAAGCAGCTACATAGTCGTCCATCTTCTCCTCACGGTGGGGCAGAGAATAGAAGTCGCAGTAGGCACACTTGGCCTTACAGAAGGGAATGTGCAGATATAGACCCAGTCTGCGTTCACTTTTCTCTTTTTTCACTTATTCTCCCTCCCGTTTCGACCGGATCATGGTGATGGCATCGTTGAAGCAGTTCACCTTGCAGGAACGGCAGCCGATACAGTCATCGGTAACTTTGTAGAGGCCGTCCGGCTGCAATTCGATACATTTCATAATACAAAACATCGAACAATAGCCGCAGCCGGTGCAGGTGTCCGGGTCGATCAGCGCCAATGCGCGCGCCTTGCGGCCGAAGGGATGGACAATTTCAGACATGGTAAACACCTCGTGTGTGGTTTCTTGCCCCTCAGTATAGCTTTTTTTCTTTCATTTGGCAAGGCGGCGCATGATTTTTCCCTTGAGGGAAATACTACCGCCATGAAAGGATGTGTTGCGTGTGGATATGTCTCCCAAGGAGTATCAGGCATATGTCAAGCAAAAGCAGAAAAAGTCGCCGCTTGTCAAAGACATGGTGCTGGCGTTTCTGGTAGGCGGTGCCATCTGTGTCATCGGACAGCTCATTATGAACGGCTTTGGTGCGCTGGGTCTGAACAAGGAGGATGCAGGCACTGCCACCAGCGTGTCACTGGTGTTTCTCTCGGCGCTGTTCACCGGTTTGAACCTCTATAACTCCCTTGGCCGCTTTGCCGGTGCCGGCTCTCTGGTGCCCATCACCGGCTTTGCCAATTCCGTGGTGTCACCTGCCATCGACTTCAAGGCCGAAGGCATCATCACCGGTATGGCCACAAAAATGTTTATCATTGCCGGTCCGGTCATCGTGTTCGGTACGGCGGCCAGCGTGATTTACGGCATTATCTACTGGTTATTTACGAAATAAAAAACCATATCGGGCGGTGCTGCGATGCAACAGCACCGCCTGTATTCGTTTTTGTAATAGTTCTTATCTGTTAACATAATGATTGTGGAAAAGGTTGTGGAAAGTGTGCAAAACCTTGTGATCACTACATCTCAGTCAGTTGACACACTGTTATTTTTTATGTAAAGCTGTCATATTATTATACCTTTATGCAGTTTTTGTCCTGCCCCTTGCCAGACGGCAAAAAATGCGATACAATAAAATAGAATATGTATGAAATCCTGCAAGGAGGACGCTATGGCAACGAAGAAAACCTACGACGACAGCAGTATCTCCAGCTTAAAAGGCGCTGACCGTGTGCGTAAACGCCCGGGCGTCATTTTCGGTTCGGACGGACTGGAGGGCTGTGAACACGCCGTATTTGAGATTATGTCCAACGCCATTGATGAGGCCCGTGAGGGTCACGGCAAGCTGATCACCGTCACCCGCTTTATGGACCGCTCCATTCAGGTGGAGGACATGGGCCGTGGCTGCCCCGTGGACTGGAACGAGAAAGAGGGACGCTATAACTGGGAGCTGGTGTTCTGCGAGCTGTACGCCGGCGGTAAATACGATAACGAAAACAGCGAGAACTACGAATTTTCCTTAGGTCTGAACGGCCTCGGCTCCTGCGCTACCCAGTATTCCTCCCGCTATATGGACGTGACTGTCCACCGCGAGGGCAAGGAGTACAAGCTCCACTTCGAGCAGGGCGAGATCGTGGGTGAGCTGCAATCCACCGAGCTGACCACCAACAAGAAAAAAACCGGCACCTGCATCCGCTGGCTGCCGGATCTGGATGTGTTCACCGACATCGCCATTCCCGTGGAATACTACCGCGACACCATGAAGCGTCAGGCGGTGGTCAATGCCGGCGTCACCTTCCGCCTGCGCAACGAGGTGGGTACGAACAAATTTGAAACCGAGGATTTCCTCTATGAAAACGGTATTCAGGACTACATTGCCGAACTGGCCGGTGATGATGCGCTGACCACTCCCGTTTTCTGGGAGGCCGAGCGCCGCGGCCGTGACCGTGCCGACAAGAAAGAGTATAAGGTCAAGCTGTCGGTGGCCTGCTGCTTCTCCAACAAGGTGGCGCTGTGCGAGCATTACCACAACTCCAGTTTCCTCGAGCACGGCGGCAGTCCCGAAAAGGCCACGCGCCTTGCTATGGTGTCCGCTATCGACAAATATCTGCGTGAGAATAACAAGTATCTCAAGAGCGAGGCGAAGATCACCTTTGCCGATGTGCAGGACTGTCTGATTCTGGTCAGCAACAACTTCTCCACCCAGACCAGCTACGAAAATCAGACCAAGAAAGCCATTACCAATAAGTTCATTCAGGATGCCATGTCGGAGCTTTTGCGTGAGCGCATGGAGATTTACTTCATCGAAAACCGCGACGATGCCGAGAAGATCGCCGCACAGGTGCTCATTAACAAGCGCAGCCGCGAAACGGCGGAAAAGACCCGCATCAACCAGAAGAAGAAGCTGACGGAGAAGATCGACATCGCCAACCGGGTGCAGAAGTTCGTGGACTGCCGCACCAAGGATGTTTCTCGCCGCGAGATCTACATCGTGGAGGGCGACTCCGCATTGGGTGCCTGTAAGCAAAGCCGTGATGCCGAGTTTCAGGGTCTGATGCCCGTCCGCGGTAAGATTTTGAATTGCCTCAAGGCCGACTATCCCAAAATTTTCAAGAGCGAGATCATCACAGACCTGATGAAAGTCCTCGGCTGCGGCGTGGAGGTGCAGAGCAAGGCCATCAAAGATCTGAACCAGTTTGACATCAACAATCTCCGCTGGAACAAGGTCGTCATCTGCACCGATGGTGATGTGGACGGCTTCCAGATCCGCACGCTGATTTTGACCATGCTCTATCGCCTCTGTCCCACGCTGATCCGCGAGGGCTTCGTCTACATCGCCGAAACACCCCTTTTTGAGATCACCTGCAAGGACAAGACATGGTTTGCCTACTCCGAAAAGGAAAAAGCCGACATCATGCGCCAGCTGGACGGTAAGAAGTTCACCGTGCAGCGCAGCAAGGGTCTTGGCGAAAACGATCCCGAGATGATGTGGATGACCACCATGAACCCCGAAACACGCCGCCTTGTCAAGGTACTGCCCGACGATGTGGAGGAAACTGCCCGCGTATTTGATCTGCTGCTGGGCGACAATCTGACCGGACGCAAGGACTACATCGCCGAAAACGGCTATAAGTATATGGACATGATCGATGTAAGCTGAGTAATCGCTCAGACTTCACTTTTGCTCTTTGTATAAGGGATTGTTTCGCGGTTGCGACCGCGAGGTACTTTTGTCCTTGGCGACAAAAGTACCCAAAAACGCCATTTAGAACCTGCGGTTCTAAAAACTCCCAGGCGCGTACAAATGCGGAGGTAGACGAAGGTATTTACCTCGCGTGGTGATAACGCGGATAAAACTTAGCCTAAATCAAGGATTGCTTGTACCTCTAACCCGCTCAGCCGCTTACATTTTCAAAATGTAGGAGTCGGATCTTCTACCGTTCCACCGTCTGCGGCAGCAATAAGTCGCAAACGGGGTCATATTTGCACCAACGAATAAACGCCGTATTCGTTCGCGATGCAAAAAGTTTAAAACTTTTTCGTAGTATAGCCGCGAAAAGGAAATTCAAAAACCATAGGTTTTTGGCGGCGTTTTTGCCTACTTTTTTCGCTGATGAAAAA
>JAUMWJ010000044.1 GCA_030529655.1 Eubacteriales bacterium
CTTTTTGTTGACCGATAACTGCCAATAAGTGGAGTGGCAGCTATCGGCGGGAATGGTTCAGCAAAAATAGTTTTTTACAGCGTTATAGTTTAGTTTTTCGGTATCGTTCAGCAGCAGATCCGCCTCGCGGAGTGTTGCCGCATCACCGATACCCACGGCTTTCATGCCGGCAGCGTGGATAGCCTTGATGCCTGCCGCTGCATCTTCGATACCGATGCAGTTCTCGGGCGATAGTCCCAAGCCCTCTGCCGCCAGCAGGAAGATATCGGGCGCGGGTTTGGAGCGTGCCACCGCAGCATCTGCAATGAAGTCAATGCTCTGCGTCAGATCAAGCGCGTCCATGATGGTGCGTGCGTTCTTGGACGCCGAGGCAAGACCTAATTTCATGCCGTCTGCCCTTGCATCGCGCAGGAAATCACGGATACCGGGCAGCACTTGATTGGGTGTCAAGTTCTGTAAAAGCGCCACATACTGGCGGTTTTTTCGTTCCGCCAATGCCGCCTTTTCCTCATCTGAATACTGCTCTGCCACTCCGCCGTGCTGCAAAATCAGCTCCAGCGAATCCATACGGCTGACACCTTTCAGACATTCGTTGAACTGACGGTCGATGGCAATGCCGATTTCGCCCGCCAGCTGTTTCCACGCCTGATAGTGGTACTCGGCGGTTTCGGTGATCACACCGTCAAGGTCGAAAATAATTGCACGAATCATAGTCTCTCCTCCATAACAGGGTTCTCTTCTGACAGATAAACTTCCCTGCCATAAATTCGAAAAGCGATAGAATTGCCGTCTATCAGCCGCACCGTACACTTTCCATGGGTAGCGTGCACTTCCAGCAGGCTTTCCCGAAGACAGATGCGGAAACGGTAGCCACGCCATGCCTTTGGCACAAAAGGCGCAAACGATAGGCCGCTTTCCGTTACTTCCATGCCGGCAAAGCCGTTGACAACCATCATATAGCTGCCGCCCATATTGGCGGTATGGATACCGTCGCCGGTATTACCATGGGTGTTTCGGAGATCGATGCACAGACTCTCACCGAAGTAGTCCCACGCCTTGTCATAGAGGCCCAGCTTGGATGCCACGATGCTGAAAATACACTGGGAGAGCGAAGAGTCATGGGTGGTGATCTTCTCATAGTATGCGAAGGTACGGCGCATGGTATCTCTGTCTTCACCGCCGTCGAACAGAAGGTAGGCCAGGATCGTATCGGCCTGCTTACATACCTGATGGCGGTAGAGTGTCAGTGGATGGTAATGGAGAAGCAGCGGATAGTGATCCGCAGGTGTGGCAGCCATATCCCACAGAGGCTTCTTCAAAAAAGCGTCGTCCTGCGCGTGAATGCCCAGTTTTTCGTCATAGGGCAGATACATCCCCTGCGCTGCTTTACAGAAGGTATCGATCTCCGCCTCCGCTACATGCAATTTTGCGGCAATGTCATTCCATGCATCGCCGCAAAGCTCCGGCAAGCGTGCTGCCCAGCGCAGATTATAGCGAGCACAGGAATTGGTGTAGTAGTTATTGTTGACGATACAAGAATACTCATCAGGTCCGGTCACGCCATGAATCATAAAGCAGCCATCATTCCAGTTGCCCACATCCAGCCACAAACGCGCTGTTTCCAGTAAGATCTCTGCGCCCTCCTCGATCAGATAATCCTGATCAAGGGTTGCCAGATAATAGCGCACCACAGCGCAAGCGATGTCGCCGTTTATATGGTACTGGGCAGTACCTGCCGGAAAAAATCCGGAGCATTCCCGACCGGAAATGGTCCGCCAGGGATATAGAGCACCTTTGCTATGACCGAGAATTTTTGCGTTTTCACGCGCAAGGGGAAGAATTTTGTAGCGATAACGCAATAGCTTCCGGGCAAGCGCCGGGTTTGTGTAGGTCAGAAACGGCAGCACATAGATTTCGGTGTCCCAGAAATAGTGGCCTTCATACCCCTCACCAGAGAGGCCTTTGGACGCAACATAAGAAAGGCCGTCGCTACCGCATGACTGCAAAAGCTGATATTGGTTGAATGCCATGGCGAGATTACTCTCATCATCAGCGTCGATCTCCATCTCGGCATTATGCCAGAAGTTTTCCAGATATCGCCACTGCTCGGCGTATAGTCCAGCGAGCGCCACGCAATCATTTGCTACCAACTTCTTTGCTGCAGCTATGGGGTCCTCCGCATGGCGAGAGTCCACCGCTATGGTATATTTCACAAAGCGTAGATTTTCACCCTTACGAAGTGTGGTGGCATATTGGGCAATATAGCTGTGGCTCTGGGCATCATAGGAAATATCAGCACTGCCCGGAAATGCGTGTCGGACGGCTGTGCATACTGCAAGGTCGCTTTTAGCGGTATGGCTTAGAAGATAAGTGTCCTCTCCAATCCGGCTATGGCCGGCCGCCTGCAGCAAAATACCGCTGTCAGCGGCAAGACGCGGGTCTTTAGGATTGGCATAATTTTTCACCAGGCCCTTATGGTAGGATGTTACTTCCACACGGCCGCCGTCCTCAGGGCGGATATCACATTCCATAACAAAGAGATTCTTCCGCTGAAAGCTGGCCATGCGGCGGAAGGTAACCGTTAGGACTCGCCCCTGCTCTGAACGCCATCGCATAGTACGCTCGGTAATGCCTGCTTCCATGTCCAAAGTGCGTTCGCAATGAAGTACCTCTCCACAGAACGGATCATACACTTCATTATCTACTGTGATGCAGACAGTTTGCGTGTCTGCCACATTGAGCATAGTGTCTTTTTCTTCGATCAGGCCATATAGGCTTTCAGACTGTTTACAGGGAATTACATCGTAAAATCCGTTCAGGTATGTGCCGCGCATGGTGTCATATCCGCTGGGGACACCCTCTTCCCATGTTCCGCGAACTCCGATATAGCCGTTGGCATTGTGAAACAGAGTTTCCTGCAGTCGCAGCGTTTTTTCGTCCAACGGGAAATTTTTCAGTCGAAATAGTTTGTTCAATGTTTTGTTCCTTTCGGAATCAACCCTTCACGGCACCGGCTGCAACGCCCTTGACAATATATTTCTGGGCGCACAGATAGAAGATAATCACAGGGATAATCGTCAGCATCAGTGCCGCCATAGCCAGATTCCACTCAATGGTATATTGTCCGAAGAACATCTGCGTACCAATGGGAATGGTTTGGTTGATCTTGCTCTTCAGTGTCAGACTGGGCAGCAGGTAGTCATTCCAGATCCAGATTACATCCAAAATAGACAAGGTCACCAGCACCGGCTTCATGGTGGGGAACACAATGTGCCAGAAAAGCTGCCAGGTGTTACACCCGTCAATCGTGGCCGCCTCTTCCAAAGACTTGGGCAAGCTGCCTTTCACAAAGCCATAGCACAGAAAGATACCCATTCCGGCGCCAAAGCCCAGGTACATGAAAATCAGGCCGCCCAGCGTATCTTTCATCTGCAATCCCGTGGCTTTAGTGATGCTGTTCATCTCCTGCATCAAGGGCATCATCAGCGTTTGGAAGGGAATCAGCATCGTGAGGATCAGGACAGCATAGATGATACGGCTGACTTTGCCGTTGGAGCGAGCAATCATCCAGCCTGCCATAGAACAAAATACGATCAACAGCGCCACGCTGACCACAGTCAGGATGAGAGAGTTCTTAAAGGCACTCAAAAAATCCAAACGGTTCATGGCATCCAGATAATAGCGCAAGGAAAAAGTTTTCGGCAAAGCCAGAGCGTTCGCATACATCTCCTCACGGGATTTAAAGGAGTTGGTAAAGATAATATAGATAGGGCTGAGCCACACCAGAGCGCATATGGCCAACAATGCAGAGGATGCAATTTTTCTTGGCTTATTCATCAGATCTCGACCTCCTTACTGCTGGTGATACGCACCTGGACAAATGTAATGATGGCCACGATGAAGAAAAACACGATGGCTTTTGCCTGCCCGAGGCCGAAATTACTTTGGGAAAAAATCTCGTTATAGATATTCAGGGAGATCATTTCTGTGGAATTGGCAGGGCCGCCGCCTGTCAAAGACACATTCACATCATAGATCTTGAAGCAGTTAGAGAGTGTCAGGAACAGGCAAATGGTAATGGAGGGCATCAGCAGTGGGAGTTTAATATGCAGGAATTCCTGCCAACCGGTAGCACCGTCCACTCTGCCGGCCTCCAGCACATCAGTGGAAATGGCCTCTAAGCCTGAAATATAAATAACCATCATGTAGCCGGCCATCTGCCAGGTGGTCACGACGATCATGGCCAAAAAAGCGTATTTGGGATTGCTGAGCCAGTTAAAGAACAAGGACTCGTTGCCGGTATTGGCAGCCAACAATGTCATGCCTTGACCCAACACATATTTCCAGACATAGCCCAAAATCAGTCCGCCGATCAGGTAAGGCATAAAGAGCATGGCACGCCCCGGACTACGGAATTTGATTTCGGAAGTTACCCAGACCGAAAAGGCAATGGCGATGACATTGACCAGCACCACAGTAATGAGGGTAAAGAGGGCTGTGCGCCCCATGGATGTCATAAAGCGGCCATCATGAAAGATGTCTGCAAAGTTTTGCAATCCCACAAATACTTTGGGGGTCTTGGACATACCATTCCATTGTACGAAGGAAAATCCAATGCCCCGGAAAAACGGAACGATGACTGTCAGGAGAAAGGGGATCAGAATCGGTGCAACGAAAAGGACATACCAGCTCCTTTTCAGTTTCATGCAATCAGCTCCTTTGATTAGTTGAAAAAAGTAGAAAAAGACCGCCGTCAGAAAAGCGGCGGTCTTTTCAGACAAATTAGCCGACGAAAGCAGCGTTGATAGCCTCCAGGTACTCTGCAGTGGACATATCAGTGGTGAAGAACTGCTCGGTGATAGGAGCCAACTTCACATCAATGATGCCTGCAGGCCACTCGGTATTGAAGGTCCAGGGCAGGACATTACCGGTAGCGCAAGCCTCAGCGACAGCGGCGCTCAGAGGATCCATGTTCTCGGATTTCATACCTGCCACCACGGGGATGAAGCCAAACTTGTTCATCAGGTAGTCCACGCCGGTCTTAGAGGTGTACAGCCAGTTCAGGAAATCCATGGCCAGCGCCTGCTCCTCTTCGGTAGCATCAGCGTTTACGCACCACACAGAAGGAATTCCCACGCAAATCTTGGAGTTGCCGTTGATAGGCAGACCGGTAATACCCATGTCGAATTTCACATCGTAATCAGCGAACATGCCATAAGCCCAGTTGCCCTGATGGATCATAGCGGTCTTGCCGGTGGCAAAGTCACCACAGTTGTTATCGTAAGTTACCTCAATAGGGTTGACCTGATATTCGCGGATAGCGGCCAGCAGATTGGCGTACTGCTGGAATTCGGGAACATCAGCCAGCTTCACTTCGCCGGAGAACACCTTCTGGCAGAAATCCTTAGGATCGCTCTGCAGGGCAAAGGGGAAGTTAAACATATGACCAGCCAGGAAATAGCTCTCCTGGGACAGGCCCAGAGTGGTCAGATCCTTGCCGTTTTCTTTCATCATGGCGATCAGAGCATCCATATCGGTCAATGCAGCGGGGTCAACCAAGTCTGCATTGTAAACCAGGCCGAAGCCTTCAGCGGTCATGGGAATACCCACAGTCTTGCCATCACGGGAGGCGACCAACGTAGAGTCGATATCGCCGACAAATTTCAGGCCGGACAGGTCAGCCAGATAATCCTTAACCTCTGTAATCTCGGCATCGGAGTTCAGTGTAAATACTACAGGGCCGGACTCGCTGGACAGACTGGTCTTCAGGTTGGTGTAATAATCGTCACCGGCCTGAGCCCAGACCTCTACTTCCACGCCGGTTTCAGCGGTGTAAGCAGCGGCCATTTCCTGCAGTTGCTCGGCGATTTCCGCCTTCTGCTGGAAAATGGTGATTTTCTTAGCACCCTTGTCGGATGCATCATTTTTGGCTTTCTGTCCGCAGGCCACCAGAGATAGTGCCATACACAGAGCCAGAACCAACGCTAACAACTTTTTCAATGTTTCTTCCTCCTTAAAAGTTTATTGAAGGTCGTCCCCTCTGCATCCATCATACTCTCTTCTGACTTTTTTGTACACAAATTGTCTATGCAGCGCAGACAATTTCTCTCACAGTAACAAATTGTCGAAATTGTTCTTGTGCAAACAGATTGAAATTCCCGTTATTTTATGTAAATATTAAGTTAATTTACTTCTCAAATTACATTTCTATTCATCGCTTTATTTGGGAAGTCGGGGCAATACAGACTCTCGCATATGGACGGATGCCGCAATTTTAAATGTGGCATAATCCTCGCTGCCGTTCAGCAATGCTAAAAGCTGCTGCGCCGCCAGGTAGCCTCGTTCATAGTTGGGGATAACCACCGTAGTCAAGCCCAGTTCCGCAGCGAGATTTGTGCCGTCAAACCCTGTCACCGCAATGTCCCGAGGCACATGGATCCCTCGCTCTCGGAATGCGCGCATGGCACCAATAGCCATATGGTCATTGGCACATACAAGCACCTGCGGCATATCCTCCGACAGCATCAACAGCTTCGCCGCTTTGTACCCGCTTTGCTCGCGGAAATCGCCTAACAGGTAGTTTTTTCGATTGAACGGAATATGATGTTTCTCTAATACATGGCGAAAAGCCAAATACCTTTCTCTCGTGTCGTTAGTATCCAATCCCGCCAGGAAAGCAAATGTTCGATATCCTCGCGATACCAGTTCTTCCATCATTTCCGCCATAGGTGTATAGTTGTTGACTACAAGGCTTTTTATAAATGGGTGATCCAGTTCCCGGTCCATGGCTAAAATAGGATAGTCCTTATCCGCCGCATTTATCAGCAGCTCATCTGCGCAATGCATATCAAGCATAATGCAGCCACTGGTAATTTTGCGGGACATAAACCGTTCGCATGAGCGCGATGTGCTGATGATCAGATCATAGTCATTTGCATAAACACAGTCGCTGATACCCTGAATGATCTTCAGATAGAACTGGCGATCAAAATCACTGAAATTAAATAAAATCGTACGGCTTCCCGGCACAGTGCGACGGCGGCGGTTGTCATCAGTATAGTTCATCTCCCTGCACAGTGCCAGAATTCTCTGGCGGGTTGCTTCTCCAACATTTTTTCGCCCATTGAGTGCGTTGGAAACGGTGGCCGGCGATACCCCGGCTGCCTTTGCGATTTGATTTATATTCAAAAGATCATCCCCTCACGACTTGGTAAAAATAGTATAGTAAATAAAACTTCCTCTGGCAAGCAATTTTGTAAATTCTCGCTTCTTCTCCCTCATGTATCTCACGAGTGAGGTCTGTCAAAGAGTACTTACCTACAGTAGAATCAATCACCGTATTCACACCGGAGGAGATTGAAAAATTCAAGGAAGAATGCTTCCGTACATGGAGTAACGGTGCTCGTATCTATCAGCAGGTCGGTGCATACATTCTCATGCTGAACACAGGACTCCGCACGGGTGAAATGCTGGGCGCACTCAACAGCGATGTAGACTTAGAGAATAAGGTTCTGCATATTCGCCAGGGCGTAAAAGAGGTACGACGCAGAGATGGAGCACAATTCACCAGCGGGAAAGAAATAAAAATAGGAAAGCTGAAATCAGCCAGCAGTAAGCGAGATGTACCGCTGAATGCGACGGCCATAGCGATGATAGAAGATCTACGCAAAGAGTTCTACTTCGGTCCGGATGCGCCCCTTGTGTGCGACGAGAACGGCGATTACACGAGGCCGGTAAATTTCCGCAAGCGTTACTACCGTATCCTGATAGCAGCAGGGATAGAACGGAAAGGTCTCCACTCTCTTCGACACACCTTCGCCACGAACCTCGTAAACGGAACGAAGCAAGCAGACGGCAGTATCAAGGCGTTATCGCCGCGTCAGGTGGCGGATCTGCTGGGTCACAGCACTTCGCAGATCACAGAGCAGTACTATGTGAAAAAGGATACGACACGGCTCATCGGTGCCACAGACGAATTCGAGTTATAACAAGACTGCGTTCCTCAAATTATTCATGCTAATCAGCAAAAAATATCTCAAAAAAATCACAAAAATTGCTCCGATGACACATCAAATGAGCAAAATCCGCGAAAAGGTGATGCTCTAACGATGATGTACCGGTTGAAAACCATGGAACCCCGTGTCACCGGACAACACGAATAATGCTCCTCCGCTGCTGCGGAGGAGCACTTTTTCTTCACTCTATGAAACTATTATCCCGAAAAGTAACGAAAAACACCCGATTTCATACGAAATCAGGTGTTTTCCTGGCAGGGGTAGAAAGACTCGAACTCTCGACACGCGGTTTTGGAGACCGCTGCTCTACCAACTGAGCTATGCCCCTATATATGAACAGAAAACTGTTATTGAAGTGGTGGGCCTTCGGGGACTCGAACCCGGGACCGGACGGTTATGAGCCGTCTGCTC
>JAUMWJ010000045.1 GCA_030529655.1 Eubacteriales bacterium
CTGCGAGAGATCAACAGCGATATAGTTGCATGGCTCTACTGTCCGGATACGCAGATCAACTATCCCGTGGTAAAGGGTACCGATAATGATTTCTACTTGACCCATGCCCTTGACCGCTCGTGGAATGATAACGGCTCCATTTTTATGGATTATCGTGGCGTTGCTGATTTTTCAGATCCTAATAATATTTTATATGGGCACCACATGAAAACAGGCGCCATGTTTGCTGTTTTGATAAAATATAAGGAACAGAGCTTCTATGACGCACATCCCACAATGTACCTTTTAACACCGCAGCAGAACTACCAATTAAATCTGTTTTCCGGCACGATTGTTCCGTCTAATGACGAAATTTACAGCAGCCATGTAAGTTTAGAACATATCAAGGAATGTACGGACAATTCTACTTTTACAGCAAAGACCGATATTCCCACCGATCATCCGGTGCTTACGCTGTCTACCTGCTCCTATGAATTTAAAAATGCCAGATATGTTGTTTTGGCAGAGATTGTTCCCATGACATAATAAATAGCAAAAGATGGCAGACCTTGGTGTCTGCCATCTTTTGCTTTGTAGAGAGGTGAATCAAGATAATTAACCAAACAGCTTGCCAAACAGTTCGACCAGATTGTAGTGGCTGAATACGGAAACAACAACCAGGGAAACGGTGGACATGATCTTAATGAAAATATCCAAGCAGGGACCGACAGTATCCTTCAAAGGATCGCCGACCGTATCACCGACAACGGCGGCATCATGAGCGGGGGAACCCTTGCCGTTGCCTTCAATAGCACCGGTTTCAATATACTTCTTGCCGTTATCCCATGCACCGCCGGCATTACCGGTGAAGATGGCCAGCATAATGGAACAGATGGTGGAGCCAATCAACAGACCGCCCACGAACTCTGCACCGAAGATGAAGCCACAAGCGACAGGAACAATGATGGCCAGCAGGGAAGGCACCTTCATTTCGCCGATAGCGCCCTTGGAGGAAATCTCAATACAGGTCTTGTAGTCGGGCTTAGCCGTGCCATCCAGAATACCGGGAATTTCATGGAACTGACGACGAACCTCATCGACCATCTTACGAGCTGCCTTGGCAACAGCTTCAATCAGCATACCGGAGAACAGGAAGGGCAGTGCACCGCCAACGATGGCACCGGCCAGCGTCATGGGCTCGATCAGGTTCAGGATCAGATCGGTGCCTGCTTCGTTATAGGAATACAGGTAGGAAATCATCAGAGCCAGAGCAGCCAGCGCACCAGAACCGATGGCAAAGCCTTTGCCGATAGCAGCGGTAGTGTTACCGACAGAATCCAGCGTATCGGTGATCTCACGAACTTCTTCATCCAACTCGGACATTTCAGCAATGCCGCCTGCGTTGTCGGAAATAGGACCGTAGGTGTCCACGGAAACAGTAGCGGTAACAAAGGACAGCATACCCATAGCGGCCATTGCTACGCCGTACATACCGGCCAGCTTATAGGCCAGAATGATACCGCCGCCCAGGATAATGCAGGGGGCCATGCAGGACTTCATGCCCAAAGCCATACCCTGTGTAATAGTCAGCGCAGCGCCTTCAAGGGAGGCATTGGCCAAACGCTTGGTGGGATTATAGTCAGCAGAGGTATAGAACTCAGCAAATGCACCGATGATGACACCGGCTGCAATACCGATGGTAGCAGCGATCCAGGGGGAGAAGAAACCGGCAGAGAAGCCGAGAGAGGATGCCATCATGGCCTTGTCCACACTGCCGAACAGCAGATAGGCAACACCCAGACCCAGCAGCATGGTAGCACCGGCAGATACATAGGTAGCGCCATTCAGATCCTTGTGAGGATCGCTTGACATCTTCGCCTTGAACAGCAGGGAAGCTATACCCACGCAGCATGCGATCAAACCCACAGCGGCAAAGATCAGGGGGAACAGAATGCACTTGGCCAACAGCTCAGTGCTCATACCGGTATTCAGAGCACGAGACTGCAGGAACATATGATAGGCCAGAATGATACCGGAGGAGATAGCGCCCACATAGCTTTCCAGCAAGTCGGAGCCCAAACCGGCTACATCGCCCACATTATCGCCTACATTGTCGGCAATGGTAGCGGGGTTGCGGGGATCGTCTTCGGGGATATGAGCTTCCGTCTTACCGACCAGGTCAGCGCCCATATCGGCGGCCTTTGTGTAGATACCGCCGCCTACACGGTTAAACATAGCCACCATGGAGCAACCCAGCGCATAGCCGGAGAGTGTCATGGTGAAGGGAATAAACTGCAGACCCAACAGATTTGTATAGCTGGCAGTCGTTTCTTTGAGCTGTGCCATGCCCACACCGAAAATCATGTAGACAAGGAACAGACCCAGCAAAGCAAAGCCGCCGACACAAAGACCCATGACACTGCCGCCCTTGAAAGCGACTTTCACGGTCTTGCCAATATCGCGGCTTTCGCGTGCACGGTTAGAAACACGCACATTGGCATAGGTGGCGATTTTCATTCCCACAAAGCCGGCGCAAGCAGACATGGTGGAACCAATAATCAGCGCAATAGCGGCATGCCAAGTGGTGACGATTGCCATGATCACGGCCACGATTGCCACGACGATGAATAAAATCTTGTACTCATAGCGTATGAAAGCATTAGCGCCAATACGAATGGCAGATGCGATCTCACTCATCTTGTCTGTGCCTTCCGGCATTTTCTTTACACCCAGAAAGTTAAACAGGGCAAATGCCAGAGCCAACAGAGCAGCAAAGATGACCAACAAAATCAGCAGGTTCATTTCTCTTTCAGTCCTTTTTACTTAAAATTGTTTCACTTTTGATTATGTTGTGCACATTGCATAAAAAATATAAATCAAAAACAAAACTTGCTATAGAAAGTAGCATACTTGAAGGCAAAAGTCAACCCATTTCCGCAAAAATATACAAAATATTTTAGGCAATCACAAAAAAAGTTAGTCGATTTCTGTTTCGTTTGAGGAAAGAAATGATCATAAATTGTTAAGAGGGAAAATCTTACAATAAAAGTGGCAATATTTATTACTTTTTTATCCAGAAAAAACAGACAGGCCTTTTGCAGAAAAAAGACCTGTCTGCTACAGTATGATCGTTATTTTGTCCAGGCAATATCAGGTGTCTTTAAAAGACGACCGTCGAGAGTGCCTAACGACAAACTGGAAGTCCATTGCGCGTCATAGAGCTTATTACCTGTTGCGGTGTAGATACGCAAGTGAAAAGTAATACCGCTGTCAAAAGCGGATACGGTTGCCAGCTTCTCACCGTCCCACGCCATACAGATTTGATTTTCATGAGGAGAAGCGACATACTGATAATCTACGAACTCCGTTTCTTCCGTATTCTGTATCATTGCCACACGATACTGCCCGCTCTCTTTTTCTAAAAGAGCAAATCGCCCGTCGCAGCAGCATAGCACCATGAATCCGTCGCCCATATACAGCTCTGTGTCAATGATGCAAGCATAGGATGGACCGAAGAAGCGAAAATTTTCGGGCAGGTAGTTTTCTCTATTCCCGTATATCTTCGCTTCGGACAGCATCGGCAAATCCTGCTGTACGCTGTTGTGATGATCCAGTACGCGCAGATGATACATACCGTCCTCGCAGGTGGTAAGCAATAATTGGCCGTCATCGCTGCGATCCAGCGCTGCCACACGCTGCGTGGTAATGTCCAAGGGTAAAACCAACTGTAGGTTCTCCCACGCACAGTCCCGGCATTGATAGGACCCGATGCCGGAATATGCCGGATTAACAGGCGCAAAAGGAACAAACCATATGCCAAAACCCTGCGGAGCCCAGCTCTTTTCGGGCTTTTCCCAGCCGGCAAATACAATGCTGAAGTAGATGCCGTCCTCAGAAGGAACACTGACTACATCCAGTAAAGGAATCACAGGATCATCGCATGAAATATTGAAAATATTTTCCCCACCATAACCACCGGAAATGCTAAAAATCCGGTCTTCCGGTATTTTAATTTGTATCAGTTTCGTTAAATCAAAAACATTTTTGTCAGGGTTTTCTGCATAATTCGGGGTCAGCTTAAGGGGATAATAGGGGAAGTAATCGTGCAGCTTGACACGGCTTGTAACAAAGCCGCCGTGGGAAAAGTCCCGCACTGCAAGCACATCATACAACGGATGCTCCGCGCTAATTGCATAGTTATTATAAATCTCATCCATTTGGAGCATTGGTGTTTCAAACGCTGTAGCGTAATCGTAATAATGACCGTATATATCATCATAGGCAGATTGCGTACTTGCATTTAAGCCGCCGTCGGTAAATTGCAGGCGACTTTCCCAACGGAGCGGAAAACAAACATTCGTTGCATCCAACTGCAAACCGTCTGTTGCTTTGGTATCACCGGTTTCACTTTTTGCATAGAAAGCGAAGCTGTTACGCCCTTTGTCGACATAGCGGTTGGCAACCACCAAAGCAGCCACAGACGCAAGAAGCAGAAGGACTGCCAAACAAATTCTCTTACGCATTGTTGGCTCCTTTCTTACGCGTCATCCTGATCTTCCAAGATGCGGCGCACACGATCGCGCTGATAGTGGTAGGTTTCCTTTACAAAATCTGTTAAGGAGATTCCCTTTTCATCCATCGTCTCCGTTGATATATCGGCAACAATACTGCCTTGCCGAAGCAAAACGGCACGGGAAATAAAGGACGATACTTCCTCCAACAAATGGGTGGACAGCAGTACTGTTTCATGATCCTCCAGAATCCCCAACAGCACCTTATAGAAGTCCTCCCGGTTGAACATATCGTTGCCGGCAAAGGGCTCATCCATTAAAATGTAGTCCGCACCCTGCGATAGAGCAAGAATCACCTCGAACTGATTCTTCTGGCCTGTTGAAAACTGACGCAACGCTTTGTTATGGGGCAGCTCAAAGAAATCCATCAATCGTTCATACCGTTTTTGACGGAAGGTGGGGAAGTGGTCGGCATAGAAATCTCTGTGTGCGTCGGCGCTCAGGCGCGGAAAGAAGGAGTGCTCACAGGTGGCAAAGCTGAGCTTGGCAATGTTCTTGTGGGTGATTTTCTCGCCGTCCAGCGTAATCGTTCCCTCGTACTGCAAAAGGCCGAGGATACATTTCATTAAAGTGGTTTTACCGGCACCGTTTTCACCAAACAGTCCGATGATCTCACCACGCGGTAATTGCAGCGACACATTTTGCACGGCTTTTGTTTTGCCGAAAGATTTACTGACTTGATGCAGCTCCAACATGGTTTTATCCTCCTATCTTACCTGCGGAAAGGTCTTGCCATAACCGCATAAGCTGATGATCTTCCAAGAATTCAGCCGGAGTCATGAGATGATATGCTCCGTAGAAAACCCAAAACATCAATATGACTAAAACGAACGCCGATGCCGCCCAGACAAGCGGGATCGTCCATATACATCGCCGCAGCTCACGCTTATCAGATAAGCGGTGCATGAGATAGATGCTGCGGCTGCCCTGATAGAAGCTGGCATAGAGCAGAATACTGCTCATAAGAGCAACGATCATCAGTATAATGATGGGTACCAAACTGCTGCCCAATACTTCTCCGAAAGGAGTCATCATTCGTCCGACTTCACCGTTATCATAGTAAAACAAAAGCCGAAGGTGATCATGCAGTCTGGTAAAAAAGAGGATCACACTGAAAATCAGAGCTATTAAACTGACGGCAGCAATACCCGAAAGATAGTTTTCACAGTCAACATTAGGAGGCAGCAGCCGTTGTATCTTGCCGAATCGTTTCAAGTACATCGTCCTCCTCTCCTTTGAAAATATGAATCACGACATAGAACAAAATGGCAATCGCGCCGATGATGCCAAGCAGTGTAACAGAACGATTTTGAGCATTCATAAAGGTGAATACACAAACAAGAGCCGACAGGATCATGGCAAAATCGAAATGTCCCATTCTCTGCTGCCAACTGAAATGCGCGGCAGAAACACCTGACGCCAAGACCAGCAGCACATTACGCAGCCACTTAGCTACACATCCGAGAGGAAGGAGGTTGGCGGAAAAATCCCACTGATAAAGGCACATCAACATGGTTTGCGGGCCTTTGTATCCCGCAGGAATTTGTTGCAGGGAATGTGAACTGCATACCACGAGAAGCACGACCTGCAAAGCCCAAAATGCCGTGATCCAAATGCAGCAGACAATACTTTGCCATAAAAAGGCGGTTTGCGGTTTAATAGAGAGGCGCTGCAGTGTGTAATCCGCCTGTGAGCCGTAGCTTGTGCCGCTTAGGCACAGCAGTGTCAGCAGCACCGCAAAAAAGCCGAAGCACACCCATTCCATACCGCTGCATGATAAATGGCTTCCTAAAAAGCTGTAATCTTCATATGAACAGCGATTGCTCCACAGCAGAGCAGTCTCCGCTGCCGCCATGACAAACAGCAGCAAAAGGACTCGCCATGCTGTTGAACGAAGGTAAAGTGCCAGAACAGACAAATGCTTTTTCATGTTGCGTCCTCCTTATTCCATAGTTGTCGCAGCAGGGCTTCTGCTTCGTCATAGGAAACCCCCATGCGTTTCACCGTACTCACCAATTCTTTTACCACACCGCTGACCATTTCCTGCTTGATGCGCTCCAAATGCTTGTCAGTCAGAGATATATAGCTTTTTGCTCCGGACCTGGAGGAAATCAAAGATTCTTCTTCCAATAGATGATAGGCTTTTTGTACGGTATTGGGATTTACCCCCAGCAGGGCCGAAAGAATACGCCGCGAGGGCATTTCATCACCATCTACAACGGTACCGGCAACCATACCTTGTTTGATATGGCGAATGATCTGTGAATAGATGGGACTACCATCATGTAGAGTAAACCCATCAAAGGAAACCATATGCGACACCTCACTTCCCAAACTGTGTTACTCGTGTAATACGGTTTTACTGTATTATACGCATAATACAGTAGCTTGTCAACAGAAAAAAATGAAGTACGCAAAAAAACAGGAGTTTGCCATGCAAACTCCTGTTTTTTGCATATGAGATAAATTTGAATTACAGCTGGGGACCTGCAGCGACCAGAGCCTTACCGGCCTCGTTGGACTCGTACTTGGCGAAGTTCTTCACGAAACGGCTTGCCAGATCCTGAGCCTTGGCTTCCCACTCGGAGGCGTCAGCATAGGTGTCGCGGGGATCCAAGATAGCGGGATCGACGCCGGGCAGAGCGGTGGGTACTTCGAAGTTGAAGTGGGGGATCATCTTGGTAGGAGCGGAGTTGATAGAACCGTCCAGGATAGCATCGATGATACCGCGGGTATCCTTGATGGAGATACGCTTGCCGGTGCCGTTCCAGCCGGTATTTACCAGATAAGCCTTTGCGCCGCTCATCTGCATCTTCTTGACCAGCTCTTCAGCGTACTTGGTGGGATGCAGTTCCAGGAATGCCTGGCCGAAGCAAGCGGAGAAGGTGGGAGTGGGCTCGGTGATGCCGCGCTCGGTACCGGCCAGCTTTGCGGTGAAGCCGGACAGGAAGTAGTACTGGGTCTGCTCAGGAGTCAGGATGGACACGGGAGGCAGAACGCCGAAAGCATCTGCGGACAGGAAGATCACGTTCTTTGCAGCAGGAGCAGCGGAAACGGGACGAACGATGTTGTTGATGTGGTTGATGGGGTAGGACACACGGGTGTTCTCGGTGACGGACTTGTCAGCGAAGTCGATCTTACCCTCAGCGTCAACAGTGACGTTCTCCAGCAGAGCATCGCGCTTGATAGCGTTGTAGATGTCGGGCTCGGAATCCTTGTCCAGATTGATGACCTTGGCATAGCAGCCGCCCTCAAAGTTAAACACGCCGTTGTCGTCCCAGCCGTGCTCGTCATCACCGATCAGCAGACGCTTGGGGTCGGTGGACAGAGTGGTCTTACCGGTACCGGACAGACCGAAGAAGATGGCGGTGTTCTCACCGTTCATATCGGTGTTGGCGGAGCAGTGCATGGAGGCAATGCCCTTCAGGGGCAGGTAGTAGTTCATCATGGAGAACATACCCTTCTTCATCTCGCCGCCGTACC
>JAUMWJ010000018.1 GCA_030529655.1 Eubacteriales bacterium
CCGGCTTCGTATTTTGCAAGCCCGTCGTCGTAGTCCTTGGTGCCTTTCTCGTAATCATCGACACCTGCTACATAGGCATCCTCGTTTTCACTTAACTGCGATATGCCGTCTGCCAGTCGGTCGAAATTGGCTGATGCCTCTTTCCCGTTATTTTCCCAGTATGCTTTATCTGCATTCACATCTTTGAGCGCAGATGTACCTGCAACAAGCCCGTAAATGCATGCAATGCATAAAACCACACTGAGTATCTTTGTTCCGAGTTTTTTCATGTGCTATCTCCTTAATTTTATATTTTGCTTTCACATTTACAGTTGGTTATATTATCATCATAGCATTTTTTCTTTTCTTTGTAAATAAGAAAAAGAGATTCACCCCCTCACCTCTCAAAATGATGATTTGCCCTTTTCTTTTGTCTGTTCCTGTGTTATACTCCTTCCTGACAGGTGCCCAAACCCTGTCCAAGCGCCGTAATTGCGGCGTTCGTTCGGTGAAGATTCATCGTTCTCTAAACAAAAAATGGGAGGTTTGTCGCATGAAGAAAATTACTGTTCGTCAACTGACCGTCGCCGCTATGGTGGGAGCCGCCTATGCGGTGCTGTCCATTTTCGGCTCCATATTCGGCATCAGTTATGGGCCTATCCAATGCCGTTTTTCCGAGGCACTGTGTGTACTGCCGTTCCTGTTTCCGGAAACGGCGTGGGGCTTGGGTGTCGGTTGTCTGATTGCCAACATATTAAGCCCCTACGGGCTTTTGGACATCATTGTCGGCTCGCTGACCACGCTGATTGCCGCTCTTTTAACTGCCCGATGCCGTAACCGTTATCTATCTCCCCTGCCGCCGGTGCTGCTCAACGGTGTGTTGGTGGGCGGTATCATTACCTTTCAACAAGTGGACTTCTCTCACGCCTTTGCACTGACCTATTTGCTCAACTTCCTCAGCGTGACCTTGGGCGAAGCGATTGCCTGCTATGGCCTGGGTTTACCGCTGTTGCGCACGCTGGAAAAGAAATATCACAGATGAAAAATCGGGAAAAGAGGGTATAACTTCCTCTTTTCCTTATTTTTTCGCAGAAAACTGCTTGACTTTTTTCATGGATACGATATAATAAATAAGCTCGCGTATTAGCGGGTAAATCCTTGCTCTCACCGGGAAGTGAGGGCCATAAGTCCAAAAGGAGGTGCAAAAGTATGGCTAAGATTTCCGCCAACTACGAGGTCGTTTACATCATCGACCCTGCACAGGGTGAGGAGGCTATTGCCGCTACCGTGGCAAAGTTCCAGACTCTGGCTGAGCAGAATGGTTCCAACGTCGTCGTCGACGAGTGGGGCAAGCGTCGTCTTGCTTACGCTATCGACTACAAGACTGAAGGCTACTATGTCCTGATGTCTTTCACCAGTGCTCCGGAATTCCCCAAGGAACTGGATCGTATCCTGGGTATCACCGAGGGCATCATGCGTTCCATGATCGTCTGCAAGGGCGAGTAAGGGAGGCACATTATGCTGAACAAAATCTTTATCATGGGTCGTCTGACCCGCGATCCCGAGCTGCGCAGAACGCAGAGCGGGACTGCTGTTACCAGCTTTTCCCTTGCCGTTGACCGCGACTTCAAGTCTCAGGGCGGTGAGCGTGAAACGGATTTCATCGATGTAGTTGCTTGGCGCAGCACGGCTGAGTTCGTGGCCAAGTATTTCACCAAGGGTCGTATGGCCGTGGTGGAAGGTCGTCTGCAGATCCGCAGCTGGCAGGACAAGGACGGCAACAATCGCCGCACGGCGGAAGTTGTTGCTGACAATGTCTATTTCGGCGACTCCAAGCGCGACGGTGCTGAGCGTGGCGGTGACTATAACAATTATAGTGCGACCTCCTACGGTGCTCCTGCCGGCGGCTATGCTGCTCCTATGGGCGGTGCGTCCGATTTCTCTGAAATCGACGAAGAGGACGGCGACCTGCCGTTCTGATGTGTCTTTGAACACATGAAAATCTATTAAAGGAGGAAACTTCCATGGCTATGGAACGCGAAAATAGAGCTCCTCGCGGTGCAGGCCGCAAACGTCGTAAGGTTTGCCAGTTCTGCGTCGACAAGTGCGAGTATATCGATTATAAGGATGCTGCCAAGCTGCGTCGCTTCATCAGCGAGCGCTCCAAGATCCTGCCTCGCCGCACTACCGGTACCTGCGCAATGCATCAGCGTCAGCTGACCGAGGCCATCAAGCGCGCTCGTCAGATCGCTCTGCTGCCCTTCGTGACCGAATAAGTTGAGCTTTTAAAATCCCCGCCAAACAGGCGGGGATTTTTCTTTATCCACTCGCTACCTCTCCTCCATACTTGCAATGGGCAGTATTATGTGGTATATTTTTGGTTAACTCCGATGAGAAAGGATTCTGTCATGAAAGAGATTTCTCAGGATATACTGAAGCAAATTGAATTGGAACTGTTGACGCAGGTACACGAGATCTGTGTGTCGCAGGGTCTCCGCTATTCATTAGCCGGCGGCACGCTGCTGGGCGCCGTACGCCATGGCGGCTTCATCCCCTGGGACGACGACATCGACATTCTTATGCCGCGGCCCGACTACATAAAACTGGCGGAATACTGCAAGACCCACGAAACGCCATTCCGCTATATGTCACATGAAACGGACAAGCAGTATTGCTACCTCTTCGCCAAGGCATGTGCCAGAAATACCGTGTTGGAAGAAGAAAACGACAATCGCAACAATGGTATAGGCGGCGTATACATCGATATTTTCCCCATTGACGGTTTGGGCGACACCCACGCAGCTGCCAAGGCATATTTGCAGAAGTGCCGTTTTGATATCGAACTGCTGGTGGCCTACGCGTGGCAGAAATTCCGCCCCAGCAAAACACGTGCATGGTACTATGAACCGATCCGTTTCGGTTTCTTTGCGCTGAGCCGTATGATTGATCCGCACAAGGTGATCTGCCGCATTGAACAGCACGCTCTGCAGGTCGATTTTGACTCCGCATCGCTTTGCGGCTCCTACGGTGGAGTATACCGTTCGCGTGAGATTCTGCCCGCAAAAGTATACAGTGAGCTCTGCGACATTCCATTTGAGGGGCAGTCTTTCAAAGCGATGAAAGACTATGATGCCTATCTCAGATGTCTGTACGGCGACTATATGCAGCTGCCGCCGGAAAAGGATCAGGTGTCGCATCATCTGTTCAAGGCGTATTATCTATGAAAATTATTGCAGAAAGATAGATGTTTATTTTGAAAGAAAGAATTGCTCTGTGGGATAACCTGAAATTCCTGCTGATCTTTTTGTGGTAATCGGGCACTTTGCTGAGCAGGTCATCGATTTCGGTACGGAAGCTGGTCCGTACCGTGCTATCTTTATCTTCATTTATGCGTTCCACATGCCCCTGTTTATCTTTGTGTCCGGTCTGTTTCACAAAAACAGAAATATTTCGCAGAAGGTCTTTGCCTTTATCAGCATCGGGTTGATTTACAAAATTCTGATCTACTGTATACGACGCGTTACGGAGGGTGAGGCAAGTTTTAAACTGCTGTAAGAAGGTGGCATCCCCTGGTTTATGTTCGTTCTGGCAGTTTGCATTCTACTGACGTATCTGCTGCGAAATGTGGATCCTCGTCTGGTTCTGGTTGTTTCCGTGGTATTGGCTTGCTTTGCAGGCTACGATAGTTCTATCGGTGATTTTCTGTGCCTTGCGCGCATCATTGTTTTCTTTCCCTTCTACTTTGCCGGCACCATAGTCAACCGCGCAAAGCTGGAGGAACTGTCCCGCAAAAAATCCTTGAAGATTCTGGGGCTTGTTATTCTGATCGTATGGGCGCTTCTATGCGTATTGGCTCTGCCTAAAGTCTACCTGCTTCGTCCTTTGATGACCGACAAAAATGCCTTTTGCAAGGTGGATCTTCTCTATGTGATTTTGTTCCGTGTCCTGTGCTACTGCATTTCCGGCCTGCTTGGATTCGCGTGGATTCTGGTTGTTCCCACTAAACGCATCTTTGCCGTAACCACCATTGGTCAGCGCACCATGCAGATTTACTTCTGGCACAGACCGCTGGTTTACATTATCGTCAATCTGGGCCTTGCTAACTCGCTGTTTGGCAATGTTGTCGGTCAGGGTGTACGGATGCTAATCGGTGTGGCTACGGTATTCCTCTTGGCTTGGAAACCGCTGCGCTATCCCACGGACCTTTTCCTGAACTTCCGCTCCATCATTCCGTCAAATGAGCAAAAACACTTTAAAATGACAAATTGAATTCTTATGACGTTTTTATACATCGCCACTTTTATGCAACACTTGCAATTGCCATTGTAATATGGTATATTACCTCTTAGGATATTCTTGATCGTTTTTTACATCTATATTTTATATGTAAGCAGTTGCATATTTTTGAGGAAGAAGGTACATATACATGAAAGAAAGAAGCGCTTTATGGGATAATTTACGAGGGATTTTAATTGTTACAGTCGTATTATCTCACTTTTCGGAAACCATTATTAACAATGGAGTGATGGCAGGCGGTGCAAGAGCTTTATTCGTATTTATCGAAGCATTTTGTATGCCTATTTTTATTTTTGTTTCCGGCCTTTTCCACCGCAACAGAAACATTGCTCAAAAAGTATTCGCTTTCATTGCATTTGGATTTTTCTACAAGTTTGTTGTCTATGTCGTCTGTCGTCTTACTGCCGGCAAGGCCACTTTTTCCCTATTCACAGAGGGCGGTGCCCCTTGGTTTATGTTTGCCTTGGCCGTCTTTGTCCTGCTGACTTATTTACTACGAGACTCTGATCCTCGTATCATATTGGGAATTTCCATCGGCTTAGCCTGTTTCGTCGGTTATGATAAATCCATCGGTAACTTCCTATGTCTGTCCCGCATCATTGTATTCTACCCTTGGTACATTGCAGGCACCATGGCTAACCGCATCAAGTTAGAAGCACTGTCCAAAAAGAAATCGCTGAAGTTTTTGGGCGCGGCAATTCTATTGGCTTGGGCAGCACTGTGTGTGTTCGCACTAGACAAAGTATATCTTCTGCGTCCGTTGCTGACCGGAATGAACGCATACCAAAAAGTGCATCTTCCCTTCCCAATTCTGTTCCGTGTATTGTGTTATTGCATCTCTGCAATTCTTGTCTTCGCCTGGATTTTGGTCATGCCCAGTAAAAACACCTTTGGTCTGACTGTTTTGGGGCAGCGCACCATGCAGATATACTTCTTGCATAGACCGTTGTTGTATATCATTGTTAATTTAGGCCTTGCACGCACAATGATAGAAACACTCCCCGGTCAGCTGGTTTGGATGTTGATTGCTATTGCAATGACCATTATTTTGACTTGGAAACCCTTGAGCTACCCCACAGATCTCTTCTTGCATTTCCGCACTCCTGCATCAAAGGTGCAAGAATCTCCTGTTGGAAAGTAAATGTTTAATAACAACTCCCCCTTCTAATCTCCATAAGAGACTTAGAAGGGGGAGTTCGTTTTTTGATTTTGTTATTAGAGCTTCAACTTACCATCGAGGAACTGCTGATAGCGGTCACAAATGGCCTGCACATCATCGCCAAACTCGATCTGTTTTCCCTTATGGAGCCAGAGAATCTTCGTGCACATCTCACGCACCTGTGTCAGCGAATGGGACACCAAAATGGTGGTAGCGCCGCCGCTGATAATCTCTTTCATCTTCTTCTCGCTCTTTTTACGGAAAGCACCGTCACCCACGCTGAGCACCTCGTCCAGAATCAGAATATCGGGCTTGAGCATGGAGGCGATAGCAAATGCCAGACGGCTCTTCATACCGGAGGACAGTTGCTTAAAGGGACGCTCCTCAAAATCGCGCAATTCAGCAAAGTCGATGATCTGATCGTACATCTCATTCATGAAGGCACGGGTATAACCCAACATAGCGCCACGCAGATAAGCGTTTTCGCGGACGGTCAGTTCACCATCAAAGCCGCTGGCCAATTCCAGCAACGCAGCGATCGTACCTTCGCGTTCCACCGTTCCGCCGGTGGGTTCCATGATGCCGGAAATCGCTTTTAAAAGTGTGGACTTACCGGCACCGTTTGAACCGATGATGCCCAGCATATCGCCCTTTTCCAGCGTAAAAGTGATATCTTTGTCCGCCCAGAACTCCTTAACATGATAGGTGCCGCGCAGATGCTGCACCACGAAGTCTTTCAGACCGATGTCTTTGAAGTCGCCGGTAATATAACGAACAGATACATGATCCAGTTTCAGAATACTCATAGCCGCCACCCCTTACACATAGTACAGGAACTGCGCATTATACTTCTTGTAAATCAGCGCACCGATGGCAAAGATCACCAGTACATAGCCCAACATGGCCAGATGATACAGCGGTGAGGGAATAAATCCGTCAATGGTGATACAGCGGAAGTAGTAAATGTGCAGATACACAGGGTTCAGGTACAGAATATTCTGCATGGCAGGCGCCAGATGATCCACCCGGTAGAAAATAGCGGACATATAACTGAGCAGTGTCAGGAAAATGTTCCACAGATAGTCCATATCCTTGAAGAACACATACAGTGCCGACAAGATCAGACCTACACCCAGATTTAAGATGATAAGCGTAAAAATGGGATAGATCAGCATGAAGAATTTCCACGTGAAAGTGATATGGTCAATAATGCAGAACAGGAAAAACAGTGGGATCGTCAGTGCGAAGTTGATCAGCGTCTGCACATTGCGCGAAAACAGAAACAGCGACTTGGGAACCGTCACCTTAGTGAAGATACTGGCATTACTGCGCAGCGAGGTCATACCCATCTTAGTTGCCTCGCGGAAATAACTGAAAATCAGATTGCCGCAGAACAGATAGGTGGTGTAATGCGGTGTATCGCGCCCCAGGAAATTGCTGAAGATGATCTTCATGATCAGCAATGTCAGCAATGGGGAAAGAATACTCCAACCCATGCCCAGCACGGTTCCTTTATATTTCTTTTTGAAATCACGCTTGACAAGCTCTTCAAATACGAACTTATATTTCAGGAGTTTTTCTTTCATGGGATCCTCTCTCTTCCCCAAACCTTTGGCAGGGGACGATCGTGTCAAATGTTATTCAGCAGCAGTACGCGGCCCTTGGTGGCGCCCTTGTGGATCTCACAGAAGGCATCCATAGCCTGCGCCATGGGATAGGTACCATGCACCAGTTCGGGGATAAACTGCAGACGGCCACTGCTCATATAGTCGATGGTATCCGTCCATTCGCTGCCGGGGAACGGCGCAGAATAGGACATCCAGGAGCCGGTAACAATGCACTCCTTGCGGTTGATCTGCTCAAACTGGGGGATAGTGAACGTCAGAGGCTTCTTGGGCGTGCCGATGAAGCACACCGTGCCCTTATTGGCCACCAGACGCAGAGACAGCTGAATGGTGGTCTCGGAGCCGGAGCACTCAAATACATAGTCGTAGCCTGCCTTAGCGGTGGCATCCAGTGCCTCCTCCATAGAGCCGTCCGTACTGATCGTATCGTCAGCGCCGATCTTCAAAGCGGCTTCCAAACCGCGCTTTCCACGGCTGATGGCGGTGACGTGCTCGGCGCCCAGCAAATGGGCCCACTGCACGGTATACAGACCGATGATGCCGCAGCCCAACACAGCCACACGCTTACCGGCAACATAGTTGCAGATACGCAGAGCGTGAAGCGCCACAGTAGAGGGCTCGATGGTGGCAGCCTGCTGGAGGGAAAGATCCTCCGGAATCGGCAGTACATTGGCGGCAGGCACCACAATATAATCAGCCATGGCACCGTTCTGACGGGAGCCGATAAAGCTATAATGCTTGCACAAAGAGTAGTTGCCTGCAGCGCAGTCAGGACACTCCATGCAGGGCACCAGCGGTGCCGCTACCACATGGTCGCCCACCTTTACATTCTCCACGCCCTCGCCTACGGCGGAAACGACACCGGAGAACTCATGACCCAGAATCAGCGGATAGTTGTGGGCAGCGTGGTCAAATACACGGGGCACATCGGAACCGCAGATACCGCAGGCGGCTACCTGAATCTGTACGGTGCCGGCAGTTACCTGAGGGGTTTCGATGTCACGGTAAATCAGTTTTTCGTTGCCTTCCAGAACAGCAGCTTTCATGTCAGCAGCCTCCTTAGCGAACGAATACACTACTGGTGACATAGTTGTACTTCACGGCGAAGTTATAGTCCTCCACCAGAGTGACAACGCTGTCCTCAGCCAAGGCCTTGGCGTTCATCTGCAGACGGCCGTCACGGACCTTGATGTACTGCAGGGGCATGTACTGATGCAGCATACCCATGGGGATATCCAACTGGTCCAGATTATAGAACAGCTTGGCAATAGCGGAATCCACTTCGGGCTGTGCCAGATAGTAACGGCAGCGGTCAGAGAAGCTGTACTCACGCTGCAGGTAAAGCTGCTTGTCGTTGCCGGCATAGTGCTTCTCCCACTGCTTGGGATTCTTCATCATGGCGGCTTCCAGTACGGCAGGGAAATTGGCGCGCTGAGAGGGATCGTCGATCAATTCTGCCTCGATATGGCTCAGGGCAAACAGAGCCTCACGCAGAGCGAAGGTCAGAGCGGGGCCGACCTTGATAATGGCAATGCCGTCCTCGACCATTTCCTTCAGTTTGGCAGGAGCCTGATAGTCGGTAGAGTGACCCTCGAACACGATATCGGGATAGCGGCGCAGTGCCTCGCACAGCTTGAAGGATGCCATGCGGTCATAATGCACGATTTCCTCATTGCCGAATTCCACACCGGGCTGTACCACTACGGCAATGATATATTCCCATGCCTCGCTCAGGCCCAGCTTGGCAAACTCCTCGCGGTAGGTCAGCAGGGTGTCCTCGAAATCCTCGGGGCTGGTGACCTGCATACCCTCTTCATCATTCTGAATGCCGCCGGGAATAGGCACTTCGCTGCCGATGACGAACACGGGGTGAATGGCCTCGGGATCCTTCTTCAGTAGTTCCTGATAAGCAGCTTCGCAGGCCTGATACAGATAGGCACCGCGGCGTGCGATGGTGGCGGTAGACAGCGGCTGATCCACGGGATCATCGCCCAGACGCATACTGGTATCCAGATGGATCTTCTGATAGCCGGCCAGAACACTCAGGCGCACCAGCTCGGCAGCCTTAGGCATAGCGGTAGCTTCCGGCTCGTCTACCCAAGGCAGGGGACCCAGATGGTCGCCGCCGAGGATGATGTTATGGCGGGGGAAATTGATCTTATCGGCAATGTTGTACACAAAGTCAGAGAAATCCTGAGGCAGCATGCCTGTATAACCGCGGTACTGGTTGACCTGATTGGAGGTAGCCTCGATCAGAACCGTATCGTCAAAACGCTGCGCCTGATTCAAAATAGCCTCGATGACCAGCTTGTTGGCACAGCAGAAAGAAGGAACACCGCAGCGAATGCCCAGTTTTCTTTTGCGCACCATATCCAGCAACGGATTCTGTTTCATAGTAAGTAACTCCTTTCAATCCTCAAAAAAGTAGGTATGACACAATTTCTTGAACAACTCCATATCACCGGGATAGGTGATCTTCAGATTCAGCACATTGGCGGGAATCACCTTCATGGTAATGCCATTGGCCAGTGCAATGGCACCGGCAGAGGTCATGGCATCCAGCTCTTCTTTGGTAGAGGAACTGTAAATGCGGTAAATATCGCCAAAGTGGAACGCCTCGGGGGAAGCACCGGACACCAGCTTCTGACGGGGAATCACCTTTTCAATGACCTGATTCTCGTCCATCTGATAGCAGGTATCATACTGGCAGGCACCCAATGTAGCTCCGCCATACTGACTGAGAGCCTCCACGATTTTACGCGTACCCTCTACATCCACATAGGGATGGGTTGCATCGTGAATCAACACATTGTCATTGTCGGAAGCAAAGCCGGATGCGGCCTTGAGTCCATTGAGCACGGACTCGCTGCGGCTGGCACCGCCCACGGTAACGCTGATGATCTCCTTGCGGGGCATCTTGTCCGCCCATTCTTCCACAAAGTCCACCCAGGCACCGTTGGTCACGATCACAGTGCGGTCAATGTCGTCAAGACGCTGATAGGCCTCCAGAATATAGGCAAAAATGGGTTTGCCGTCCAACATGGTATACTGTTTGGGGCGGTCTGCGCCAAAACGTGTACCGGAGCCGCCCATCATTAAAAGCAGAATATTCATGTATTATCTCCCATCAATTCCAAAATTTTATCGACCGCACGCTCACTGGCATGTCCGTCTTCTATGCAGCCCTTATCCCGGAGGAATTCCTCCCTGCGCTGCTCATAAAGCGCGGTGTCAAAATGACGGATCTGATTTCCCAGTTCCGCATTGTTCACCGCTATGGGGAAAGGCGTGCTCTCCAGCGGGAAGTAAAAACCGCGCTCGGTATTATATTTCTCTTTATCCGTGGCGTAAATGAATCCCGGTCGTCCGGTCAGCATGAAATCATAAATCCAGCTGGAATAATCGGTAATGGCCACATCCGCCAGCAGCATCAGTTCCTGAATATCGGGGTACATAGACGCATCCACAATGTGCGGTGTATTCATGATACCCACGCTATGTTCGCGGATAGATGGGTGATAACGGATTACCATGACCCACTTGCCGCCGAAGCGCTCTGTCAGCGCCGCAAAAAGCGGCTCGGGATGAATGTCGTAGCAGGAGAAATTGTGAGAATCGCGGAATGTGGGCGCATAAAGCACAACCTTCGTGTCCTCGTCAATGCCAAAACGCTTACGCAGTCCCATGACAACCGCCTTGGCATCGGTCGCGTCCGTGTGCATCAGCAGGTCGTTGCGGGGATGACCGTAGGACAAGATCTCCGTTTCCGGCCAGAAAGAGCCGCGGTACACCTCATTTTCAAAGGTGCTGTTAGAAATACAGTAGCGGGTCATCTTGCCGCAGTAGTCAGCAGCCTTGACCCAGGCCCAGTTATCATTGTGTGCCCGGTCAAACCGCTTGATGCCCAGCGAGCCGTGCCATGTCTGGATGACGATCTGATCCTTGCGGATGGGCAGGCGCAGTTTTTCAAACTCCACGCTGTTGCATACGATGACCTTTGCCGTGGCCAACTCACGCATCATGGCATAAGAATAAAGGTCTACGCGGCGTACACCATCAGGAAATGCATCCGGCGTCTGCACGGAGCGTTTTGAGCCTGCCCAGACAATATCTATATCAGTATGGCGGCGAAGCAGTTCCTCGGTAATGTATTTGGGGTTGCAGGTATAGTCGCCCTGAAAGGCGATAAACAGCACTTTGCGCCGTTCAGTACGGGACGTGCGACTCAGGCGATTGCGGGCCATTTGTCCCAGTGCACCGTCGATCTTATCAAAAACAGTGCGCCAGAAATAGCGGCTGAACTGATTTTCCGCAATAATGCGTTTCATTTTATAGCGAAGGGTTCCCTCCATAAATGTGGTTCCTCCATGCAGCAAATCGGAATCGGCGCATATTGCCAAATAATACACCATATCCTTAACTATGAAATTTTACCACCCTTTCCCCCATAAGTCAACCAACAAATGCCCTCTGCACATGGGGCACACCTTTGTCAACACAACGTAAATACGACATTTTTTCACGTTTTTATTGTATCCAATTTCCGTTTCTGCTATAATAATTTCATCTGTGTTCAAAGAGCGCAGTATATGTATCAAAGGAAGATGAACGCTGTTATGAAAAAAATCGTATCATATGTGGACAATGTGACATGGGAACGCATTCACATGACTCTCCAGTTGGTATCGGAGGAACCCCTGCCGGAAGACACCGTGTTTTATCTGGTCAACGAGGAAGCAAACGCGGAAACCGCTTTTGAGGTGGCCGAACGGTGCGGCAACCATGTGGAGTTAAAGTTGAACATTACCAATAACGGCATCAACCGCTGTATCCAAAACGGCACCTATAAGTTGCTCATTACCGATGATCACAGTTTTTACAGCATTGCGGGTTTCCGCGGGACTACCGCCATGTTGGAGGGTTGGGGCCGCTCCTTCCGCTACTTAAATAACACCGGTGTATATACGGTGGCTTTTATGCTGGACGAATACAGCGATGTTGCTGAGTTGCAGGTTCTGTTTTACAACGCCGTTATGCATAACCTCGGCCATATTCCGGCAGCCGGTCAGAAAAAGCCGCTTTCCGCACGGATCAAAGAAAATCTGGTCGCCAAGGTAAAGAGATTCCTGCGCAAAACTCTGCGCAGTTGGAAAGACCGTTACTACCGTTCTGTCCGCCGCCATCACAAGCCGGGTAACTTCCTGCTGTTTATGTCCGAGCAGGACGATAAATTGGCACTGAATATGCAGTCTATTCTCGAGCGCATGAAGGAGCGAGGCCTTGACAAGCAGTTTGACATTCACTTCTCCCTGCGTAAGGCCACTTCCGGCGGCCGCACCATCAAAAACAGTATCCGGCAGATGAAGTGCGTAGCAAAGGCTGACATCATCATCGTAGATGACCACATCCCCCTGTTTGACTGGATGGAACTGGATCCTTCCACCAAGGTCATTCAGATCTGGCATGCCGGAGCAGGTTTTAAAGGTGTTGGCTACAGCCGTTGGGGTCATTACGGCTGTCCCAGTCCGTTTTCCTGCCATCGTCAATACACATACTCTATCTCCGGTTCCACGCCCATCAGCCACTTCTTCTCCGAACAATTTGGTATCCTGGACGAACAGATTGTTGCCACGGGTATGCCTCGTATGGATCAGTTCTTGGATGAAAAGAATCAGGCAGAAACTAAGGGGCGGCTGCTGCGTGATTATCCGTTTATCAAAGGCAAGCGTGTCATTCTCTTTGCTCCTACCTATCGTGGCCGTAACCGTATGCATGCGTATTACCCCTATGAACTGATTGATTTTGACCGACTGTACCGACTGTGTCAAGAGAAGGACGCTGTGGTACTGTTCAAGATGCATCCCTGGGTACCCGGCGAAGTTCCTATCAAACCCGAACACGCCGACCGTTTCATCAGCATGAACAGTTATCCCAACATCAACGAGCTGTTCTATGTCACGGATCTGCTGATTACGGATTACTCCTCCAGTATGTATGAGTACTCCCTTATGCGTAAGCCGTTGCTGGCCTTTGTCTACGACAAGGTGCAGTACGCCACCTCTCGCGGATTCCATCGCGATTACGATTCCAATGTGCCCGGCAAGGTCTGCTCCACCTTTGATGAACTGCTGCAGGCGATTGCCGATGAGGACTTCCAGTCCGAAAAACTGGATGCTTATATCGAGCATCACTTTGACCATACCGATACGCATAACTCTGACCGCGTTATCGATTGGTTGATTCTGGGCAATCTGCCCGAAAAATATCAGGCTGCACTAGAGAAAAAGCGGACTTTGATACAAGCCATCCGCGGCAAGCACTTTGATTATCCGGAGCTGCAGTCCAACGAAGGAATGAACTGATATGACACTTATAAGGAAGAATCCCTTTGACTTGCATATGCTGACAGAAAACCGCCAGGAACTGTACGGCGTGGCTACACTATGGATTATCGTGTTTCACTCCTACCTGTGTGAAGTTTACTTCCCCACAATCGTCGGCAAGCTGATTACCTATGGCAACATGGGCTGCGAAATCTTTCTGTTTTTGTCCGGTATCTGCCTGTACTTTTCTTACCACAAGGATGAACGGCTACTTCCCTTTATGGAACGGCGTCTGATACGGCTGTATGTACCTATTGCACTGATCTGCACATGGTACTGGCTATATCAGCTTGTACAAAGCGGCCTGTCATTGGGTTCGCTGAAAACATTGGCAGCCAACTATCTGACGTTGAGTCTATGGCTGACTGGCGACCAACAAATTTGGTTTGTGTCACTACTTATGTTGGTATATTTTCTGTACCCGTATATCTATCATGTACTATTTGACGGAAAGCATACTGGCCTCTCCACCGTTCTTCTGTTGGCACTTACTGTGGTGCTCACCCTGCTGCTTAAGTATACCAATGCCAAGTACTTCGATACTGTTGCCGTTGCCGTGACCCGTCTGCCTGTCTTTCTTATCGGCTGTTACTTCGGACGCAAGGTCTACAAAGGCGACCCCTGCCCCCGGTGGCTTATCCCTGTTTGCGCGGTGGTGTTCTGCGGCGTCATTGCAGTGCTGAACAGAGATGTACTCCACAGTATTTGCCGTCGCTACTTCTATCTCTTCGGCGGTATTGCTCTGACCTTCGTACTGGCTTGGTTTTTCCATGCAGTACATTGGAAACCCATTCACGCTGTATTCCGCTTCCTTGGCAATATGTCCTTGGAATTGTACCTGCTCAATATCATTCTGATCCGTCTATATCGCCTCACCCCGCTTTATCACCCGGATACCCCCAGTGCCATAGGCTATATTCTTCTGCTGGTGGTAAACATTGCATTGGCATATATTGCCTATCTTTTGGGGAAACGCATCACTCCGCCCATTCAAAAGTGGATATTGGGCAGCAGTAAATAACATAACAAGCATTCCATCGTATGAACCGAAATGATGGAATGCTTGCTTCTTTATGCCCATAGTTATTTCCACCTTCTCGGCTTTCGCTTTTGCTTGTTATTTTCCTGCGGGTGTGCTATAATGTAAAATAACTATGTATGTCTACACAAATGTAAATAAGGATATATTTTACCCTAATAACAGTTGGGATGTGTTTTCACTATGCTTAAAAATAAATCTATTTCTTTGAATTGGCTGGTGCGCGTCTTTCTGATCATGACGCTGGACGCCGTTTCCATCGCAGGCTCCTTTTTTCTGGCCTTGTGGATTCGTCACGACTTCCACTTCCGTATCATTCCCATGCGCTATTTGGAGGGATTTTCTCACACCATCGGTTGGTGGGTCGTCATTTGCCTGATTGTCTTTTGGCTTTTCAAGCTATACAACAGCATTTGGAGTTATGTCAGCATCGATGCGCTTGTCCGTGTGATATTGTCATACGCCGTTCTGCTGGTGCTTGGCTTGATTTTCCGCGCTGTACAGCCATGGTTTATGCCGCGCTCCTATTATTGCATCGGCCTATTTCTCAGCTTCGTCTGCACAGCCGGCATCCGTTTCTCTTATCGATTGCTGCGTTTGGTGCGGAATCATTTGAACGGTGCTCTACAAAAGGACAAACTGAAAAATGTTATGATCATCGGTGCCGGCGAGGCGGGTCGCCAGTTAGTGCGCGAATTCGCCATCAACTCCCATCTGCGCTGCCGTGTTGTTTGTCTGATTGACGACAACCCCGCCAAAAAGGGTCGTATTTTGGAGGGTGTTCATATTGTAGGCGGTCGCGAGGAAATCATCGGTGCCGCCAAACGCTATAAGGTGTCAAAAATCATCTATGCTATTCCCACCAGTGACGGTGCCACGCGCAAGGAAATTCTTGACATCTGCGACAAGACCGGGTGTGAGATTCAGGTCGTCCCCGGCATCTATCAGCTGGTCAACGGCGAAGTGCGCGTGAACAAACTACGTAAGGTTTCCGTTCTTGACCTGCTGGGTCGCGACCCCATCAAGGTCAATCTGGACGAGATCTGCCACTATATCGAGGGCAAAGTTGTCATGGTCACCGGTGGTGGCGGCAGTATCGGCAGCGAATTGTGCCGCCAGATCGCCAAAAGCCATCCCAAGCAGTTGATTATTTTTGACATATACGAGAATAATGCGTACGCCATTCAGATGGAGTTGATACGCAATTATCCTAACTTGAACCTGGTTGTACTGATTGGTTCTGTGCGTGATCCCAAGCGTTTGGATGACATTTTGGGCGAATACCACCCCGAGTTGGTATTCCATGCCGCTGCACACAAGCATGTGCCTCTCATGGAGGACAGCCCCAACGAAGCCATTAAAAACAACGTTTTCGGCACCTACAAAATGGCTCACGCTGCTCGGGAATTCGGCGTAAAAAAGTTTGTGCTGATTTCTACCGATAAGGCCGTCAATCCCACCAATATTATGGGCGCGTCCAAGCGTCTTTGCGAAATGGTAGTGCAGATGATGAGCCGTCGCGGCGGTACGGAATTTGTGGCGGTGCGTTTCGGCAATGTGCTGGGCAGTAACGGCAGCGTTGTGCCTCTGTTTGAAAAGCAAATTGCCGAAGGTGGTCCTGTCACCGTAACCCACCCTGATATTACCCGATTTTTCATGACCATTCCCGAAGCCGTGTCCCTGGTTTTGCAGGCAGGATACTATGCTAAGGGCGGCGAGATCTTCGTGCTGGATATGGGCCAGCCTGTTAAGATCGATGATATGGCACGCAAACTCATTCATCTGTCCGGTCTGGAGCCGGATGTGGACATTCCCATTATCTACACCGGTCTGCGTCCCGGTGAGAAGCTGTATGAGGAACTGTTGATGGGCGAGGAAGGCCTGCATGAAACCGCCAATCAGCTCATTCACATCGGCAAGCCCATTGAGATGGATGATGCGCTGTTTGCCCGGCAACTCGAGGGCTTGGAAGCTGCCTGCGCAGAAAACGCGGATAATATTAAGGAATTGGTAGCTGAAATCACCCCCACCTATCACCCGCAATCGTCACTCTGAACCCTGTATCATTGGAGTAAGTATTATGTATGCACATTTTTGGAAAAGATTGATCGATTTTCTTCTCTCCTCCATCGGCATTTTGATTCTCTCACCTGTCTTTCTGGTACTGGTCATCGCCATTAAGGTTGACGATCCCGGCCCTGTCTTTTTTCGTCAGAAGCGGGTGGGTATCCACAAAACTCATTTTTCTATCATGAAATTCCGCACCATGCGGGTGGACACCCCTCACGATATGCCCACTCATCTGCTGAAAAATCCTGAGCAGTATATTACTCGAGTCGGTCATTTCCTGCGCAAAACCTCGCTGGATGAGCTGCCGCAGATTTTTCAGATTTGGACAGGTAAAATGGCAGTCATCGGTCCTCGTCCGGCTCTGTGGAATCAGTTTGATTTGATTGCCGAGCGCGATCAATACGGCGCAAACGATGTGCGTCCGGGTCTGACCGGTTGGGCGCAGATCAACGGACGCGATGAGCTGGAGATCCCCGTTAAGGCAAAGCTTGACGGTGAATATGTAGAGCATTTGAGCTTCGCATTTGATTGCAAGTGCTTCTTCGGTACCATCAGTAAGGTGCTGAAGCACGAGGGTGTTGTCGAAGGCGGCACCGGTCAAATGGAGGGAAACGGGGGTCAGCACGAATGAAAAGGATCCTGATTACCGGCAAGGGCAGCTATATTGGCACATCCCTTGCCTCTTATCTGCAGCAATTCCCGCAGGACTATCGCGTCAATACTGTGGATATGATGGGCGATGCGTGGCGGGATACAGACTTTTCCGTCTATGATGTCGTATTTCACGTAGCAGGCATTGCCCATATCAAAGAAACAGTGGAAAATGCTCACCTTTACTATGAAGTAAACCGTGACCTTGCCGTAGATACTGCGGAAAAAGCCAAAAAAGCCGGCGTAAAACACTTTATTTTTCTCAGCTCCATGAGCATTTACGGCAAGATCGAAGGTGTCATTACCGCCGATACAAAGCCGGATCCTAGCAGTAATTACGGCAAATCCAAGTGGCAGGCGGAAACACAGATCGCCGCATTATGCGATGACAGCTTTGCTGTATCGGTGCTGCGTCCGCCTATGGTCTACGGTGATGGTTGCAAGGGCAACTATCAGGCGCTGGTCAAATTGGCAAAGATTGCGCCGTTCTGCCCTGACTATACTAATCAACGCAGCATGGTGTCCATTACTACGCTGTGCACCTATGTGAAAAATTTGATTGACCGCTGTAAAAGCGGCATCTTCTTCCCGCAGGAGGCAGATTACGTCTGCACCTGCCGTATGATTGCGGATATTGCCGCGCAAAACGGCAAAAAAATCCCTTTAACACGGCTTCTCAATCCTGTTGTGTCTTTGGCAAAATGCACGGTCAAGGGGAAAAAGGCGTTTGGTAATCTGATCTACCGGGATCTAACATACCTTCCCCTTTAATTTATTTTCGGAGGAATTCCTTTATGCCTACTGTCAGCGTGATTATGCCGGCTTATAACGCAGCGCCCTATATTGAGGCAGCGATCGCATCCGTGCAGCACCAGACCTATACCGACTGGGAGCTGTTGGTGGTAAACGACTGCTCCAAGGACGACACCGCCGCTATCGTACGGCGATTGGCGGCAGAGGACGAACGCATTATCTTTCTGGAAAACGAAAAAAATTGTGGCGTATCCTTTACCCGTAACTTTGCTGTTTCTCAGGCGAAAGGTACATGGATCGCCTTTCTGGACAGTGACGATTTGTGGCGGGAGGATAAACTGGAAAAGCAGATGGTGCAAGTATCCCGGCATCCTGACGGAGTCCTGTTCTATACAGCATCCGGCTTTATTACCTTTGACAATCAGCCGCTGCACTATGTCATGCCTGCCGAGGAGCAGATGACCTACCGTATGCTGCTGCGGCGCAATTTACTGTCCTGCTCCTCTGTGCTGGTACGCAAGGATGTGATGGAGCAGGTGAAGATGGGTCATGATCAAATGCACGAGGATTATTCCGCCTGGCTGACGATTCTTAGGCAGTATCCCTGCGCCTACGGAATCAATGAACCGCTTCTGATCTATCGCTTTACGCCTAACTCCAAGTCCGGCAACCGACTCAAGTCCGCGCGAATGATTTATCGTTCCTACCGCTATGTGGGATATCCCCTTTTGGCAGCAACTTATCTGATGTGCCGATACACATTTCACAGCGTGAGTAAACGCTATAAAATTGCATCTGCGAAATAAGGAGAAACTCCCATGAACATCGCTTTACTCGGCTTCGGCGTCGTCGGCGGCGGCATATATGAATTGGCAAAGGGCCGCACTGACTTGACAGTTTCCCGCGTGTTGGTGCGCCGCGATATTCCCGAAATCGCATCCATTGCTACCCGCGATTTTAACGATATTTTGAACGATTCCACCATCGACACAGTGGTGGAGGTCATGGGCGGTCTGCATCCGGCCTACGAGTATGTCAGCGCCGCATTGCAAGCAAAAAAGAATGTGGTCACCGCCAACAAGGCATTGATTGCCGCCTACTATACGGAACTGACTGCCCTTGCCAAAGAAAACGGCGTGGCATTGCGCTGCACGGCTGCGATCGGCGGCGGTATCCCGTGGCTTCACAATCTGGAACGCTGCAAGCGTCTGGATACCATCACCGAAGTGGGCGGTATCATGAACGGCACCACCAACTTTATCATGGACGCCATGCATACCTCTCCCGCCAGCTTCCCTGTTATATTGAAGAAGGCACAGGAGTTGGGTTATGCCGAGGCTGATCCCAGCGCCGACATTGACGGCGATGATATTCGCCGCAAGCTGGCTATCTCTGCCAACATCGCCTTTGACGCTGTACTGGATGAGGAAAGCATCCCCACTTTCGGTATTCGCACCGTTACTGACGGTGATATTGCCACCTTCCAAAGTCACGGGTTTGTCTGCAAGATGCTGGCCACGGCGCAAAAGTGCGGCGAAACAGTCTGTGCGTTTATTGAGCCGACTTTGGTAGATGCTCACGATCTGGAGGCGTCTGTACCAGCAAATTATAACCTTATCAGCTATACCGCCGAGAAGATCGGCCGTCAGAGTTTCTTCGGTCAGGGTGCAGGACGCTTCCCTACTGCCTCCAATGTGGTGCAGGACTGCCTGGACATTATAGGCGGTCAGACGTCATTCTATACTGAGGATATGGCACCCGCAGAACTGGAGGACGCTGTGGCACATCCCTACTATGTCCGCACCGCCTGCACAGATCGTTGGCTCGAGAGCATTACCGTGGATTGCTGGGACAGCGGTGTCATTACTTCTGCGATCAGCTCCCATGAAATGATCCGCTGGGCCAAGCGGCACCTATCCAAAGATCCCACCTGCTTTATCGCAGGCATTCGCTGATAACTTTGCCCCGTCAAGCTGTGCGCTTGACGGGGCCGGTTTCCATATGTTATGAAAAATTTATTCTTTGTTCAAATAATCGTCAGTGCGATGTGCTACGCTATGGCATTGGTGGTATAGATGAGCCGCCGGATTTCGGCGAATTATTTATTTGGATAATTTTTTGCATAAAACAGAAAGCATATTTTGTCCTATGCGGCAAATACTACCTTTGCAATGATATGAATCAAAGGGAGTTTTGTATATGAAAGCAACAGGAATTGTGAGAAGAATAGACGACCTGGGTCGTGTAGTTATTCCGAAAGAAATCAGAAGAACCATGAGAATTCGTGAGGGTGACCCGCTGGAGATTTACACCACCCGTGACGGAGAGGTGATCTTCAAGAAATATTCCCTGATCGGCGGCTTGGAGGAGTTTGCCGCGCAGTTTTGTGATACGCTCAATCGCAACACTGATTTTACCGCCGCTATTACTGACCGCGACAGCATTATCGCCATTGCCGGCTTAGGAAAGCGCGAATTGTTAGGCAAGCAGATTTCCGAGGAACTGGAAAAGATTATGGAAAACCGCGACATCTATCTGTTTAACGGTGATTCGCGTCTGGTATTTGCCACCGACGGCAACGACAAGTTTTCCGTAGCTGTGGCCGCCCCTATCATCTGTGCAGGTGATGTGTTGGGCATGGTGCTCTTTCTATCCGACAGCCGTCATCAGGCAGGGGAAAGCGAATATAAGCTGGCGCAGACCGTAGCAGGTTTCCTCGGCAAAAATATGGAAAGCTGATCCCTTCACAAAAAAAGAACCCGAATGCGGAATATGGCATTCGGGTTCTTTTTATCAGTTCTTTTTCTTGCCCAAGTAGGCTTCCTTAATGGAGTCATCGGCCAGCAATTCCGCGCCGGTACCCTGTTTGGTAATATTACCGGTTTCCAGCACATAGGCGTAGTCGGCGATTTTCAGCGCCATATTGGCATTCTGCTCGATCAGCAGTACCGTCACACCCTGCTCATTGATGGTCTTGATAATGGAGAAAATGTCCTGCACCACCAGCGGAGCCAAGCCCAAAGACGGCTCATCCATCATCAGCACCTTTGGGCGGCTCATCAACGCGCGGCCCACAGCCAGCATCTGCTGTTCACCGCCCGAGAGTGTACCGGCCAACTGCCAGTGACGCTCCTCCAGACGGGGAAACAGAGAGTACACCCACTTGATGTCCTCCTGAATACCGTCCTTATCCTTGCGCAGGTATGCACCGGCCTTCAGGTTTTCCAGAACGGTCAAGTTGGCAAATACACGGCGACCTTCAGGAGAATGTGCAATGCCTTCTTCCAGAATCTTATTGATGGGCAGTCCCAGCAGTTCCTTATCGTTATAGGTAATTGAGCCGCTGTCCGCCTTGACAAGGCCGGAAATGGTACGCAGCATGGTGGACTTACCGGCACCGTTGGCGCCGATCAGCGTAACGATCTTGCCATCAGGCACTTCCAGATCAATACCGCGCAGAGCCTTGATGCCGCCGTAGGATACATGTAAATCTTTAATCTTCAGCATCGTCAGCCACCCCCAAATATGCGTCGATCACGTGTTCGTTATTCTGAATCTCCTCGGGCACACCGTGTGCGATCAGTTTGCCAAAATCCAATACATAGATGCGATCGGCAATATTCATCACCAGATCCATATGGTGCTCGATGAGCAGAATGGTGATCTGGAACTTCTGGCGGATCTGACCGATAAACTCCGTCAATTCCAGCGTTTCCTGCGGATTCATACCGGCAGCCGGCTCATCCAACAACAAAAGCGTGGGATTGGTGGCCAATGCGCGAGCGATCTCCAGTCGGCGCTGTTTACCGTAGGGCAGACTGGTAGCCAGCTCGTCCTTCACATCGGACAGGCCCACCAACTCCAGCAGTTCTTCCACTTCCTGACGCTGCTTCGCTTCCTCTTTTTTATTGCCGCGGAAGGTAGCAGAAAACAGATTGCTGTTGCGGCGCATATGCTTGGCGATCAACACATTGTCAAACACCGTCATGGACTTCCACAAGCGGATATTCTGGAAGGTACGAGCCATGCCCATCGCTGTGATCTGATCGGGCGTGGGCTCTTTTACATGGGTATAGTCACCATTGTGTTCACCCTTGTAGAGCTTTTTCATCTTGCCCTGAGGATGGTTCTCCACGATACACTCACCGTTGAACCACACACAGCCGTTGGTCGGTGCATACACGCCGGTAATCACATTGAAAGCAGTGGTCTTACCGGCACCGTTGGGGCCGATAAGTGCCACGATTTCGCCCTCATTGATTTCCATGCTCAGATTGTCGACAGCGACCACGCCGCCGAACTGCATGGTGGCGTTTTCTACGCGCAGAACATTTTTCTTCTCACTCATTTGGACGCCACCTCCTTTTTCTTCGCCAGTTTTTTCTTCCAGCCGGCAATCACATCGGGCAGCTCACGGTCACCCATGATACCTTTGCGGAAGAACAGCACCACGATCATGATGATGACGGAGAACACCACCAGGCGGAAACCGTTACGGAAGATAGTGGGTGCATTGATGCCCAGGAAAGAACCGGAGTCCAGACCGCGCAGCCACCATTCGGAAGCCGCCACAAACAGCAGCGAACCGATGATAGAACCGGTGATGGAGCCGATACCGCCCAACACCACCATCAGCAAAATTTCGTAGGTCATGGCTGCCTTGAAGTTACTGGCCTGTGCAATAGACAGCACCATGGCCATCGTCGCACCGGACACACCGGCAAAGAAGGAACTGACCACGAAGGAAATCATCTTATGCTTGGCAAGGCCGATACCCATTGCCTCGGCAGCCACTTCATCATCACGAATGGCTTTAAAGGCGCGTCCGTATGTAGAGTTGACCAGCAGCACGATTACAATAATAGAAACCGTTGCGATCAGCACAGGCACGAATGTAGCCAGCGTAATGGTCTTGCCGCCGACAACCAAACGGAAGGAACTGGTGCGGGTAAAGCTCTTGAGCAGATTGGAGCCGTTGGTCACGGGGCCCAGCTTGCTCCACTGGAATACAGCACGGATAATTTCCGCAAAGCCCAGCGTAGCAATCGCCAGATAGTCGGATTTCAGGCGCAGAACAGGCAGGCCGATCAAGTATGCCAGCAGTGCCGCCGCCAAACCGGCGAGGATCACAGACAGCGTTACACCCAGCACGGTGCCGAAACCGCCCATGGCGTTTCCGAATACCTCAGGGAATGAGATGCGTACCACGGCATCGTAGTATTGATATACCGTGTCGCGAGCAGCAGCAGGAATGGAGAAGATGGCATAGGTATAGGCGCCGATCAGCATAAAGCCGGCGTGTCCCAGAGAAAACAGGCCCGTAAAGCCGTTCAGCAGGTTCATGGACACGGCAGCCAACGCATACACAGAGCCCTTCTGCAGCACGGTCAACAGCATGGACATCTTGTCTGTGGGCTTGATGACCTGATCCAGTACGATAACAAGCACCAAAAACAGTGCGACCGAAATCAAGGAGATAAAGGATTTTTTGTTGTCTTTCTTGTTCAGCATATATATCCTCCCTCCTTACACTTTATCCGTAGTCTTCTCGCCAAACAAGCCGGTGGGCTTAAAGACAAGAATCACGATCAAGAGAATGAATGTAAAGGCATCAGAGAAGGTGGCAAAGCCGATCTGATCGGTAATAGATCCGCTGACGATCAGAATCGTGTCCAGACCCTTGATAATACTCTCGCAGATACCAATGATGAATGCACCGATCACAGCACCGGGAATCGAGCCGATACCGCCGAACACAGCCGCCACGAATGCCTTCAAGCCGGGCATACCGCCGGAAGTAGGCACGATGCCGGGGAAACTGGTGAAGAACAGCATGGAGCCGATCGCCGCCAGGAAAGTGCCGATGATAAAGGTGGCGGATATGACGTTGTTGATCTTGATACCCATAAGCTGTGCGGTGTCAAAGTCCACTGACACGGCGCGCATGGCCATACCGATCTTGGTGTGGTTAATGAGCAGCACCAGTGCAATCACCAATGCAATGGTCAAAAACGGGGTAATCACGGTAACACGGGTGGTTTCCATGCCTAACACGGTGATACGATCGGAAATCCAGGGAATCGTCGGATAATTTTTATTCAGACCGCCGGTGATGTACAGTGCCAGATTCTGCAGCAGATAGCTCACGCCGATGGCGGAGATCATTACAGACATACGGGGTGCCGTGCGCAGCGGTTTATACGCCACGCGCTCGATGGCAAAGCCCAGCAGTACTGTCAGCACGATCATCAGCGGAATAGCAATATACAGGGGCATAGATGCCGCCATATAGACCATCATCAAGCCGGCGACCATAAATACATCGCCGTGGGCAAAGTTAATCAGGCGCAGAATACCGTACACCATGGTGTAACCGATAGCGATCAAAGCATACTGACCGCCCACCGAAATGCCGGAAATAATATACGGCAATACGGTATGCATGACATTCATAGGGGTTCCTCCCTCTCTCATTTGATAAAATGGCTTGTTTGTTTTCTTCGGGCCATCCCGAAAAGGTACCGTTTGACTGATTTACCCTTTCGGGGTGGTCCGTCTGAATAGCGCAGTAGCTGGCGAGAGCTTTGCCCTCGCCAGCATAGCATTTGTTGTGGATTATTTGATTAGCCAGCCGTTGCGACAGTGACAAAGTCCCACTTACCGGTCTCGGTGTTGCAGCTCTTCACAACAGCGCTGTCACGGACAGCATCGCCGATGGAGTCGAACTTGATCTCGCCGGTCACACCGGTGTAAACCAGGTTGGGCAGAACGCTCATCACAGCAGAGGGCTCGATGGAACCGGCCATCTTCAGGGCTTCCAGCGCCACATAGTAAGCATCGTAACCCATGACGGTCACAGCGGCCAGCTCATCGTTGCCGCCGTTGTTGGCCAGAGCGGTAGAATCGCCGTTGATCCATGCCTTGATGCCGCTATCGAATGCAGCGTTGGCGCCTTCCTGATAGAAGGTAGTCACGCAGACCTGAACATCGGTACCCTTGGCAGCTTCCAGGATCACGTTGGAGTCCCAGGTATCGCCGGCCAGGATGGGCATACCCAGTGCCTGAGTGTCGGCCTTGGCAATGATCTGAGCAGCGGCCTCGGTGGAGACGGGAGCAAAGAAGACATCGCAGCCCTGGTTCTTGGCGTTGGTGATGTAGGTGGAGTAGTCGGAAGTGCCTTCGGGGAACTGCTCATACACGCAGTTGGCCTCGCCGAATGCCTTGATGAAGTAGTTGCACAGACCGCCGGAGTAGTCATCGCCCTGCTTAGCCAGGCAGTAGGCCTTGGAAGCCTTCAGATCGCTCTTGGCATAGTTAGCCAGAACGGTGCCCTGGAAGGGATCCAGGAAGCAGATACGGAAGTAAGCTTCGCAGTCAGATGTAACCTGGGGGTTGGTGCAGGTGACGCCGATAGCAGGCACACCGGCAGCCAGGAAGGTATCACCGGCAGCGATGGACACGCCGGAACCGTAAGAGCCCAGCACCAAAGACACGCCGCTGGAGATCAGAGTCTGAGCAGCCGTAGGTGCCTTATCGTTGGAAGAGGCATTATCAGCCATGACCAGCTCTACCTTATAGGTCTCGCCGCCGATTTCGACAGTGGGGGTCTCCTGGTTAGCATACTGCATACCCAGAATTTCCTGCTTGCCGCCTGCGCCGTTATCACCGGACTGAGGCTCAAACACACCAATCTTAACGACCTTTTCGCCGTCAGCGCTGCCGCCGTTGCCGCCGCAAGCGACCAGGCTCAGAGCCATAACCAGCGCTAAGATCAAAGACAATACTTTTTTCATTTTGTTTCCTCCTATTACAATAGTCGTCGATAGATTTTTCTATCATTGATAACATGGCCTATTGTAAAGAAAAATCGCCGGATTGGCAAGTGTAATTACCCCTAAAATTTTTCTCTCATTTCCCCTCGTACCTGTCATACTTTTCTTTCCAACAACACCATTTGTCCACGCATCGTGTACATTCCCATTATTCCCTCTAAAGCTGCTATTCCATTCCCTTGTGGCGCATCTTCCGTTTTTTTGGTAATTTAGGCACAAATTGTAGTGTTTTTCTGCTGAAATGCAGCTAACTCCTCTGCATATTTGGTGTGGAACGAGGCATTGCCTGAGGCATTTTACCGCCCCGTTGGGCTTTTCACAATTTCCCCTTTCTGTCTTTATTGCAAAGACATCTTGTTTCGTGATTTTGCACAAATAGTCTTCATAAAAAAGTTGAAAAACAAGGTTTTCTTGTCAAATAATTCAATAAACCGTCTGTAACATACATTGCAGACGGTTTATATGCCTTCAGTTCGGATCGTTATCAGCGTCATTTTCCGCGAAAACGCGGTCAAATTCCTCTGCCGTCATGGTTTCATTGGCGAGCAGATATTCCGCAACAGTCTCCAGCTGGGGCTGATACTGCCGCAAGATGGACTGGCTGCGCTCATAGGCCTCATCAATGATCCGTTTGATCTCTCCGTCCATTTCAGCCGCAGTTTTTTCGGAATAAGGACGGGTGTGGCCCATGGATTTGCCCACGAACACTTCTTCCTGACCGGCATCAAAAGCCACCGTACCAATGCGCTCCGACATGCCGTATGTGCCCACCATCTCTCGCGCGATAGCTGTGGCACGCTGAATATCGTTGGATGCGCCGGTAGAAATATCGCCCAGAATCAGTTGTTCCGCCGCGCGACCACCCAGCAAAGACACGATCTGATCGATCATGCGAGAACGGCTGAGGTACGAGCGGTCCTCCTCCGGCAGGGAGATCGTCATGCCGCCTGCCTGTCCGCGAGGCACGATCGTGATCTGATGCACTGGATCATGGTCCGGCAGAACACGCATCACCACGGCGTGACCTGCCTCATGGTAGGCGGTCAGCTTGCGTTCATGGTCGGGAATCAAGCGGCTGTGTTTTTCAGGTCCGGCAATCACCTTGATGATGGATTCCTCCACTGTATCCTTGGTGATCGCAGGCAAATCCCTGCGTCCGGACAGCAGTGCCGCTTCATTGAGCAGATTTTCCAGATCAGCGCCGGAAAAGCCGGGCGTTCCCTTGGCTACCTGCCCCAGATCCACATCTTCAGAGAGCGGTTTGTTTCTGGCGTGTACCTTCAGGATTTCCTCACGGCCCTTCCTGTCGGGCAAGCCCACATAGACTTGGCGATCGAAACGCCCCGGACGCAGCAATGCCGGGTCGAGAATATCCACGCGGTTGGTGGCAGCCAGTACCACCACGCCTTCATTGGCGGCAAATCCATCCATTTCCACTAACAACTGGTTCAGTGTCTGTTCGCGCTCATCGTGACCGCCGCCCAGACCGCTGCCGCGCTGACGACCTACGGCATCAATCTCGTCAATAAATACAATGGCAGGTGCGTCCTTCTTGGCCTGTTCAAACAGATCGCGCACACGACTGGCACCCACGCCCACATACATCTCCACAAAGTCAGAACCGGAGATGGATAAAAAGCGTACGCCGGCCTCACCGGCCACCGCCTTGGCAAGCAGGGTCTTACCGGTACCCGGAGGGCCCACCAGCAATACGCCCTTGGGAATATGAGCACCCAGTCTTGTATATTTCTCCGGCTCGCGCAGAAATTCCACGATTTCACACAGCTCTTCCTTTTCCTCGTCAGCACCGGCCACATCACGGAATGTCACTTTTACGCCGTCATCGCTGAGTGCTTTTGTTTTCGCCTCGCCGAACCGCGCCATTTTATCCTGCGGACCGCCGCCGCCCATCATGCGGCTCATCATGTTCATCAAAAGGATAAATCCCAAAATAGCCAGCACATAGGGCAGGATAAGCTGCAGCCAGTTGGTGCTGCGCTGTGTGGGATAGTCGTAAGCGGTGATGATACCGCTGGCTTTCTGCTCCAGCACCAGCTCGTTCATGTCCTGCCAAAACAGCTCCACGCTGTATAGATCGCAGGAAACGGTGCTTTTATCCTTCAGCGTTGCTGTCAAGCGGTCATTGTGAAAGGTAAAAGACTGCACCTGCTCCTGCTCAAACATTTGACGCAGCTCACCGTAAGTCACATCCTTGCCGCTGCCCATATTTTGGAACATATAATAGATGAACAGCACGATCAGCACGATCAGCAGTATGCTGCCGAAGCCGGGTCTTCTTCTCTCGGTCATAGTCTCCTCCTTTATAGAGTATGTGTGCTGCCAAACAGCGGCAAGTAAAGGTGCAGCCCCTTGAAAAGCGTCACCTGTTTCATCGGAATACACACCAGCACCTTACCCTGCACAGCATGCAGCGGAATATACGGCTGTGCCAGGAAACGGCTGTCCCACGAGTCGGTGCGGTTGTCGCCCATCATAAATAAGCTGTCCTCCGGCACCCGGAAAACAGCATCGCTTTGCGTATTGCCCTGCTGCGGTAAATAGTTCTCATTGATTTTCTGATCGTTTATATGGGTGTAGCCGCCGGCAAACGAAATGCGTTCACCTTCCAGACCCACAACACGCTTCACCAAAATCTTACCCATTTCCTCATCCCAGAAAGTCACCACATCGCCCCGTTCCAATGCCGGATCCGACACCAGGTAGGGTAACCGCCATGCAATCAGCAGCGAGTGAGTGGGGATGGTGGTTTCCATGGACCCCGAGGGGACAAAAGCAAGCTGAAAGATACCGCGGAACAGTATAAATACCACTGCGGCAGTAATCAGCAGATAGCCATAATCATGCCAGAATCCGCCCCTTTTGGGATTATTTCTTGGCATCGCGCGTCTTCCCCGATAGCGTTCCATACCGATTCCTTCCTTCCATGCAAGATTGAGAGGCGACGAAATCGGCGCCTCTCATGTAAATTGATTATTTGCTGTAAACTTCGGGCTTCAGCACACCGATGTAGGGCATATTGCGGTATTGCTGACAGTAGTCCAAACCGTAGCCCACCACGAATTCGTCAGGCACCTCGAAACCGGCCAGATCTGCCACAATGGGTTTTTCACGGCGGGAGGGCTTATCTAATAAGGTCACAATGGTGATGGAAGCAGCACCCTTGGTCTCCATATAACGCTTGAGGAAGAACAAGGTGTTGCCGGAATCCAGAATATCTTCCACAATAATGATGTCGCGTCCGCTGATGTCACGCTGCAGGTCGCGAGTGATCTGCACCACACCGGAGCTTTTCGTGGCATTCTTATAAGAGGACACGCCAATAAATTCCACTTCGCTCTTGAGCTGCGTGGCACGAACCAAATCTGCCATAAACACGAAGCAACCGTTCAAAACACCTACAAACATAGGATTCTTGTCCTCAAAACGGTCATACAGTTCATCGCCCATCTCCTGAACGCGGGTCCTGATCTGTTCTTCCGACATCAAAACTCTCAAAATATCCTGATTCATGTTGCTTTTAGCCATTCCCATTGTCCTCCTGCGTATTTGTGTATATTGTGATTTCTATCTCCTTACCGCCATTTGTCGGTAAAAATCTCTCGTCGGTTCCGATACCGTAAACGGCTGCCGCCCTGCCATCCACACAGATGACCGGCCACCGCTGACGCATCGCAGGCAAAATGCCGTGCTCGGCAAACAGGCGCTTCACGCTCCGCTCGCCCCGTCCGCCCGGCAAACATAATCGATCGTCTCTGTGCCAGGTACGCACGGAAAAGCTTTTGTCTATCTTACCACAGTTTAGTAAAATTGCACCCTTTTTTTGTAAAAAATTTCTGTCGGTTTTCCGGGTGCAAATTGTATAATCTCCCCAATGGCAGCATCCTTCTGCCAGTTCCATCTCCGGCAGCGAATCCTGCGCCACGAAAAATTGCAGCGTTCCGTTGCGGCATTGCGCCGTCACACCGGAGGGCAGGTCTAATGATCCGCCGGACTGCGCCAAACGCAGCAGGGCCTCCAAGTGCACTGCGCCAAAGTCCTTTTTCCCCACACTCAACCGATCGATCAGCAACCGCAGTATCCTGCGGCGCAGCACTTCCGGAGCCTGCAGCAGCACATCGCAGGCAATCTCCGTGCCATCGGCCGGCAGATATGTCATCGCCAATTCATTCAAAAACGCATTTTCCTGCCGCACGATTTGAGCGGCACGGGCGATGTTCTCACTAACCGCCGGATTGATGCTCTCCAGCTCCGGCCAGATCACTTTACGCAGGCGGTTGCGGGCAAAAGCCATACTTTCGTTGGTCTCATCCTCCACATGACCGATGCCGTTTTCCTCCAGATACTGATCGATCTCACACCGCGAGGTCTGTAAAAGGGGACGGATCAACCGTCCTCGCACGGGTGGTATACCGCCTAATCCCTCCGGTCCTGTGCCCCGCAGCAGATTGAGCAACACCGTCTCCGCCAGATCGTCCTTGTGATGAGCGGTGGCGATCCTTTCCGCCCCTATGGCATCAGCCGTGCGATATAGGAAATCGTACCGCAGTCGCCGTCCGGCCTCTTCCACGCTGATGTTCCATTGTTCCGCCATCTCATAAACAGGTGCTTCCTCAACGAAAAACGGAATCCCCCGCTGCCGGCAAAAGTCTTGCACGAAATGTACATCGCGCAAGGCGGTATCACGCATCAGATGGTTCAAATGCGCCGCTGCCACGGAAAAGTCATACTGTCGGGACGCTTCATACAGATAATGCAGCAGGCAGATGGAATCTCTGCCGCCGGACACAGCACATAGAATCGTACCGCCGTTGTGGGGCAGCATATGCCATTGTTCCATAAAGGGCATCAGATTCATGCCGCGCCTCCGTTTTTATTCTTCCCCGTAGCGGTTTTCCAGCGTGCCGAACGCCGTGTAGTCCGGCATCCAGCGCAGCTCCACCTTGCCTGTTTCACCGTGGCGGTTTTTTGCCACGATGCACTCGGCAATATTGCGTTTTTCGGAGTCCTCGTTATAGTAATCCTCGCGGTATAAAAACATAACAATATCGGCATCCTGCTCAATGGCGCCGGACTCACGCAGATCAGACAGCATAGGGCGCTTGTCCTCTCGTTTTTCGTTGGCACGGCTTAGCTGACTCAGGCACAGCACCGGCACCTGCAGTTCCTTTGCCATGATCTTCAGCATACGGGAAATGTCAGACACCGCCTGCTGACGGTTTTCACCACTGTAGCTCTTCCCACCGGCAGAGGTCATCAGTTGCAGATAGTCGATCACCACCAGGCCCAGATTGTCCAGCCGACGGCACTTGGCGTTCATATCCGCCACCGTCAGCAGGGGATTATCGTCGATGCGAATGTCGGTACAGCTCAAGGTAGATGCCGCCTCTGCGATCTTCACCCAGTCACTTTCCCGCAGATTGCCGGTAGTCAACCGGGTATTTTCCACCAGTCCTTCTGCGGCGATCAAGCGGGTCACCAACTGCTCACGGGACATTTCCAGCGAGAAGATCGCCACTGTTTTGCCCGATTCCTTTGCTGCGGACAACGCCACATTCAGCGCCATACTGGTCTTGCCCATACCGGGACGGGCAGCCAGCAGCAAAAGGTCGGATTTATTCAATCCGTTGATTTTGCCATCCACGGAAGAGAAGCCCGTAGACAGGCCCGGCAAAGTCGCGCCGCCATTGGCGGTCAACTCCGACAGGTGTTTCACCACGTCCTCCAGCACCACGCTGATCGGCACCATGTTCTGTGCGTTGCGTCCACGGCGGATCGCATAAACCTTCTGCTCGGCCGATTCCAGCATATCGCCGGCACTGCCGCTGCCCTCCTGCACCATAGCGGTGATCTCTGCTGCCGCAGAAGCCACGGCGCGCTGCAAGGCTTTGTCGCGCACGATCTTCACATACTCCATCACATTGGCGGAGGTAGGAGTCACCTCCATCAACTGCAGAAGATAGCTGCGGGTCAAATCGGTGTATCGTCCGTTTTTCTCCATCTCACCGGCCACGGTCACACCGTCAATCGGCTTGGAGTAAACAAACATCGTATAGATGGTTTCAAAGATCTCCCGATTCTGCCGCAGATAGAAATCCTCGGGCTGGAGCTTGTCCATCACATCCTTGACACAGTCGGCATCAATCAGCATCGAACCGAGTACTGCCTGTTCCGCCTCCGCTGAGTGGGGCATGGCATGCATCAGCAATTCATCCATTTGAGAGCTTCCTCCCTTTCGGAAAGTTTGTTGTGTGTCGTTCTTACTCCTCGATAACCATTACATTTACCGTGCCGCTGATCTCGAAGCCCAGCTTTGCCTTCACCTCGTAACCGCCGAAGGATTTGATCGGCTCCGCCAGCACCAGCTTCTTGCTGTCGATGTCCATGTTGAACTGCTCCTTCAGCGCAGCGGAGATTTCCTTACCCGTCACAGCGCCGAACAGCTTTCCGCCTGCGCCGCCCTTGGCAGCAATCTTCACCTGACATTCCTTCAGCTTGTCGGCAATGGCCATAGCTTCGGCCTTTGCCTCTGCGTCAGCTTTTGCCTTGGCTTTGGCCTGCAGATTCATAGTATTCACCGCATCGGTGGTGGCCAAAACGGCCAAACCCTTGGGCATCAGGAAGTTGCGGGCATAGCCCTCTGCCACCTCGATCATCTGGCCCTTCTTGCCCTTACCGCGAACATCCTGTTTCAAAATCACTTTCATATCTATATCCTCCTTCAGGTTAGTTTTCAAAATATTGGTCGATCCTTGCCAGCAGCTTTTCGTAGCTTTCGCTTACGGTGGTATCCGAAAGCTGACCGCCGGCTGTGGTAGAGTTACCGCCGCCGCCCAATGCTTCCACAATGACCTGCACATTCACATCGCCCAACGAACGGGCGGAAACATATACACCGTTGTCTTTTTTGTATAGCACAAACGATGCCTGAACGCCTTTGAGTGTCAGCAGTTCGTCCGCCGCCTTGGCGGCGATCACCCTGTCACATTCCTCCTCCAGCGCCACAATGGCAATATCCTCATGGTATAGCTCTGCCTGTCGGATAATGTCATAGCGTGAGATCATCGACTGCAAATCACTCTGGAAGATCCGCTGTACCTCTTGGGTATCGGCGCCTCTGCGTCGCAGGAACGCAGCCGCTTCAAAGGTGCGGCCGCCGGTGCGATTGGTAAAGTTCTTGGTATCCAGCACCAGACCTGCCAGCAGTGCTTCCGCTTCTTCATGCAGCAAATCGCCCGGTTCCACCAGATATTGCAGCAGCTCCGTTACCAGTTCCGAGGCAGAGGACGCATACGGTTCGTGATAGTTCAGCGCCATTTTCTCAATATAGCTGCTGCCGCGACGGTGGTGGTCGATCACCGCCACACGGTTGCAGGTTTCCAGCAGCGGCTCGGATTCCACGCTGCCCGGTCGGTTGGTATCCACTACCACCAGCAGCGTCCCTGGCTGCACCCGTATAAATGCGTCGCCGCCGCCGATAAACACATCTTTATATTCCGGCAGAGCACGCAGCTTACGCAGCACAGGATGGACGGCATTGTTTTCCGTGTCCATCACGATCTGCACACGCTTGCCCTTTTTGCGCGCAATACAGCAGATACCTGCCGCCGCACCTAAGCAATCCATGTCTGCATACTTGTGACCCATCACATAGACCTGTTTGGCATCGTCGATCAGCTCACCCAGGGCATTGGCCATCACACGGGATTTGACCTTGGTGCGCTTTTCCGTTGCCTTGGAGCGCCCACCGTAAAAGTCAAAATTCATGCGGTCTTTCACCACCGCCTGATCACCGCCGCGGGACAGTGCCATTTCAAGCGCCATAGAGGCATTTTTGAACAGCTCCTCAAAGCTGTCACCGTCTCGGCCTATACCGATAGACAGCGTGGCTGCCACGCCCTCACCTGCCACAACCTCACGCACACGCTCGAGAATATCGAAGTGCTTTTCGGCATAGTCGGTGTAATTCTTCTCTTCAAAGAGAAACAGGAATCTGTCTCGATCATATCCCAGCAGCAAACCGCCCGAAGGTGCCGCCCACTGGTTGAGTTTTTCCTCCAAAGCCGCCAATACGGCAGAGCGTTTGCTTTCCGGGCAGGCTTTCATCAGCTCCTCGTAATTGTCGATCATCAAAATGGCAGCCACGGGCTGTGTCAGCTCCAGCGTCTGGCGGGCCTGCTCCAGCTCTGTCACATCCATCCAATAGGTAGTGGCAAGGGGCTCATCACTTTGACCCATCTCACCGTGACGGCTGACTGCGCCAAACACGCGGTACAGGCGATCGTTCCAGGTGACAAGGTCGGGACATTCCCGTTTGTCCTCCAGCAGCCAGTGGGTGTTGAACTGCGGCACCACCGCATCTACCTGCATATCGAAAATGGCCTCGCCCTTACCGGAAAGCTGCATGAAGCTATCGTTACCCCACAAAATCTCCTCTCTGTGGAGAGAGAACACCATCATAGGCAGCGGCGCAAAGAGCATATTGCTGGATCGGGCCGAATCCATGCCGCCGCTTAGTCGATCCAGATACTGCCGCAAACTCTGCTGGGTACTGCGGCTGCGTTTGCGGCACAGCAAATAAACCATAACGGCAATGACTGCCTCGGCAATGGCAAGGCGTACATCCACAGGGATAGCAGCCAGCACAAACAGTGTCAGACACAGCATATACAGCGTCACATTTGTTTTGAGAATACGACCGATTTTTTTGTTCACCGCGCGTTCCTCCTTGCAGGCATATCTCACCAGAAAATGGTATACCGCTCCATCATAATATATTTAAATACTGTACCATATTCCATGTTTCTTGTCAATTCCCCGTTGTCTCAAGAACGGTACTCCGTCATCCCTGTCGCATTGTGTCGCATAAAAAAGCTGTACAAATTGAATCAACTGTGGTATACTTTGTGCAAAGTGCGAAAAATATTGCGTTGTTTTTGTCTATTTCGCGGAAGAAGATGCACTTCCGTGTGAAATAAACGGGACTTGTTCCCCTTCACAACCACACACGGCATTTTCAGGCGTTGACCTCTCTCACCGACAGCGAAGCAGGGCTGCACGGTGACGGAACGTCTTTGTTTTGTTATACATTTTTGCCGTGATTTTTGTAAAAAAAGGAGTTGCTATATGGCAGAAAAATTAAAAATTATTCCCCTTGGCGGTCTGAACGAGATCGGCAAGAACATGACCGTCTACGAATACGGCGGTGAGATCATCGTGGTGGACTGCGGCATGGCATTCCCCGGCGATGATATGTACGGCATTGACTGCGTCATTCCCGATGTCAGCTATCTTATCAAGAACAAGTCCCGCCTGCGCGGACTTTTCATCACCCACGGTCACGAGGATCACATCGGTGCGATCCCCTATGTGCTCAAGCAGGTGAATCTTCCCATTTACTGCACCCGTCTGACGGCAGGATTGGTGAAGCTGAAGCTGCAGGAGCACGGTCTGGCGAATACGGCCAAGCTCATCACGGTGGAAGCCGGTCAGACGGTAAAGGCCGGCAAATTCCAGGTGGAGTTCATCCATGTCAATCATTCCATTGCCGACTCGGTGGCATTTGCCATTCACACGCGCATGGGCGCAGTGGTGCATACCGGCGACTTCAAGATCGACTCCACGCCCATCGACGGCGAGGTCATTGATCTGGCGCGTTTCGGTGAATTGGGCAAAGAGGGTGTGCTGGCGTTGTTGGCAGATTCCACCAATGTGGAGCGTCCCGGCTATACCATGAGTGAACGCACGGTGGGGCAAACCTTCCTCCGTCAGTTCTCCGGCTGCAATAAACGCATTATTGTCACCACCTTTGCCAGCAATGTCCACCGTATCCAGCAGGTCATTGATGCGGCGGCGGCCTGTGGTCGTAAGGTAGCGGTCACCGGACGCAGCATGGAAAATATTATGAGGGTTTCCACAGAGCTGGGCTATATGAATGTACCCAAGGGTACGCTGATGGAGGTAAGCCGCATCAAGGGTCTGCCCTTGAACCAGCAGGTCATTATCACCACCGGCTCTCAGGGCGAGGAAATGAGTGCGCTGTACCGTATGGCGTTCTCCACCCATAAGCAAATTGACATCGGTGCCGGCGATAAGGTGATCATTTCCGCTTCGGCCATTCCCGGCAACGAGGTGACGGTAGGCCGTGTGATCAATGAGCTGTTCCGTAAGGGCGCCGATGTGGTCTATGACAAGGCAGATATGCTCCATGTGTCCGGCCATGCCTGTCAGGAGGAGTTGAAGATCATCCACGCCTTGACCAAGCCCCGGTTTTTCATTCCCCTCCACGGTGAGCAGCGTATGCTGCAGATTCATAAGCGTGTGGCGGAATCCATGGGCATGGATCCCCGTCATATCTGCGTGGCAGAAAACGGAAGCGTGATCGAGCTGACCACCAAGCACCTGAAATGCGAAAATACCGTTCCTGCCGGTGAAGTGTTTGTTGACGGCAACGGCGTAGGTGATGTAGGTGCCGTGGTGCTCAATGACCGCAAGCTGTTGGCAGAGGACGGCATGGTGGTGGTGGTACTGTCCATGTCCGGCTATGACAGTCAGCTTCTTTGCGAGCCCGAAATCGTGACTCGCGGCTTTGTCTATGTGAAGGAATCGGAAGAGCTGCTGCAGGAGCTTCGCAGCATTGCCATGCACGCAGTAGACGGTCTGCCTAACCGTCGCCGCAAGGACGACGGGGATGTGTGCCGCACGGTACGCAGCGCCATCAGCAGCTACCTCTATAAGCACACCAAACGCAGTCCCATGGTCATTCCCATGATCACCAGACTGTAATATGCAGCAAGATAAAACCCCGATCGGTGTGATCGGGGTTTTACGATTATTCTTTTTGAAATCCCATGCCGCGCAAAATATCAGCCGCATCGTCGGCAAATTCGCTATTGGCACCCCAACTGATGTTGAAAATACCCTCACCGCCGCCGCTGCCTACGATGTCAGCCGTCTGCAAGCCACCGAAATCGGTCAGCAGTACAGAAAGGGTAGCGTAGCTGCCGTTGCGGAAATAAAGCTTTTCAAAATTCAGCATCATTGCCTCACCGCTGCCGCTGCCACGGCTGTTTTTTCCTACCATCTCGGCGCGCCACAGCTCCTTTTCCAGCCGTGCGGCAATGGTGGATAGTTCGTCTTGAGATGTTCTGCTCATGTGGATGAGTTTGCTGCTCATATCTTCTTCCTCTTTTCCAAAATACTTCCGGCCGCTTCTTTGATTTCATCCCCACGCATAGAGTCGTTGAGAATTTTCTGCAAATCTTCATTGCTGCTATTTCGCAGCATTTCTTCATAGCGCTCTTTTAACGGGCGGGGATCCACAGCAGGCAGCGGCAACTCATAAAAGGCCAGCACGGTTTCTTGCAGGGCCAAAATCATCTGCATTAAAATCAATCCCAAGTCGACATCAAGAGTCACTTGCCATGCTAATAGACCCAGCACGACGATACCGCATGTCAGTCTGATCGGGTCTGGCTTTTTCCTCCATTTCCCCTTTCCCAAAGATGATTCATGAAAGGTATCTGCAATTTGCGCCATCACCGCGAGTGCCATCAATATAACCAGATTATTGTTGGCATCGCGTGTCAATTCCCAAACGAATGCCCCCAGCATGGCGATACCGCACACCAGTTTGACCGGATCCGGACTTTTTGTCCATTTGCCTTCCATTTATCTTTCCCCTTTTACAGCTCCGGCCCTTTCACCGTATGGCTCACCGGTGTCACCACCACTTTCCCCTCACGGTCCAGAAGCGGTGTCACACCGCCGCCACCGCCGTCGGATACATACAGGTAATTCACGCCGGTTTCACTGTCCACCAGAATCATGGTGCAGCCCATATTTTGCGAGTATACCTTCTTAAACCGTTTATCTCTTCCCATCAGACTTTCCCCTTATACACAGAGCAGGGCAAAATGCCCTGCTCTGTTCACTTACTCTTTACTTTTCTGCCTCGTCCTCAGCCAGCGCCTTGATGGAGGTGGCAAGACCTGCCAGACCCTGGATCTCGCTGGGAATAATGATTTTGGTGGCCTTACCGTCGGCGGCCTTCTGGAACGCCTCCAGCGCCTTCAGCTTGATCACCTGATCGTTGGGTGCGTTCTCGTTGAGCATACGCATGGAGTCTGCCATCGCCTGCTGCACCTTCAGAATGGAGGTTGCCTCAGCTTCGGCGGCCATGATCTTGGCTTGCTTGGCGGCGTCCGCCTTCAGAATAGCGGATTGCTGCTCGCCCTGTGCCACCAGGATCTGGCTGGCCTTCTGACCTTCTGCCTGCAGAATAGACTCACGGCGTTCACGCTCGGCCTTCATCTGCTTTTCCATGGCGTTCTGGATCTCCTTGGGCGGCAGAATGTTCTTCAGCTCCACACGGTTGACCTTAATGCCCCAGGGATCGGTGGCCTCGTCCAGAATGGTACGCATCTTGGCGTTGATGGTGTCACGGGATGTCAAGGACTGATCCAGCTCCAGATCACCGATGATGTTACGCAGGGTGGTGGCGGTCAGATTTTCAATGGCGTTCATGGGGTACTCCACGCCGTAGGTATACAGCTTGGGGTCGGTGATCTGGAAATAGATGACCGTGTCGATCTGCATGGTGACATTATCCTTGGTGATCACGGGCTGGGGATCGAAGTCCGCCACCTGCTCCTTCAGGGACACCTTCTTCACCACACGCTCAACAAACGGCAGCTTCAGATGCAGACCGACGCCCCACACGGCGTGGAAAGCACCCAGACGCTCTACCACATATGCCTTGGACTGCTGCACCACATGGATGTTGCTCACAACGATAATGAGCACCAACACCACTAAAACGATAATACCAATGTAGCCGGGAATATCCATACTTGTTCCTCCTTAAAATAATGTATATGATGGTTTTTGCTTACTTCTCCACAATGAGCTTAACGCCCTCCATTTTGACCACGCGTACCATTTCGCTCACAGCGATCACCTCATCGTGTGCGCTGCGTGCCGTCCATGTTTTGCCGTCGATGTACACCGCGCCGGTAGGGATGGTGTTGTCGATCACCTCTGTCACACGGGCCATATTGCCCAGCACCCGATCGGCGTTGGTGGCCACATTGTCCTTGTAGACAACGCGCGTTACCAAAGGTCTTGTGGCAATCAGCGTCACCACCGACACCACAAAGAACAGCACCACCTGCAGCCACAGCGCACCGTCGCAGATGGCGACGATCAGGCCTGCCACGCTGCCGATCACGAACCAGATAGATACCAGTCCTGCCGTCAACGCTTCGGCAACGCCGAAAACCACAATAGCGCCGATCCATACCATCGTCATCATGTTCGTTGTGCCTCCTTTCAAGCATACGCCCAATAACAGTGCCAGCAGTGCGATACCCAGCAGGGTGGCCGCACCCAGCCATTTGTTTTTGGGTGACAGATTGTAGAAGAAAGAAGTCAATGCCGTTTTCAGATTGTGACTGCCGGCCTGCTCCGGTTGTCTCGCAGATTCTTCCGCCTGCTCCAATCCCACCTCTTCCCCGAACAGCTCGTTGGGCGATACACGGTAGCGCTGGCAGATATATAAAATCTTTTCGATTTCCGGATAGCTTTTCCCGGACTCCCACTTGCTGACGGCCTGACGGGATACTTGCAGTTGTTCGGCAAACTGTTCTTGCGTCAAACCGCTGCTGTGGCGAATCTCCTGCAGACGATCTCCAAACGCCATACACTTCCTCCTTTGTCTGTCCTTGACTTTATCATAGCAAAAATGTGGCAAATGTCTATCAACTTTCATTTGCATTCCGCATTTTTTTGACGCAACTTTAAGTTGACACGGTCTTTTTTGTGTCCGGTATCATTATAACCGAAAAATCCGTTCTGCGCTACTGTAAATTTTCGGTTGCGCTTTTTATTGCGGCGCGGTATACTGAACAAAACTATATGTCGATAAAAAGAGGTACCTTATGGTCACATATTTGATTCCCTGCCTGTTGGGATTGGAAAAACTGGTAGGTGATGAAGTAAAGAAGCTGGGACTGCAGGATGTGCAGGTGGAAAACGGCCGTATTTTGTGCCGAGGCAGCCTGTCTGACTGCGCCCGATTGAATATCAATCTGCGCTGCGGTGCTCGTGTGATGCTGGTGTTGAGTGAGTTTTCGGCTCGCAGCTTTGAGGAGCTGTTTCAAGGCACAAGGGCGATCGCTTGGGAAGATTACCTGCCCCGTGATGCGGCGTTTCCCGTCAAGGGCTACTCCATTTCCTCTCAGCTCCATTCCGTGCCTGCCTGCCAGTCCATTATCAAAAAAGCCATCGTGGAGCGGCTCAAAACGCATTATCATCTGGAGCAATTCCCTGAAACAGGCATCAAATATCAGATCCGTTTTTCCATTTTCAAGGACAGCGCTGCCATCTGCCTGGATACCAGCGGCGAGGGCTTATATAAGCGCGGTTATCGCGCCGTGGGTGTGGAAGCGCCGCTGCGTGAAACGCTGGCAGCCGCCATGGTGCTGTTAAGTCGTTATCGCGGCCGTGATCCC